>JBOHOI010000269.1:906-3811 GCA_050731155.1 Nitrospiraceae bacterium | reverse complement strand
GGCCGCCGGCTTTACGGCCATGACCAGCAGCAATAAGGCTGCGCAGGCGAATGATCAGGCCGCGGAGACGCAGCAAAACGTCCGGTTGGCCATGGAGCTTCTCTCACGGGACATCAAAATGGCCGGATTCGGCATGACCGCGCCGGTCGGCGCCTGTGCCACCGCCATCGTCCCGGCGGATAACACGCCGGCTGGGGCCGATACAGGGTCGGATTCGGTCTCGCTGGTCGTGCCGACCACGAGCAACGTTGCTCCAGTGTGGACCCTGGCGGTCCAGGCCACGGGCCCTTTCACTACCATCCAGCTTCAAGCTGGCGCGGTTGCCGCGATGCAAGCAGCCGGACTTGCGGTTAATGGCGTGGTGTCGGTCGGCGGGGCTGTGTCAGGGACGGTCACGGTGATCGCCGGGGATGTGCTCACACTCGCGAACACGGTTGGCGCACCGGCCGTGTTCCCGGTTGGTACGCCGGTTTATTTACTGCAATGCGTCAACTATGCCATCTCGACCAATCCAGCAACCTGTGGGAACAACGGACCCTGTCTTGTGCGAGGCGGGGTCGCGATTGCAGATGGAATCGAGGATCTCCAGATAGCCTATGCCTGTGATGGATGTAATGCGGCGGTGAACGGGGGGGTGGCGGATGGGATCGTGGATGACCAGAATGGGTCGAACTCATTTGACCAAGCTGATTTCATCACCAACAACACCTGGGCGGCTTCCCCGATGACCCCGACCAACATCAGATTGGTGCAGATCAACGTCGTGGCCAGACAGACTCGGACCGACCAGGGATTTGGGGACACCAGAACACCGGCAGTCAGCTCGGCGGCTGCGCTGGTGGTGAGCGATCACAATCACGGCAACGATGCGGGGTTTAATTTAACGACGTATCAGCAGATTCGTCGCAGAGCGCTGACACGAACCGTCCAGACGAGGAACCTGGGGATCTAAGCATGGGGAAAGGTACGATGAAACGCGATCCCGTCATTCACGCGGCAGCCAACCAGAAGGGACTGGCGCTCTTGACGGTCATGCTCTTAATGCTGATCATGACTGTGATCGGCATTGCGGCCATCACGGTGACCGGCCTGGAAAACCGGATGGCCGGCTATTTGCGGACTGGGGAGGCGGCCGCGAGCGCCTCCGAGTCCTGTTTAGGAACCGGAGTGAATGTCATCCAGCAAACCATCGACATGGGCTCGCTACCTGCCGCCTTTCTGGATAACGCCGCGCCGGCAGGACCGGTGCCGCAGGCGAATGGACCGATTCTGAATACCGAGATCATGGGGCAGTCCGATAACAATGCCGACCTGCCGACCGTCGCGCCCAACATGGTCGCGACCGTCAATACCTTCACGGTACGGGGAGACATTGACCGGCTCTATGCCAAGGCGAAGGCCGGCGGATCGCTGCAATTCGCGGCTGGTTACGAGGGAACAGCCGGAGGTGCGGCCGGCGGTGGCATCGATCTTCTGTACAGGATCGACTGTAGGGCGACGAACGCCGCGACAGGTACAGCCAGCCGGATCACCGCCATCTATGCCTGCACGGCGACCGGGGAGAGTTGCCAGAAGAAGATCTAGGAGGCAGCCATGACAGAGAGCATCGCGAAGAATCTCACCAGTCGTGGCAGGACGGACATCAGGTTCGATAATTGGCCAGACAGCGTTCGGAGGGTAGCTCTTGCTCTGTTGTTGGTCGGTGGCGTCACGATTGGCGGCGGACCGACAGGGCAACTCATTGAAGGCTGGGCCCAAACGGCTGGCCCTAGCTCCATGGCGAACTTTCTCTTAGGACAGGTCACAGCCAATGAAGGGAATGACATCCAAATCAACAACAAGAATTATTCCCTGCAGAAAGGGGTCACGATCACAGACGACGAGGGGAAACCAAGGGACCTAAAAGATCTTGTTCCGGGTGCTGAGGTCAAGTTCCATCTGAAAAATGGCCAGATCGATCAGATCGTGCTGGTACTGCCAAAGTAAGCGGAAAAGGAGCAGACGGACGTGAGAAGCCTTAGGTCAGTTTCGACGTTTGATTCTAGACCTGTGACCTGAGACGGAGTAAGACGAGGAGGGACCGACCATGAAAAGCCAGAGCCTGACACAGAGAAGCGCCGTTCTTGCGCTCGTACTGATGGGAGCCCTGCTGGGGCCTGCCGACGGCAAGGCCCAAACCATGGCCGACTACACCAATACACCTCCGTTCATCACGGACGCGGTTCCGCCAAACGTGCTGCTCTTGCTGGACAACTCCGGCAGCATGAATTCAGCGTCATATAACGGCGCACCATTCGATCCGACCAAAACCTATTTTGGCATGTATGATCCTCTCGAGTGCTACGATTACGGGAGCAACAAGTTTATTCCTGATCCGGCCGCCAACCCTGCAGCTCCTGGAACTTGCACCAATTCCCCTTACTTGTGGTCAGGCAACCTGCTGAATTATGCGACCATGCGTCGCATCGACATCGTGAAGTGGGTGATGATGGGAGGCACCTGTTCAGTTGGTGGACGAGATGCCCAAGGAGGCTGCAAGCAATTGATCGGCCAGAGCAATTTCGACAATGCAGCCTGCTGTCGAGATCAAACCACCTCAGTCGCACATGCAGATGCGAATAATCGGATGCCGTCTTCATACCTTCCGGGAGTAGGTGGTACCGCCTATTTTCACCTGATGGGGAGCATCAGCACTCTCAAAGGTGCGTTCTGCCTTGATAATGACAGCACTCAGCCTGGCAGCTCTAGCTGTAGTGATGGTGATGCTTATAGCGAAACGGGCCCATGGACGATTCGAATTGATCATTTCGAAAATGCCACTGGGGTCATTCAAGAAGTAGGATCCAAGGCCCGGTTCGGCTTGATGGAGTTCAAGGGAGCTGGCGACGGAGGCAAGGTCTTGAAT
>JBOHOI010000269.1:0-896 GCA_050731155.1 Nitrospiraceae bacterium | reverse complement strand
GCACCACACCGTCCACCTGGACGCCGCTGGCCGAGTCGCTCTACGAGGCCACTCGGTATTTCGCTCAGATCCCTCCAGCCTACACCAATTCCGACTATTCGTACACCGTGACGAACCGGGACCCTTATTATTTCACGCAACCGGACTGGGCCGGAACCTCCCAGTATGTGAAATGTTGCAAGAGCTTCGTGATCATCTTCACGGATGGAGAACCGACGCAGGACATCAACGTCCCGTCGAGTCTCCAGGACTATGCGCATACCACTCACGGCTCGCACTGTACGGCCAGTCCTTCTTCCAATCCCTGTACGCCTCACAAGACGGACTATCCCAACAATGGCTCACATTACCTGGATGACGTGGCCTACTATGCCCACACCACCGATCTGCGCCAGGCCACGATTCCTGTGTTGAATGAGACCGGAAAAGATCTGGCCGGCAACCAGCCTCTGATCATCTACAGCTTCTATGCCTTTGGCCAGCCGATTGGGCGGGAGATTCTGCAGTCTGCCGCGAAATCTGGCGGGTTCGAGGATCGGAATGGGAACAACCTACCGGATCTGCCTGAGGAGTATGACAGGCTCAACAATTATACCGGACAGGCCGGGGCTGACGGGCTGCCTGATACGTACTTTGAGTCGGCCGATGCTGATGACCTCAGGGATCGCCTCATGGCCGCCATCACCAGCATCCTGCAGCGGAGTGCCTCAGGCACCTCCGTCTCCGTGCTTGCAACCTCGTCCACCGGTGAAGGGTCACTCTATCAGGCCTTCTTTTACCCGCTCACGTTCGAGGGGCTGAATGATATTAAATGGACTGGTTACACGCAGGGGCTCTTCATCGACTCATTCGGCAATATCAGGGAAGACACGGATGGGGACGGCAGGCTGGTTTAT
>JBOHOI010000268.1:0-3815 GCA_050731155.1 Nitrospiraceae bacterium | reverse complement strand
CGTTCGATGATCCCGATCACTCCGTCGGCGAGCAAAAGAAATTGGGGTCAGAGCACAATTCCGTCGTAGGAGCCTGGAGATGCTGCGGGCTGATACGGGGATAGACTGCAGGATCGGGAGTGTGTCCCGGAAAGTGGAACAGGACGAAGTATTGGATAAGCGTTGGATCTCGGAGTAGAGTTTCCTTTCAGTGGATTGCTTAGGCTGTCCCGCCATCCTGCAGAGGCAGGCCGCAGTGTATTTAACAGTTAGGCGGCAATGATTTTGGTACCATAAGCAGCACCAAGCGATGAGTCAACCCCCTCTGAAATCCTTGCATACGGAGAGCGCTTTAAGCCAAAGTAAGATCGCTGTACTCTCGCGTCTGTCGAGCGACGAACTGATCAATTCGTTGAAGCCGGGGCAGCCGGGCTCTCTGAAGACCCGACCGGATGGCACGGTGATTGAGGGTCATCACCGCCTGAAGATCCTGCGGGATCGCGGAGTCGACATCGATTCGTTGCCGCGGGAGGTCATCCCAAAAGGCGAGACATCCTGAAGCATGGGAGTTACGCGGTGAGTGAACCTCTGCATGGGATTCAAGGGTCATGGCCTGGGCAGCTCTCCATCGTCGCTCGACCCCGAGGTGGTGAGTGGCTGGAAGACGAAGTTCGGTCTTGGGCACGCTCCGGACTGGAGGTGATTGTCTCGCTCCTCGAGCCAGCAGAGGAAGCAGAGTTCGGTCTCACACATGAAGGCAAACTTTGTCGGTCAATGGGCATCGCGTTTCACTCTTTCCCAATAGAGGACCGAGGGGTCCCCGCTTCACGAGACGAGACATTGAAACTGGTGAGAGAGCTGGAGCAGTACCTGGCGGCCGGAAAGTCTGTTGGCATTCACTGTCGCCAGGGAATCGGCCGATCGAGCTTGATCGCAGCTTGCCTTCTCGTTTCAGCAGGTGAGACGCCAAACAACGCGTTCAAGCGGCTTAGTCGGGCGCGTGGTTGTGAGGTTCCGGAGACGGTCCAACAACGCGAGTGGGTGGAGGATTTTGCCCCCAAAATAAGCGCCGCCCGTCACTGATCAAGACCTATGATCCTCGCGCCACCTACGGCTTCGCCTAACAAATCGCTCCAGCCGACCGGAGGAAGCGGCGGCTGATCTCATCTGTTAGACGCCGAGTATTTCCCGTAGATCTCGAACCGCTGAATGCAATTTGAATGGGATCGTGAAAAGGCCAAGCGGAATCTTCGAAACACAGAGTGTCCTTTGACGAAGCGGTCACTGTGTTTTATGATCCCTTGTCCGCCACGTTCGATGATCCCGATCACTCCGCCGGCGAGCGGAGGTTCATCACGGTTGGCTACTCTGCACGCGGAAGGCTATTAGCCGTTTCACACACTGAGCGTGGCAAGGCTGTACGCATCACCAGCGCCAGACCTGCGACGCGACACGAGAGGAAGCGACATGAAACGTAAGAGCGAAGTCTCCAGCGACGATCTCCGCCCAGAATACAACTTCGACTATTCGAAGGCGGTTCGGGGAAAATATTACCGGCGTCTACTAAAGGAAGGAACGAACGTCATCGTTCTCGAGCCCGACGTTGCCAAGGCGTTTCGCGATTCGAGAGAAGTGAACGATGCCTTGCGCTCCCTCCTTCAGGTTGCACGTTCCTCTCGGCGTCTAACTACCCGCTCAAGCCGAACGGCGCGAAAGCACACCGCTGCTTAGCGGAGGCACGTTTGCCGGTGGGTAGCGAGGAAGCATGACATCCTCCTAGAATACTTGAGAACGATCGAAGCAGGTTTCCCCTCAGTTGCGCACTGACCTGTAAGCTCCCCAAACCATAGCAAGATTGGCCCAACAAGTCCGTTGACACGGCCGAGCCGGCGGCGCTAGAGTACGTGCTACTTTTTCATAATTCGTAGCACTAACGAAAGGCCAGGCCATGAAGAAACTCGTGCGGTTTGGGGTGTCGTTGGATCACCATCTGTTGGACGATTTCGACAGGCTGATTACCAGGAAGAACTATACGAATCGGTCGGAAGCGCTGCGCGACCTGATTCGGGACAATCTCGTCGGGCAGGAGTGGGACGAGAACAAGGAGACGGTCGGAACCGTCACGTTTGTGTACAACCATCACGTCCGTGATCTGACTGACAAACTTACGGAGATTCAGCATCGGTATCACCAGTTGATCCTCTCCAGCATGCACGTGCACCTAGATCACGATCACTGCTTGGAAGTGTTGGTGGTCCGAGGGAAGGGCACCGAGATCAAGAAGGTCTCGGATATGCTGATCGGGACCAAAGGCGTCAAGCACGGCAAGCTCGCGATGACGACGACCGGCAAGGGGTTGAGTTGATTGGGGTAGCGGTTAGGCCGGCCCTGTGCTGTCGGAGCGCGCGGCCTCAGAAGGTGTCTGGGGTATGGAGGGCTGGCCAGACTGCCCTTCGTGCTCGCACAGCGCGCACGATCGGAATGTGCTCGCTGGATGCGCGCAGTAAACGGCAGTCCGGCCAACCCTCCTGGTTGCAGCAATGGAGGAAGCAAATCAGGCGCGCGCAGTTGGGCCAGCCCAGCCGCCCCCATGCGGGATAGTGGTGATGTGGAGTTCTTTCATTGTTGCATTTCGCTTTGATCGTGGTAGTACTTCTTCTGCTCCCTGTGCCTGCGACCTGGGCGCATGATCCGGACGCCCCCGCTGTCGAACTTCCCGAAGTGTCCGTCATGGCCGACCGGCCGGTGGCCGCCTCTTCACAACAGTTCATCCCGGATAAAGAAATCCTGCTCCAGCCACAGGGGCGACCGGCCCAAGTCCTTCGGTTGATTCCCGGTTTCATTGCTGTCGAACATTCAGGCGGTGCTGGAAAAGCCGACCAGTACTTCTTGCGAGGTTTCGATGCGGATCACGGGACAGATGTGGCGTTCTTTGCCGACGGCATGCCGATCAATTTCCGGACTCACGCGCACGGGCAGGGCTATACCGACCTGAACTTCATCATTCCAGAGACGATTCAAGGAGTTGATGTGTATAAGGGGACCTATCATCCGCAGTTCGGCGATTTTGCGACGGCCGGTGCCGTGAACTTTCTCACGCGCGATGTGGTGAAGGAGGGCGTCGTCCAGCTATCGGGTGGGATCTATGAGACGCAGCGTCACCTGCTGATGATGTCACCGACCAAGGACAAGGTCCGGACGCTTGTTGCCGCCGAGGGATACTATACCAACGGTCCCTTCATCAACGACAATCGCTACTTCCGGTTCAATGGCTTGGCCAAGGCAACCATGAATCCGACTACGAGATCGGAACTCAGCCTGACCGGGACCTTCCACAAGGCGCAGTGGAACGCTTCCGGCGAAATTCCCCTACGAGCTGTGCACGAGGGCAGCTTGGACCGGTTCGGCGCGATTGACCCGTCTGAAGGAGGGCGAACGACCCGCGCGACAGCACGGCTCAACTATCACTACGACACGACAACAGGAGGCAGGGCCTTTGCGAATTTCTATTCCCAGTATTACAAGTTTGATTTGTTCACCAATTTCACGTTTTTCCTGAATGATCCAGCCAATGGGGACGGCTTCCAGCAATCTGATCTCCGGACCTTCTACGGCGGGGATGTCGGCTGGCGTCAGGTGGGCGACCTCCTCGGTATGGCCAGCGCGGCGACAGCCGGCGCGCAAATGCGGGTGGATAACATCCACGCGAGATTGGGGCCTCAAGTCCGGCGAGTGCCGCTGGGCACGACCACCGACAGCGATATCTTGGAAGCGTCGTATTCCCCATATGTAAAGGTTGAGGTCCAGCCGACTGCTTGGATGCGGCTGGTCGGCGG
>JBOHOI010000267.1:0-3826 GCA_050731155.1 Nitrospiraceae bacterium | reverse complement strand
CAGCGGCGGCAGCCAAACGGGGAGCCGAGGTCGTTGGTGTCGACTTTGCTCCCGCGATGGTTGCTGAAGCGCGGCGGCGCCATCCCGCGGTCGACTTTCGGGAAGGTGACGCCGAGGACCTCCCATTCCCCGAGGCCTCTTTTGACGCGGTGACCATGAATTTTGGACTCCTCCATTTGGCCAGACCTGAACGGGCGCTTGCGGAGGCGCATCGTGTGCTCCGCCCAGAAGGAAGGTTCGGGTTTACGGTGTGGGCAAGGCCGGAGGAGGCAATCGGATTCCAAATGGTGCTGCGGGCGGTCGAGATCTACGGAAAGTTGGATGTACAACTTCCGCAAGGTCCCCACTTCTTCCGGTTTAGCGATCCGCAGGAATGCCATCGGTCTTTATTGTGCGCCGGTTTCGTTGCTCCCAGCGTGAAAACCATCCCTCTGACATGGCAGCTTGACTCGCCTGACGCATTGTTCGAACACATGTTCGAAGGCACGGTACGAACGGCAGGCTTGCTGCGAGCTCAATCTGCTGATGCGATTCGTGCCATTCGGAAAGCGCTTCGCCAGGCGGCGATGCCCTATCAGAAGGGCGATGGCGTCGAGCTTCCGATGCCGGCAGTGCTGGCGATTGCACGGAGGCCCTAGACCTGGATCACCGGTAGGGGGCGGCGGCGGATCCGAGCCGTGGTTTTTTCTAGCAGGGAAGGACACCTCCGATTATGATAGGAAAGTGCAGGAGGCCGTGTTCCTAGGGGCTAGGGGAAGACCGGGCGGCCTCTCTTGGTTGCGGAGAGAAAGAGGAGGACAAGAGCGATGGGTGGGTTGGACGGCCTTTCGGTGTGGGCCGAGGATGATCTCCGGAGAAAGCTCATGTGGTATCGTCAGGTATCCGCCAACCGGATGCCTGCGAAATTCCGGATTGCCGGGCACATCCCTGTAGAGGTTTCTTTGGGTGAGGCCTCGGAAGAGGCCCTCTGGGAAGAGCTGGATGCAAAAACGCCCGTCTTTCTGGACCTCTGGGATCGGATCCGACGTGGCATCGATGACCTGCCAGCCTCTCCCAGACCACGGCCCAATCTGGTCGACCTCTGCCGCGAGCTGAGCATCCGAATGCTCACGCACTGCAACTTTTGCCGCTGGAACTGCCGGGTGGACCGGCAAAAGGGCACGAAATTCGGCACCTGCAAGCTGGCCGAGGACTCCCGCGTCTCAAGCTATTTTCACCATCCGGGCGAAGAATTGATCTACCGGGGTCGGCTCGGCTCGGGGACGATCTTCTTTACCTCCTGCAACATGCGGTGCGCGTTCTGCCAGAATGGCGACATCAGCACCGACAAGGACAACGGCGAATTGGTCTCTGCCCGCACGCTCGCGACGATGGCCTGGCTGCTCCGGATGGAGGGTTGCCACAACGTGAACTGGGTCGGGGGTGAGGTGACCATCCATCTGCACAGCATCGTGGAGGCGATCTCGCTGCTCGAGGACCTGCGTCCCAATAATCAGGACCTTCGGGAGGCGCTCGGGGCGAAGAGCGACTACTACACTAACTACCGGCGCAATCCGGAGGCCGCCATGTACCAGGGTGCCTTCAACGCGCCGATGCTGTGGAACAGCAACTTCTTCATGTCGCCCGAGGCGATGAAGATCCTGAGGCTGCTGATGGACGTCTGGCTTCCGGATCTCAAATTCGGGCCCGGGAGATGCGCGATCAACCTCTCGCGGACCCCCTGGTATTGGGAGACCGTGACGGGCAATATGCAGTTGATCCACGGCTGGGGCGAGGAGTTTACCATCCGCCATCTGGTCATGCCGAATCACGTGGAGTGCTGCACCCGGCCTGTTCTGGAATGGATCGCCCAGATCATGCCGGACGTGCCGGTTAATGTCATGGACCAGTACCACCCGGACAACTTCTGCAATCCCTCCGGCGTGAAGTACGACAAGAAATACGAGGAGATCTCGCGCGGACCCACCTCTAAGGAAATCGTACAGGCCTTTCGCTACGCGAAAGACCTCGGACTCCACTTCGAATCGCTCAGCTTCGAAAAGAACGCGACCGGCCTCCGACTGTTGGCGTGACGACCCGGGCGCCGTGGGAACAAGGAACGGGGTGGCGTGCCTCCCGGGTCGGCGGAAAGTCTTCCGCCATTCAGTACACAGATGGGGAGAGGCGCATTGAACCTGTCTCTTCAGGAGAGAAAGGGATGGCTCAACAGGCATTCCAGGAGCTGATCGCGGAGAGGTACTGCTGGGGTTGTGGGCTCCTGAACGAACATGGCTTGCAAATACGGAGCTATTGGTCAGGCGATCAGGCAGTCTGCACCTGGCAGCCCAGGCCGTATCACGCGGCGGGGCCCAAGCACATTCTGAATGGTGGAGTCATCGCAACCATTATAGATTGTCATTGCATCTGCACAGCGATTGCCGCCGCCTACCGCGCAGAGGGGCGGTCCATGGATACGGAGCCGAGCATCTGGTACGTGACGGCCTCTCTCCAGGTTGCCTACCTCAAACCGACACCGATCGACGGCCCTGTGAGTTTGCGATCGTCGGTCAAGGAATCGACGGGAAAGAAGACGATCGTGACCTGCTCGCTCTTTGCCAGGGGAGAGGAGTGCGCGCGGGGAGAGGTGGTAGCCGTGCGTGTTCCCGCGACCTGGCGCCAAGCTCCGTAGGCCCTGGGGCCACGTCTCCGGTTTGCCGCCACGCTCCGAAAGAGGGACAGGCGTGTCGGGCCGGTCTCGAGGATTGCTGGTCTCCTATGGAAGTGTTCCTCATTATGGAGGCTTGAGGGATGGCTAAGAGAATGACAAGCCCGTTTGTGATCCAGGAGCTGCCGGGGTATACGCCGCGGATCGGCGAACTGGTGGTGATGATGGATTATGCGCGGCACACGACGCTTATGGCAGTACAGGGCCTCACGACCAGCCAGCTCGACTACCTGCACGACCCCGAGAGCAATACGATCGGGGCGCTGCTGGGCCACATCGCTGCTGTTGAGGTAGCATACCAGGTTGATACGTTCGACGGGCGAGGTCTGACTCCCAGGGAGAGACAAGAGTGGGGCGCACTTCTTGATCTCGGCGAGAGGGCGAGAAGGGAGATTCGCGGCCGCCCCGTGGCCTATTACTTGCATCTGCTCAAGGACGTCCGGCAGAAAACGCTGGGCGAGTTTGCCAAGCGGGATGACGACTGGCTGTACGAGCGGGCCCCATTTTGGGGCGGTCAACCGGCAAACAATTACTTCAAATGGTTTCACGTATTCGAAGACGAGATCAATCACCGGGGCCAGATCCGCTGGCTGTGCAAGCGCCTGCCAGGATAAGAGGCCGGGAGCGCGTGGTGGAGCCACGGGCTCCTTGGAGGAAGAAGCCGCTGCGGATTTTCTCCGTTCTTGCCGTAGTCATAGCTGTGTCCCTGCCTGGGGTTGCGGAGAGCACTAATCATCTGCCACAGGTCAAGCGGTCGGCCGACGCGCCGCTGAGGATCAGAGGAGCGAAGGTGTCAACCGAGGATCAGGCCGAGAAGCTAGCGACTGACGCATACTTCAAGAGAATGGGTGGCAAGCGGGCAATTCAAACGGCCAAGGTGGTTTCCATTCACAGGTTGGATGTTGAGATAAAAGGTTTTTCGCGGAAGGGCGATCGGGTGTGGGAAGTACGGATTTACGGAGCCAGGGATCTCAGTGCATTGATTTGGGTGCATTCCGAAACAGCCGCAACGAAGTTTCTCGTGCCATGAGACACAACCCATCTTCCTAGACCCAGCTGAGCGCTTCGTTCTGATGCTCAACATCGCCATTATTCTCAGCATTCTGTTCGGAACCTACCTGG
>JBOHOI010000266.1:0-3841 GCA_050731155.1 Nitrospiraceae bacterium | reverse complement strand
GCGTCCACCACGCCCGCCAGGACCGAGCCAGCCAGGCTGGCATACAGGCGGGCGTGGTGCTGTCCCAGGTGCCCGACACCGATGACGCCGACGCGTAGCTTCTTCATCAAAAGATGTTCAGTCCGTTGTGTCCGTTGCGTCCGTTGACAGTGAAGCCTTTGACGGACCAAACTGACAAAACGGGCTAAACTGACTCAACGCGCACTCCGACGATCGCAATCCCAGCCCGATCGGCCTTGCGAAGCGTCATCTCCCGATCCAGGAGCACGCTTCGGCCGGCCTCCACCGCCAGGACCGCCGCCTTCACCGACGCCATCGTCTCGACCGTGGCCGGTCCCACCGCCGGAAGATCGAACCGGAGGTCTTGCTGAGGTTTGCTTCGCTTGACCACCACGGCCCCATCTCGCGCAAGAGCCCCGCCACGGCGGATCGTCTCGTCCGTCCCCTCTGCAGCCTCTACCGCGACCACCGTTCGTTCCTTGATCACGACACACTGGCCGATGTCGAGCCGCCCGACCTCGCCGGCCACCTCCCATCCGTACCGGATGTCCTCCCACTCTTTCTTACCGGGAACGCGCCTCGTGAGCGTGCCGTCCTCGACCAGGATGCCCTGGAGTCCGAAGGTCGACTCCCGGATTGTAATCCCTTCCTGCTCCAGCTCGGCCGCGACCTCGCGCAAGATCGCATCGTCCTTCAACCGTTTGAGACGGCTGGCCACCGCCAGCGCGCGCAGGTCCGGCCTGACGGCGGTGAACACGTGCGTCTTCTTGATCCCCCCGAGCATCACCGCCTGCCGCACCCCGTCTTCTTTCAGCGCCTTGATCAGTTTATTGAGCTGCCCGACCTTGACCCAGTGGATGCGATCGACGTGGCCTTCAAGCTCGGGCGCAGTCTCTCCGATATGGGCGACCGCTGACACGTGATACCCCAATCGCCTCGCATTCTCCGCGAAGATGATCGGAAACCTTCCATTCCCGGCGATGAGCCCGATGCGCTCTCCAGCGGGAGCCGGTGCCGCTCCGTTACGATCCTCGCGCATCTGCGCTATTCCTCGCTCTCCAGATCCTTCCCCACGGATCGACACACGCCCCGTCTGGAGCCCTCCAGAAAGGCGATCACCTCCAGCACGTCCGCGCTCTCCCGAAACTGCTCCCGGGCTCGCTTCAAGGCCTCGGCCATCCGGTATCCGGACCTGAACAACGCCTCATAGGCCTGCTTGAGCACCCTGATACGCTCGCTGGAGAATCCGTGACGCTTGAGCCCGATTGAGTTCAGCCCATAGAGCCGCGCACGGTATCCGCCCGCCGCGCGCATGAACGGGGGAACATCCTGGCCCACCCCCGAGCACCCTCCGATCATCGCATAGGCGCCCACCCGCACGTGCTGATGGATCCCGACCAATCCTCCGATGATCGCGTGATCGCCGATCGTAATATGGCCCGCCAGGGTCGCCGCGTTGGCCATGATGAGGTGGCTGCCCAAGTGACAGTCGTGCGCCACATGGACATAGGCCATGAGAAAATTATGATGTCCGATCGTGGTGACTCCACCACCGGACACCGTGGCCCGGTTCACCGTCACATACTCGCGCAGGATATTGTCGTTCCCGATGACCACGCGGGTGGGTTCGCCCTGGTACTGAAGGTGCTGCGGCGGCGTGCCGATGGAGGCATAAGGATAGAGCTGACAGCGCTCGCCAATCTCGGTCCACCCCTCCACGTAGACATGGGACAAGAGACGGGTCCCGCGGCCGATCTTCACATGCTCGCCGACCACGGAGAACGGCCCAATCACCACGTCCTCGTCGAGCTTGGCGTGGGGATGCACCACCGCCGTCGGATGGATCTGCACTCTTGCCTCCTCGTTACGCGTGACGCGTGACGCGTGACGCGTGACGAATCAGGTTTGGTGTCTCAACCCGTCACTCGTCACCAGTCACCCGTCACGGCGTTGAGCCTTCTCCTCCGTCACCATGGCCGTCAGCTCGGCCTCACAGACCAGGTCGGTCTCCACGTAGGCTTTGCCCTGCATCTTCCAGAATGGAGGGTGCTGGTTGAGCACCTCCACCTCGAAACGCAACTGGTCACCCGGTACGACCGGCTTTCGGAACCTGGCTTTGTCCACCCCCGTGAGATACACCACCGGACGGCCCGTCGGAGGGACCGACTTGAACGCCAGCACTCCCCCCACTTGAGCCATCGCCTCGATGATCAACACTCCGGGCATGATCGGGCGATCCGGGAAATGCCCCTGAAAGAACGGTTCATTGGCGGTCACGTTCTTGATCCCCACGATACGCCGGCCAGCCTCCAGTTCGCTGATGCGGTCGACAAGGAGAAACGGGTACCGGTGGGGCAGGATCGCACGGATGGCCGCGATATCCATCACCGACTTCAGTCCCGCCTTCTCTCCGGCTCGTTCCATGGCAGCCCTACGGATACCGTCGATCAAATTCCTTCGTCACCTGGCCGGTCAGATCAATCGCCTTCTGGTGATACAGGACGATCCGGAGCGCCGCGTCATTTCCCTTATCCAGCACGACTGAATATCCGGCTTGCTCCGCCACTGCCGCGGCCGCCTTGCTTATTTTTTTCTGGTACTCTTCCACCAGCTCCTTCTGTTTAGCCTGGATCTCACGGTTGAAGTCCTGAAGGCGGCGTTGGTAGCTTTCGAGTTTGGTCCGGAACAGCTCCTGCTTTTCCCGTCTGGCCGCTTCGCTGAGCCCCGCCTCCTGAGCCTTCAGCTCTTTCTCGAGCTTCTTCAATTCCTCGTCATCGGCAGAGACGATCCGTTGACGGCTGGCGGAGAATTCCTTGAGCGCGTCCAGCGCACGCCTGCCGGATTTCGACTTTTCCATCACCGCCTGCTGATCGATCACCGCGACCTTGAATGACTCCGCCGACAGGCATGGCCCCTCCAAGCTGAGCGTCAGCAACACCGCTCCGGCCATCGCAACCCATTTTCCACGCGTCATCCTCTCAAGCTCCTTTCTCTTCCGCACGCAGCAGGACAGGTCATGAGGATATCATGCGAGCAGCAGTCCGCCTGCATCGTTCCAGGGCTCTCGCTCCCGCCTCGAGGCATTACGGGGCCTCCTTCCCGAACTCCTCGATCACCCTGGCGGAAAGGTCCAACGAGGAGTCATTGTACACCGTGGAGCCGGCCCGACCTTTTTCGATGACCACCTGCAGTCCCATCTGCTGCGCCACCTTCGCCACCGCCTTCTCCACCTTCTCCCTGAACGCCTCAAGCACCTCTTTCTGCTTCTCCTGGATTTCCCGGTTCATCTCGTTCACCTTCTGCTGAAACTCCATCGCTCGACGGCGCAGTTGCTCCTCCCGATCTTTTTTCGCATTCGCGCTGAGCACGCTGGCCTGCTTGATGAGATCATCTTCCATCCGCTTCAGCTCCTTCTCCTCCAGCTCGATGAGCGACTGGCGATTCTTCATGAACGAATTGAGCGACCCCATCGCTTTTTTGCCGGCGTCCGTCTCAGTGAGCACTTTCTGGCTGTCGACCACCCCCAGCCGGACCGAGCCCGGGGCGGAGGAACCGCTGGCACATCCACCCCCGACGAGGAGTGCCGAGACCGACGCCACCAACACTGCCCGGCCGATCAATCCGGTTTTCTGACCCAACGCGTGTTCCGCCATTTGCTTCATGTTTCCAATCTCTCCCTGTTCCGCTCTCCACCCTTCATCTGGACGCCTTCTCCATGCCGCCAATCGCCAAACGATTCCGAACCGGAAATTCCTCGCCTGCGATTCACGAATCACGATGAACGAATAACGTCCTGCTAGAACAGCGATCCGACCGAGAATTCAAAGACGCCCTTCCGTTC
>JBOHOI010000265.1:0-3852 GCA_050731155.1 Nitrospiraceae bacterium | reverse complement strand
CATGAACCCGATTAGGTTCCTCAGGCACACTTGCAGGCACACTTGGTGGAACCGAGCTTGGTGGAGCTGATATCTTCTCCGACCGTGGAGCCGATTTCTCAGATGGCAAGGTGGCGGCTATGTCGGCGGACGAGCCTTGTCCTGCATGCGCCGGCCCTTTGGGGGCAGAAGGATTGGTGAGGGGAGCGGAGGGCTGTGTCGCTCCACGAGAGTCGGACTGTGGCTGGATCGCCAGCGCACGATCGGACGAAGCCGATCTCGCGCCGAGCAGGAAGCGCGTAGCCCGGACGGCGGCGACTTCTAACAGGAACCGCGGGTGCGCGCTCACCCGCAACCCGTCCTCGGCCTGCGAAAAGATTCGAAATAGCTCCTGGAGCTGCTCGGCGGTGAAGGCCTTGGCGTCGGCCGCGACTTGCAGGATTTCTTCCTCAGACAACTCGATCAGTGCTCGCAGGTCCTGCGGCGACGGCACCACAGCGGCCACCAGTAGATTGCGGACATATTCGACCAGATCGCTGCAGTAGGCCCGAAGGTCGTGGCCCTGATCGAGGAGCTGGGCGACGACACGCACCGCCGCCGGGCTGTCCTGCGCAATGATGGCCGCAATCATGGTGCGGACGTGTTCCTGTGGCACGGCCCCCAGCAACGTCTCTAAATCGGCGTGCCGAATGGTCTTGCCGCCGAAGGCCACCGCCTGGTCCAAGAGACTGAGGGCGTCTCGCATGCTGCCCTCGCTAGCCCGCGCCACGGCGGCGAGGCTGCGGTCTTCCACCCCGATGCCCTCTTCGGCCGCGACGTGACGAAGGCGCTGGATGATCTCAGACCGCGGGATCCTCCGGAAATTGTAGTGCTGGCAGCGCGAGAGGATCGTCGCGGGGATCTTGTGGATCTCAGTGGTGGCGAAGATGAACACCACGTGGGCTGGTGGCTCTTCAAGCGTCTTAAGCAGGGCGTTGAATGCCGAATTCGACAGCATGTGCACTTCGTCAATGATGTAGATCCGATACATACCGCGGAACGGCGTGAACTTCACGTTCTCGCGGATTTCCCGGACGTCATCCACGCCCGTGTTCGAGGCACCGTCAATCTCGATGACATCCACCGACGTGCCTTGGGTGATCTCGACGCAGGCAGAACAGGTATTGCAGGGCGTGCCGGTGGGACCCTTCTCGCAGTTGAGCGCCTTGGCGAGGATGCGCGCGACGGTCGTCTTGCCGACCCCGCGGGTGCCGGAGAACAAGAACGCGTGCGCGATCCGCTTGGTCGTGATGGCGTTCACCAACGTCTGGACGACGTGGGGCTGCCCGATCACTTCCTCAAACGTGCCGGGCCGGTATTTTCTCGCCGAGACCTGATAATCCATGACTGGTTATTGATTGAGCATTATTCGTAACTAATATACGGGATGCTCAAAAAGGTCAGCCAACGAGGCCGCAGGGTGCGAGGACCCCGAGGCGTACTCTGGTTCTGTACGTTGAGGGGTTCGAGCGCCCGAGAACAAAGTTGGGGACCTTTTTCAGCATCCCGAAGAAGCGGGGCTAGGTGATCCTGCGGCACCCAGAAGGGCCTGCTTACCGTTGCTTCCTTCCGGACCTGGCGGGGTTTGCAGGATTCTGTTGCACAGGGCCCAGCCCCTTAATCAAAAGTTCAAACGTCAAAAAGTCCGAAAGTCCCGACTTTCGACTTGACGACTTTTAGACATGACGACGTGGTTTTCATGGCGGAGAGGGTGGGATTTGAACCCACGGTGCCGTTGCCAGCACACGTGCTCTCCAGGCACGCCGATTCGGCCGCTCTCGCACCTCTCCGCGCCATCCGTTTTCAAAGAGGAGGCATCTTAGCACGCGGTCGTAGCAGCGGCAAGACAGGTGCGCCACGTAATGAGAGCCCGGCTTGACGGCACGCACTGGGTGTGGTTTTCTCAATTGAGAGGAGTGAACATTCTCTGTCTGCGCAAACGGTAGCGATCCCGTGACGACCCAACCATTCGACCCGGTTCAATACAAGGCGGCACAACGCCGCGACTGGGACACAGTCGCTGAAGGCTGGAAGCAGTGGTGGAAGACCTTCGAGCAGGGGGCGCAGCCGGTCAGCGATCGCTTGGTGGAGCTGGCCAGCATTCAACCGGGGCAGCGGGTGCTGGACCTGGCCACCGGCATCGGCGAGCCGGCCATCACGGCCGCTCGGATCGTGGGCCCGACGGGCCGAGTCGTCGCGATCGATCAGGCCCCACAGATGTTGGCGATCGCACGGGAACGCGCTGCCAGTCTCGGATTGCAGAACATTGACTTCGTGGAAATGGACGCAGAGGCGCTTGAGTTCCCGGCCTACGTCTTCCACGGGATCCTCTGCCGATGGGGCCTGATGTTCCTTCCGAATCTGTCGGCTGCGCTACGGAGGATGCGCGGGCTGTTGACGGCTGATGGGCGGTTGGCCGCGGCCGTCTGGGGTCCCCCAGCCAATGTTCCGCTGATCAGTGTGGCGATGAACACGGTGCAGCATGAACTCAAGGTCCCGCCACCACCAGCGGATGCCCCCGGACCGTTCAGCCTGGCTGATGTGACCGTGCTCGAGCAAGCGCTCTCGAAGGCCGGATTCACCGGTATCCGCAGCGAGCGGCTGACCACCACGTTTGAATGGGCATCCGCCGAGGCCTACACCGGATTCCGGCAGGCGATCTCTGCGCCGATTCAGGCAATGCTGGCCAACGAACCGGCAGACCGCCAGGCGAGCGTCTGGCAAGCTGTGACCGAAGCAGCGCGAATACACGCCGGCTTGGACGGCGTGCTGAAGTTGCGGAACGAAGTCATCTGCATCGCCGCACGCCGATAACAGCCCCTCGCCTTGACCAGCCGTAACCCCTCTACCTATACTGCTCGCCACAACGAGATAGGGGGTGCTGTGATGAAAGTTCTCTTGGGCATTGGCGTGGTCATCGTCCTGCTGGTGGTCCTGGTGATCCTCCTGCCATTCCTCATTGATCTGAACCAGTACCAGGCCCAATACCGGCCGATCATCGAAGAGGCGTTGAATCGCAAGATCGAGCTGAAGGACATCCGGCTCACAATTGTTCCCCGAATCGGCGTGCGCATTGCCGGCTTCGCCGTCCTCGACGATCCTGCCTTCAGCGCTGGCCCCTTTGCATCGCTCACCTCCCTGGATGTCGGCGTGAAATTGAGACCCTTGCTGAGCAAGCGCGTAGAGGTAGAAGAAATCACGCTCCGCGATCCCGTCATCACGGTCATCAAGAATCGTGACGGCATCCTGAATGCGTCCACCCTAGGCAAGAAGGGCGCGCCGAAGCCGGAAGGGGCCCCGGCGCCTGAGCCTTCTGCGACGGAAGGTCCGCTGCGCATTCTGGCGCTGTTGGCAGTGGACCGAGTCTCCATCTCAGGCGGCAAGCTCACCTACCGGGATCTCTCGGCGGCCAAGCCAACTGAATACGTGCTGCAGGATCTCGACTTTTTGCTCAAGGATGTTGGTCTGGGCAAGACCCCGAGTCTGCATGTGACCACGCTTGTGCAGCCGCTCAACTTTCCGATCAAGATCGACGGCACCTTCGGGCCCCTCAAAGAGACGCCCGACATCGAGGCGATGGATCTGGCTATCGTGCTGGGGAAAACGAACTTGGCGGTCAAAGGCAGCGCCGTGGGCGGAGACGCCAAACTGGCCGTCACCTCGCAAGCCATCAACACGGCCGATCTCCCGCTGACGCTGCCGCTGAAGAAACCAGTCGAGGTGAAAGATCTGCGCGTGGCGGCAGAGGTGAACGGCCAACAGGCTCGCGTGAACAATCTTTCGTTCCAGGTCTTTAACGGACAGGTCAAGGCACAGGGTGGGCTGACCTTGGGC
>JBOHOI010000264.1:0-3858 GCA_050731155.1 Nitrospiraceae bacterium | reverse complement strand
TGCTGACTGCCTACCCCATCACCAATCGTTCATTCACGGCCCACCCAGTACATGGGCCGGCGTTTCAGATTCATCACCGCAAGCACTCGCAGTTTGTCCTGTTTGATGGAATACAGGAGGGCATAGGGGAATCGGGGAACGAGTCGGCGTCGTATCGCCCCGATGATCAACTGACCCGCCTCAGGATATTCAAGGATGGCTCTGGTGCAGCGTTCAACCTCGTCAAGAAAGGCCGATCCGAGTCCTGGACTTTCCGAGTCGTAGAAGCGGGCGGCTTCGTTCAGCTCACGTAGGGCCAGCCGATGAAAGGAGACTCGCTCCATTCACTTCAGCTTAGCCCGCGCATCACGGAAGACCTCTGCGGCAGAGCACCTCGAGTCCGGATTCGCATCCATTTCCGCATCCCGCCGCTGGGCTTCTTCCGCCCAAAGCCGAGCGTTCTCCTCTTCGGAGAGGTTCTCCAGGCTCTCGAGCAGCTTCCCGGCCAAACGAGCCCGTGCTTTCGGATCGAGTCTCAGCGCTTCAGTCTCGAGTTCCTCAATACTCATGGGGGCATTCTACACCAAACCGGATTGCTGAAGCACGGAGAACCTACCGAGTGTCGAAAAGGTGTGAGGGCGGGCTGATTGTTTCCCACTACGGCCGTCGAACCTGTAACTTTTCTCACTCTCTCTTGGGGGAGCGGTCTGCATGCCCTCGAACTGCGCGCGTCGACCGATCACCTTCCGAGGTGAGGGGTCCGCGAGCACTGAGGGCATGTAGACCACTCAACCCATTACTGGACTTCCATGATGGTGGATGATCTTCCACTGCTCCCCCACCCGCTCATACAGATTGGTGGCGAGCACCCGGCTTTCCTGAGTCGTGTCGCCCTGTCGGCTGGTGATATTCTCCGTACAGATCACCCAGGCCACATCCCCGGCTACCTGGACTTGAATCTCGGCGAGATCGAACTTCATCGAGAAGGTGTTGTTGAAGATCAAGACCCAGGAATCTCGCACGGCAGGCCAGCCAATTCGCAGGGTCCAGCCCGGATGAATGCAGGTGACATACTCCTGCTGCGCCCAGATCCGGTCCATCCGTGCAATGTCCAGGCTTTCGAAGGCTTGGTAGAATTCCTGGTTTGCCCTGGTAACCTCCTCAATCCGTTCTTTGAGCACGAGCCTCCTCTCGCTTCAACAGGGGCTCATCATACCCCAAACGCATAGGCGTTGCGAGCCAGGCCTAGAGCGGTACTGATCGGGGAAGTGATTCGCGCAGGGCGCTATCGGAAGGAACGGTCTCAGGAAAGGTCCACCAGACGGCGAGGAGACAGAAAGGGAGGGGCGGGTGGGAGCTGATCTAAGCGCGCGCTGATAGATTGAACTTTAGCTCCCAGCTACCCCCGCGTGATTGTGATCTATCCACAGACACTGACTTGCACCGTCCTTCAAACTACCTGCCAGAAACCTTCACGTTGCTGGGTGAGATTGCAGAAGCTTTTCCGTCCTTCCGATCCGCCTCGGCCTTGGAACTGTTTTTCAGGGCCGCCACCATCGCCTTCTGAGACGCAAATCTTTTCCCAGCCAAGGGACCGCGCTCGCAATAATAGCTCCCCTTTGGGCGTTCCTGGCGACAATCGTGCTTTATTACAGTCTGGGCCGCCCATGAGACAAAGGGAGTCAGAGTAAGCCACAGAACGGAGAGAATAATAAGCACGAGGGCGAGCATACGCGACATGGTGGCCTCCTGTTTTGGCATGACACTGTCAAGTATAGCAGGCGGCTACTCATGCCCAGGCTGAAGTGCAGTCCGGTGGCGGAAGAATCTCAAACCGGTTGAAATGTCAGTAAGAAGTGCGGGCAGCCTGTCACCGGGCCTGTCGAGCGGATTGCCGATTGACCAGCCAGACACCGGCCAGAATCAGGCTGATGCCAGCCAGTTCCTTGGCGCCGATCTGCTCTCCGAGGATCAGGACTGAAAGCACAAGGGCCGAGACGGGAATCAGGTTGACGAAGACGCCGGCTCGCGAAGGTCCGATACCCTGCACGCCGTAGAGCCAGGCTTGTTGGCCCAGCGCAGTGGCAAACACGATCAGGTAGGCCAGAGCCAGCCAGCCAGATGTGGAGACCGACTCGACGCCTGCAACAGTCATCTTCTGATCCGTCCACAGGAGCGGGATCTGCGGCAGGATCGAGAGGAATAGGGTGGTCCAATTCACGGTGAGCGGCGAAAACCGTTCCATCGTCCGACGGCCACCGATCGTGTAGAGGGCCCAACTGACCAGCCCCAGCACCACGAGCGTGCCGCCCAGCCAGGGTTTCTCTCCTGCCGCACTCTCACCCCCTACGCCTGAGACGAGCACCACCCCAGCAAAGGAAACCGCGCAGCCGACCCAGACCGCCCCAAACGGCACATCCCGAATGAGCAAAGCAGACAAGAAGGCCGTGATCGCCGGGCTTGCGCCGATGATGACTCCTGCGACCGCTGCCCCGATGTATCGCAGCCCGAACAGCGTGAGCAGGTGATTGCCGAGGACGCCGAGCCCCAGCAAGGCGAACACCGCCACGTCCCTGGCCGAGAACTTGCCCCCCCTGCCCTCCTGCCACCACCAGAGCGGAATCAACAAGGCTAGCGCGCCGAGTCCACGAAGGACCGAGACCTCCACCGCCGAGAACGAACCCAGCGCGAGTTTCTGGAAGACAATGGAGCCGCCCCAGACAACCGCCGCAGTGACGAGCGCTCCATACGCCGCGAGATCGGAAGGTCTACGCATGCAGCCCCGGCCTATAGCAGTCGGCCGTCGTCCCGTCAAGGCTTTTTCCGATCAAGGCTGCGCTGACGGCTGCTTGCCTCGAGTTCGCTCACAGCTTGACAGAACAATGCACCTTCACTATTGTCTGGGAAAGAAATTGGAGGGGCCATGAATCCTATATCCTTGAGCCAGCAACTCTCTCGGCTGACTGTGGCATCCTTGTTCTTCCTGACCGGATGTACAACGACGCTCATCAAGGATGACGTCCGGCACAAGACCACTTCAGAAGCCCATTGCTCCGGATCCGAATGGGCTGATGACTCCTCCTTGGCCGTTCTTCCCATCCCGGTTGTCGCCTTTTTTGTTCCCCACGTGGATCTGCACCAACTCAAAGCGGACGACTACCTCAAACGGTGCGGTGACTCGACCCGATTGATCAACCGAAAGGTCGAGGTCCATCAGACTGCCTGCATCCCTGCCGCCTTAACCCGCATCATCAGCTTGGGTATCTGGCAATGGTGCCCGGCCCATGTGTCGTGGGAAGCGGACCTAAAGGCGTAGGGTTTGCTTTCGGCTTGATCACGAACACCCCGTCTCGGATGGTCACCAGCACGGCTGTCACCCGCGGATCTGACGCCACAAGACGGTTGAGTTCCTGAATGGCCGCCGTGGACCGGTCCGGCGGTGGCTGGAGGAGCACGTCTCCTGACCAGAGCACGTTGTCGATCAAAATGACGCCGCTGGCCGCGACCAACTCGATTGCCCTTCGGTAGTAATTGACATAGTTCACCTTGTCCGCATCAATGAAAATTAAATCAAACGGGCCAGCTACGTCCCGAAGGGTTACCAGCGCCGGTCCCATCCTGATCTCGATTTTGTGTCCGTGCGGGCTCTTCGCGAAATATTTCCTGGCCACTGCCGCCGACGCCGGATCAATTTCGCAGGTGATCAGACGACCATCGTCCGGCAGCGCTTCTGCCATTGCGAGCGCGCTGTAGCCGGTGAACATCCCAATCTCGAGCACCCGCCTGGCCTTCACAAGCTGGGTCATCAGTTTCAGAAACGCGCCTTCCAGCGGACCCACCACCATGTGCGGAATCTCCATGGTGCGATAGGTCTCATCC
>JBOHOI010000263.1:3376-3906 GCA_050731155.1 Nitrospiraceae bacterium | reverse complement strand
TTGTGACCGCGAGGGTCTCGGGAGACACGTCCACTGACAACTCTTGATCGTTGCGCGCGACAACGGTCAGGCAGACCCCATCGACGTCCACGCTCGCTCCGACCGCCAAGTCGTCCAGGATCGTGGAAGCCAGAATGATCAGCCTGATCCCGCTCGGACTGTGTTCGAGCACCTTGACGACGCCTATCTCCTCCACGATACCAGTAAACATGAGTTATCGGCTGTCGAAAAACTATTCTGATCCAGGTGATCTTGCCAGACTGTCACGATCTGCAATGGCGACAAAATGGCGTTCAGGATGTTCAAAAAGGCCGTCCAGCGAGGCCGCAGCGAGCGAGGAGGCGAAGGCGTACGCAGTTCGGTACGTTGAGCCTCTGAGCGAAGCGAGAACAAAGCTGGAGGCCTTTTTCAACATCCTGCTAGTCTTTCTTCAGGAGCACGGCCCGGAAGACCACGATGAACACCACGATCAACACCACGACTCCAAGCGCCGCCAGCACACCGACCACGATATCGGCCGTTTCGAATTC
>JBOHOI010000263.1:0-3366 GCA_050731155.1 Nitrospiraceae bacterium | reverse complement strand
GCTATGCGCAATGCTCGCTGACGCGCGGCTAGCGTTTGACCACGATCCAGAAGATGACCGCAGCGGCCAGCTGGATGACAGCGATCGCGGCAAAGGCTTCCTGATAGCTGAAGTGAGCGATCAGCAGGCCTGCGAGCAACGGCCCGCTGGCATGTCCGATGTCTGAGATCGTGCCTTGCATCCCCATCCCCGCGCCCAGTGTCTTGAGCTCCGAGAGGTCAGCCACCAGGGCGGAGGTTGAGGAAGAGACGACCGCCTCACCGAACCCGAACCCGGCAGCCAACGCCAGTAACATCGGGAGTGTAGATGTTGAGGGGATCAGCACAAACGTCCCTGCGCAAATCAAGAGACCGAGCAGAATGAGGGGCCGACGTCCGATCCGGTCTGAGGCTCGTCCCATCACCGGCTTGGAAAGGAAGGAGGTAATGCCCTGAATCCCGAATAAGAGTCCCACTTCGCCTGGATTCAGTCCAGCCGAAATTCCATAGATGGGCAGGAAGGCCATGAGTGCGCCGTTAGCGATCATCTTGGCGGCATCCGTGACGCTGGTGACGAGCACCCGTGTATTGCCTGAGACAATGTGGACGCCTTTCCACATGTCCGCCAGGACCAGTCTCAGCCTTTTTTCTCCACGTGGTGGAGGCGGATTCAAACGAAGGCTGAAGAAGAACAGCAGGCCGAGACAACCGAAGATCCCGCCGGTCACGAACGTGACCGGAAACCCGGCTGCGTAGGCCAACCATCCTCCCAGAACCGGTCCCAGGAGCGCGCCGGCCTGGGTGGAAGCGGTATACCAACCCAGTGCCGCGCCGCGTTGTGTCTGATACATTTCTGCCACTGTGGCGAGCGCAGCCGGGGCAAAGATTGCTGTCGCCAGCCCGTGTAGGAACCGCAGACTGACCAGGGTCTCCAGATCGGAGACAAAGGGATACACAAACGGTGGAAGACCGAACGCCAGGACGCCGACTCGCAGCAGCAGACGTCGACCATAAATATCCGACAGCGCGCCGGATGGCAGCTTCAACAGCACACCCGTCAGGGTCGAGACGGAGACGACCAGGCCGATGCTCTCCGGACCGGCGCCCAGGGATTGGGCAAACAGCGCCAGCACAGGCATTCGCACGAGGTTGTAGCTGAGAAAACAGAAGACGCCGATCCCGCAGAGCAGGAAGAAACTGTGTGCCTGGGTCATGGAGCCGGACGTGGGGGGTGAGGAGGTGGCATGGGGTGGCGCATCGCGTGGAGCCGTGTCTTGAGCGATGCAAGCTCATCGGACGCAAGCAATGGCGGCGACGTCACTTCTTGGGCGACGCGGTCAGGATCCTGCGCAATCGTCGTGCTCAGTTGGTTGGTCACGTCAAAGCCTCTCGCAAGTTTTCTGGTGACGGCTTCGCCGACAAGGGGCCTTAGGATGTAGACCAGTGCGGACAGGATGCGATCATCCAGACGGATGTACGAGACGAGCGTGGTCTCCACCGCTGGTTGTCGCTCTTGGGTCAGCACAGACCTGATCTTTATGAAGACCACCGCCTTGGCGCGGACGAGGGGGAACAGTGTTCCCTCATGATATCCGTCAATGTGATAGATGCGGGTCGTCTGGTCGTCATGGACGAGCGTGAGCAACCCTTGGGTTCCATCCCCGTCATTGACCCAGAACTCGTTCGGACCTCTCGCCGAGGCCCGGAAGTTGGCGATGCCTAATCGTTGCACGAGTGATGCGATGACAAGAGGACGGTCGAGCAAGTATTCGTAGAACCCCTGTGCAAGCGGCGTCTGGACCGGGCCAATCACCCCAGCCGTCGTATAGCTGTTCACGATGGGTCCGAGCCGACAACGCCAGGCAGGGTCCACGTGGTCAACCGGGAAGAGGATGCCTCCTTGCTCCGCAGCAAGGTGGCAGGGATCCGCTGCGGGCTCGGCTGGGACCCCGATCAGCAGCAGGCTTAGGACGCCGGTTCCGGTCCACCAGCACTTCGAAATCCCTCCTGAGAAATCGCGGCTCCGGAACCACTTCACGGTTTGCCCTCCACAGACAGACTCAAGAGAACCGGGAACAGCATACGTCGGTCTTGGTGTAGGCGCGCCTCGCGCAGCAGGGTCTCCACGCTGGGAATCACCGGCCCTTCGTAACTCAGCCGACCGTCGGTGACCACTCTGATCGGCTTCGAGAGATCGACAAGCCATTGGTTCAGAAACAGGCTATAGCGTCTCACCCGCTGCGTGCGTACCTCGACTCGGTTGGGCGCTACAATTTCCGCCTCCAGCTTGGCATAGACCCGGTTGACGATGGTCTCGTCACGACTGTCGGTCAGGTTCTCCGTCAAAGCCGCGATCCGGTCTGTGGCATCGATGCGCACCCAGCCGAAGGTGGTCAGGTGGGTGGCATCGCGCACCACCGTCACTTTCTTTGGAAACGGTTCGCGGCGATGCGCTTCGAACCAGGCCACGAGTTCGGGGAGCTCCTCTCGCGGAAAGTAATGGCCACCGGCGATGGAGTGGACTCGATCATGCTCCCGATAGACGAACGCGTAGCCGAGCCGGGTCAATTCCTTCGCAATGGAACGGCTCAACTCGACCGGCATCACCTGATCCTTCAACCCATGGATCAGATAGGTTGGCGTGTGCCGCAGGTTTTCCAGGAAGGGGAACAGGACCTCGTCCAACCCGCTGGCCATGGGCGCGAGACCGGCGAACAGTGGGGCATGGTGGCTCCCGATGATCCAGGCCCCGATTCCTCCGTTCGACATGCCGGTCAGAAAGATCCGATCCGGATCGATGCGATAGCGGGCCTGGACCGCACGAATGGTGGCGAGCACCAAATCCTCTGCCTGATGCGTCCACCAAGCACCTTGGAGTAAGGTCGGGCAAGCCAGGATATAGTCATCGCCCAACCGTGCCTGCCAGCGCTCCAGATAGGCGTCGCCCGTGAACCCGGCGCCGTGCAAGCAGACCACCAGCGCGTAGTCTTTCGTGGGGCGGTACGACAGGGGCACGTACAGTCCGTACCGGTAGGTGCGGTTTCTGACACGAATAGGGACCCCGGCCTGCATCCCCACCGGACCTGTTCCATAGGGACGGCCGGCTCTGATGATCGTCTCCACGTATGTGAGATCGGCCTGGCGGTCCCCAAGAATGTCGGTCAGCACTTGTCTGGCATGATCTGCATCCTCTGTCTCGAGGAATTCATGGACGAGCCGCGAGAGAGGGCGAGAGTCCGCCTCGGTCGAGACAGCCCCGGCGTCAGCGCAGAGGGACAGGACACAGACCGCATGGAGTGTCAGGATTGCCGTGCCCGTGGCAAGCCATAGAGAGGTAGTTAAGCAAGACGGTGGATCGTTGATGAGTGAGGATAGGCTTCGCTTGTGC
>JBOHOI010000262.1:0-3909 GCA_050731155.1 Nitrospiraceae bacterium | reverse complement strand
CCAGCTTCAGCGCTCGATCAATCTCTCGCTGGGAACCGTGCTGTCGAGCATCAGCCTGACGATCCCGGCGGTCCTCACCATCGGATTCATTACGGACAGGACGATCATCCTCGGACTCGATGCCGTTGATGCGGCCTTGCTGCTGTTGACGTTGCTGGTGAGCATGCTGACCTTCGCCCTTGAACGAACCAATGTTCTACTGGGGGCGGTGCACTTGCTTCTGTTTTTCGCTTATCTGATACTCATCTTTGAGAAATAACGAGCGGAAATACAGCGCCGCCTAACCCGGCGCTCCAGGGGATGCGGGCAAAAGCGGCGTGCGCCCCAGAGCTTGGCCGTTAGGCATCCCGATCCCTTCGTGAGTGAGAGGTGACACCGTGCGGCGGTCACGGATCGGGCTTGTGGTGCTGCTCGTGTCATTCTTCGGTGCTGGCTGCGGGACATGCGGCGCCCGGTTTTCCACCGCCGAACTCGAGAACACCTATTGGAAGCTCTTGCGCCTTGGCGACCAGCCCTTCATCGTCAGTTCGGGCCGAGGGGAACCGCATCTGCGCCTAATCTCCGAGGGCAGGAAGGCGCAGGGCTTCGCCGGGTGTAACCGGCTTTTGGGCGCGTACGAGCTCGAAGGACAGACACTCCGCTTCGCGCACCTCGCCACGACCCGGATGGCGTGCCCAGATGGGATGGAACCGGAACAAGCGTTTCTGAGAGCGCTCGAGTCGACCGCGCGATGGAACATCCTTGGCGAGCGTCTCGAGCTGTACGATTCCGGCGGCACGCTGCTCGCACGGTTCGAAGCGAGGACCATGAAATAGCGCAGCCCTCGCTAGCAGGGAAGCAGAACCGTTGATGGGGGTTTGGAAGTGACTCTGCGTTTGACGAGGGAAATCGACGCGAGGAATATCCTCGATTACTTCAACGGATTTCATGACGGGTTCATAAAGGAGGTATCCCTTCGCTCGTACGATTCCTTTGAGAAAGAGGGTCCAGAGATTACGGACATTGCTCACCGTTGTACCGGCTGTTTTGATGCTATCCTCGACATCGCGCACTACAACTATCAGAGCGGGACCCAGCCACACCATCGCGTCGTGAGATGCCAATTCAAGAATGTCAAAGATTTCTATCTTAGTCTTCGAGACGTGAGGTCCTATGAGTGGCCGATTAAGGTCGTTGACATCCGGCCTGGACAAAGACACAACGAACATGGTGGCATGGAATCCTGCTTCTCGCTCGTGTTCTGCTGGAGCAAGTTGGTCGACAACCAGTGGTCTGAACGCCGAGAGCAAGTATTTACGTTCCAGGAGGCGGAATTCAGCGAGCACTAACGCGGTCTGAGAAGCGATTGCAGCCGACGGCGCATTGTGGTGCGCAATGAACGAACGCGTGGCGTCCCTCCTCCAGGAACTCGAGGCCTTTGGCAACGCCAACGACGCGCGGGTCACGGACCGCTCGCAGAAGATGCTCAACATCACACCACAGACAGGGGAATTCCTGTCCATACTCGTCCGCCTGCAGCCCGCAAACCGCGTCCTTGAGATCGGCACGTCCAACGGCTATTCGACCCTGTGGCTCGCGGATGCAGTATCCGGTACCGATGGCATCGTCGAGACCGTCGAAATGAATCCAGAAAAGGCTCGACTGGCGCGAATCAACTTCGAACGTTCTGGCCTCTCTCGTTTCATCCATCTGGTCGAGACGGATGCCGCTGAGGTGCTTGCGGCGGCAGCCGACTCGATCTACGACTTTGTTTTCCTGGACTCCGAGCGCACCGAATATCTATCATGGTGGTCCCACGTCCTGCGTGTACTCAGGCCGGGGAGCCTCGTCGTATGCGACAACGCGATCTCCCACAAACACGAGTTCGAGCAGTTCACGGCCGCCGTCCGACGAACGCCGAGCTGCTCAATGTGCCTCGTCCCGGTCGGAAAGGGTCAGCTGCTGATCCTGAAGCACCGCGAGCTCGCCTGAGCGCTTGACCCCGCTGGAAAACAGAAACAGAATAGTGCGCGGAGGAGGATCATGAAACGGCGTGAGTTCTTGTCGTTCCTTGCGGCCTTCCCCCTGGTCATGAGTAAGGCGGAACGCGCCCGCTCCGAGCCGCCGGTAGATGCCGGGGGAGGAGAGTCGTTGGAGAAGATTCGTCGGAATTGGCAATCGCTGCTTGCACAGGGTGCCGACATGCCGCTTTCCACCGAGCCGATCCAGAAATCCACAGCGGAGTGGAAACGGATCCTGAGTGATGCCCAGTTCCGTGTACTTCGCGGGGAGGGTACGGAGCGTCCGTTTTCCAGCCCGCTCAACGATGAGAAACGGCCGGGTGTCTATGTCTGTGCCGGCTGCGCGCTGCCGTTGTTCACCTCCCAGATGAAGTTCGACAGCGGCACCGGGTGGCCGAGCTTCTTCACCCACATCCCGGGTCATGTGGGTACGAAGTGGGACTTCTCACTGGTCCTGCCGCGCACGGAATACCATTGCGTCCGCTGTCGCGGGCATCAGGGCCACGTGTTCAACGATGGCCCGCCGCCGACCCGTGAGCGCTGGTGTAACAACGGCGTGGCGCTCAGGTTCGTTCCAGTCTAGAAAAAGCTGCTGAGCAGCGATGAGGACACCTTTCTAACCTCGGGATGGGAGGTAGAGCACGTCGTACTCGCCGAGACCGCGGGGGAACCGTTTCGCTAGTCGCGTTAAGGCGGCAACAATGGCTCCTGTTTCGAACCCTCGGATGCTCGGTGGGCAGAGGATGATGCCGGCGTGTGGTTGCTGCCGCTGGATGGCTTCTTGGGCGAGGGGAATAAAGTGGCGAACATTTCTGGTGACCAAGCACCGCCCTTCATCTGCTGCGTAGGCGAGCTGTTCCCGGTCCGAGGCCTGGACGTTTCCTGCCTCAAAGGCGCTTACCGCGTCGATCCCTCGCTTCCGGAGCCGCTCGGCAATCTGAGGAGAGAGGTCCTCATCCAGGTAGAACTTCATGCAGTGCGCACCAGGCCGGGACTCTGGACCTGGACAGCCTCTCGAGTCAGCGCTGCATTCTCCTCAATTGCCGCCTCAATTTCCTGGGGATACTTGCTGTAATAAATCAGGCAGGCTTTCACCTGGCCTCCAGAGAGCCGGGGGAGCGCCTTTCGGAGGATCTTTTCATCCTTTCCGGCGGCCAGGTAGTCTCGGATGACCTCCCAAACCGCGAGACCGGTGCCAGCGACCTTGGCTTCCCGCCCGGCAGGTTCATCGGCAAAATAGATTCCGGGACACTCCCGCATCCGCAGGGCCTCCTCGATGAGATCCTGGGTCACCTCGGAGAAGGAACGTCGCATCCGCTTGGCCATCCGCTCGATCGCGACCCGCAACCGGGGCCGAAGCCGCAACGTTTTCGTCGGTGTTGCCATACCCACACCCCCTACCCAATGATTGGAGCACAATGTAACACATCGTGCTCCAACTGTCAAGACTCACGCCTGATTCAGCACCCTTTGCGGCGGGAGGCGAGGAGGACGGCGATGATGGTCATGCCGTCCACGATCTCACCGGACAGGACCATCTCGAGCACCTGACGAAAGGGGAAGGGACGGACCTCGATGAATTCGGTCGCATCGCGGACCGTCTCCACTTTGACGAGATCCTCCGCCAGGAACAGGTGGGCCGTCTCGTCCACGACGCTCTTGCTCGTATGGAAGGTGCTGACGGGGACCAGGCGGCCGGCCCGATAGCCGGCTTCCTCCGCCAGTTCCCGCTGGCCCGCCTGTTCGCGCGACTCCCCGGCATGGACCCCTCCCGTCGGCATCTCCCAGGTCACCCGCCGCGCCACGTACCGGTATTGCCGGATCAAGAGCACCGTATCGGGATCGACAAAGGGGAGGATCCCGACGCACTGGCCGCAGGTGACAACCCCGTAGATGGTGGTCCGTTTGT
>JBOHOI010000261.1:0-3924 GCA_050731155.1 Nitrospiraceae bacterium | reverse complement strand
GATAGGACATGCCCGTCACCTTTCACTGAACAGCGGCCGTTCGGTGGAGCTCCTATCGTTTTTCATGGGGATGTTGGCGCTCTCTCTTGGTGAGCACGAAATCGTCTTCAAACACCATGTAGCGTGAGCGTGACAAGCCGACGCGCCTGTAAACCGCCTGCGCGGCTTCGTTCTCTTCCTCGACGTAGAGTCGGATGCCACAGACGTCCCCTTGGGCCCGAGCCTGCGCGAGGACTGCTTCATGCATCCGGCGGTACACCCCGCGGTGGCGCCAGTCCGGATGCGCATAAACGCTTTGGATCCACCAGAAGGTCGCATTGCGCCAATCACTCCATTCATAGGTCACCAGGAGCTGGCCAACGACGACCTTCAAGGATCCCTCAGGGAGTTCGGCAACGAGATAGAAGCCTCGCGCGGGAGATTCGAGCACTGCCAGAGTCCCACGGCGAAGCCGCTCCGTATCCAGGGTGCGGCCTTCCGTTTCCATGGCCATGGCTGCGCTAAAGTTCACGAGCACGTCCACGTCGTCAGGACGAGCGAGGCGGACAAGGAGTTGATCGAGAGTGGACATCGTGGTGACCCTAGGATTGGACACGATCAGCCGGATCCGGCACGCTCGACCTCCGCAGCCAGCCTGGTTTCGGGCGATAGAGGCCGGCCGAAAACTCCATCTTCATGGCATCTTCAGGAGGAAGATGAACTGGAAACATCTGGTTCCTGGGGACAAACGCCAGATAGCCTGTAAAGGGATGGATCGCCGTAGGCACGAAGACCATGACCAGTGGTCCCCGTGAAGCGACCTGCACAGCCGCCGGAGCCGGCCCCATGACGAATCCCAGCGCCCACAGTCCATCGCGAGGGAAAGGAAACACCACGACCGGGCTGCTACCGAACCGACTGCGAAAGTTGAACAGATCGGTCATTCCTTTCAGGGTCAAATAGACGCTCCGCACCAACGGAATGCGCTGTAGCCATTCATCGGTCCGGTGTAGTATCCGTTGGCCGAATAAGTGAGTCGCAATGACGCCGGTCAGGAGAATAAGGCCCAGCAGGGTCAGGACCCCCAATCCCGGAATATTCAGCTCGACCGCGGTCCCGAAGAGGTCGACAATCAGGCCGTCGATGGTGACAAATAGCGTGTGCAAAATCAGGAATGTCCCCCAGGCGGGCACCAGGATGAAGAGCCCAGTGAGACCATATCGTCTGATCCTCTGTGGCCAGTTCATCAACGGCCTCCCCCGTGCGCGCCAGTTTAGCAGATTCCGACGGGCCATTCACAGCCTGGCCTGCCGGGTGGTTTGACTTGATCTTGAGTGGGGATTCATCTATCCTAACCCTGTTACCGTCTCGTTCCGAAGAATTAAAACATCGGTGCCGGCTGGCCTGAGGGAGGCGTCATGGGAGAAGCGAAAGAGTCCTCTGGAAAGGTCAACATTGACAAAGAATTGCTTGCGATCCTGTGCTGTCCCGAGACCAAACAGGAGGTGACCCTCGCTGATGAGGCGCTCATCGCTCAGTTAAACGCTCGGGTCGGAAGGGGGGAGCTGAAGAACAAGTCTGGCCAGCCTGTGAGTGAAAAACTCGATGGCGGCCTCATCCGCGCCGATAGGAAGATCCTCTATCCAATCAGAGAAGATATCCCGGTGATGCTGATCGAAGAAGGGATTTCGATCGAAAGCCTTTCCTAAGTTCGGTGGCGCTCTTTGCTTCTCGCATTCGTGAAACTACCCGCCGCTGGTTCCTTTAGTCTCCTGCTTCTCAGAGAGAATTGAATCGGTCATAACCGCAAGGCATGGCTCTTGGGTCAACTGGCCAGAGAGCCTACTGCTTTCGAGCGTGGCTCCGTATCGGACGAGCGAAGGAAGTCTGCCCCTACAGTGAAATTTAAGGAAGGACCAGCCGCACTTGTTCTTGCTCCCTGTCAGTCTTGGAGCCAGTGGAGGTCCCGCACTCCCTGCACAAATATTCGTAAAGGTTCCCCGTTGGAAGTACGAGAAGCAACCGCTCTCGAGTCGGCGTGGCCCGCCGGCACGTTGGACAGTAGAGCAGGGAGGCCTGAAATGACCTGTACTGATCCGGCGACGGAGGATTCCTCCGCTGCATGGGCGGTTGCCCGACAACAGGCTGGCCTCGACGGTTGCGAGGAGGAAAGGGCCACCCGCGAGAGTCGTGGCTTTTCGGATGAGTAGGCACAGGCGAATTCTAGCCAGGAATCATTGAATCGGTCAAGTTAGCCTCGTAGCCGAGGAGGCAGCGGTCTCTGGCTATGAGGTTAACCGACTCCAGTTCACAGAACCTCTTCTCGTCCTGCCTCTTACGACCCACCAGATCGAACGAACAAGCTGGACAACTCCATAGACTGAGAGTCCGATCAAGAGTCCGGACAGGCCTGCATCGCTCCATGGCCAGAGTTCCGGAGCGTGCAGGATCACCCCAAGCGCGATGTGGCCTCCTAGCCCCAGACAAATCGCGAAAATGATCCACTCACGCACCATGGAGTTCTTTCCTAGTCCCTCTTATTCTGCCTGTCATGCCGGCATTCATATTGGGGCTGAAAGGGCCTCTCCCCAACCTGTACTTGCAGCAGCCAATTTCTTCTGGGAAAGGATGTTAGCATCCCCGACCTTGGGCGGAAAATCGAGGGACTGACCAGCAGGAAGGTCACCGCTGCACAGGGTGAGGTCGTGGTGAACCTGTGCTCTGTCCACGGACCCCTATATCAGACCGAGCTTTTTGAGGACTCTATCTCGGTAGCTGTAATCAGGCTCGATAAATAGTCAGCTACAAAGGTTAAAGCTTCTTCGCGACCATCAGCCCGACGGCCCTTTTCACGGCGCTGCACTGAGAGCTCATGGTCGAGGTCAGATTTGACGTCGCTCAGCACCCGTTGAAGGGAGGAGGGGGTCAGATTCGCATCCATGTCTTCAAGTTCCTGGCATCGATCGAGAACCCAATTGAGCCCCTCGATTCTTCCGGCATAGTGCTCTTGATCCGCCGTGTCGATCCGGGCCATTGTGGTGGCGAAGGTTTGCGCCTCATACACAAGGTTGTAGAAACTTGTCACGGCTCTCTGCAAGGTCGAGTTCATGCAGTCCTCGCTTCTAGTAATGAACAATCGTTCTCTCATTATACATGAGGACAGGGGTGCGACAAGCTGTTTTTTTGATGTTACGTGAAGAGGAGTGAGTGGAATTCGTTCATAAATCCATAATAGAGGGGAGCAAAGTCCTTGAGACTCTCAGGGCTGGTTTCCTTCAGGAGCTTGAAGAAGAAGACCTGATGGCGTGGATCAAGCTGTTCGAGGAGTTGTCCCAAGTGGGCCATTGTAAAGCTGCCGGCCGGGACGCTGAGTACATAGTGCACCAACCGCTCCACAAACTGCTGGGCGACGTAATCGCTGGTGATGAGTCCCTCAGGCAATTTGCCGGTTTCCAGAAATTCGTGGAAAGGCACGGCTTGGGCGGCAAACGGGATTGGCCCAGAGGACGGTGTCACTATCAGTCTCTCCCTGCGCAGAAGCCAAATATCACCAACTCTACCCAAGGCACAACCGGCCGTCAAGCCATTCCGAACGGGGCCGATGGCTGAAGGAATCGGGCGACTTCCATCTTTTTCGAGGGCTGATTCGTGCCACACAGTTTCTGACCGTAAAAGTGGCAGGAGGTTTTGAGAGGTCGAGTGTCATAGCGATGCTTTGCCCTTTGCGTCGGCAAGAGAGGAGGAGAGGGGTGTGGCACTCTTAGAAAAGAACAGGGCAGGAGGCTCTGTGTGAGCCCCCTGCCCCATCACTGAGAACTGGCGTGGAATTTACAGCCAGTTCACGCGCTCGGCTGGCCGGATATAGATCGGCTCCTCCACCTGGATGCGCGCCACCTCCTTGCCCGATTTGTTGAAGCCCAGCACGGTGTCGTTGTACATGTCGAA
>JBOHOI010000260.1:0-3945 GCA_050731155.1 Nitrospiraceae bacterium | reverse complement strand
TGGTGCGACACTGCCTGGGCGCGTTTGCTTCCTTCGCGGAGGATCTCTTCGACTTGATCTGACTTGGCAGTGAGTTTTTTTCGTCCTTCCCAGATCGGCGTCAGCCGCTCGACCATCACATCCGCCGCGAGCTTCTTGCAGTCGATGCAACCGATCTCAGCCGTGCGACATTCGCGGTTCACGCGTTCGATTACCGTTGTAGTCGAGAAGATCTTGTGAAAGTCAAAGACGGGACAGACATCTGGGTTGCCGGGGTCGGTCCGTTTCACCCGGGCCGGATCCGTGACCATCGTCTTGAGCTTCTGGCGCACGACTGGCTCTGAGTCGGACAGGTTAATGGTGTTGCCGTAGCTCTTGCTCATCTTCCGACCATCGGTCCCGAGCACCTTGGGAAATTTCGTCAGGTGTTCCTGGGGCTCAGGGAAGACCGGGCGATACAGGTTGTTGAAACGGCGGGCCAGCTCTCGCGTCAGTTCCAGGTGTGGGAGCTGGTCTTTCCCGACCGGCACATAGTCGGGCTTGTAAAGCAGGATGTCGGCGGCTTGCAGCACCGGGTAGCCTAGGAACCCGTAGGTGGAGAGATCGCGGTCCTTGATCTCTTCCTGTTTCTCTTTATAGGTGGGATTCCGTTCCAGCCAGGGAATCGGCACGATCATGGACAGCAGCAGATGGAGGATGGCATGCTCCGGGATGCGCGACTGGACGAACACCGTTGACCGTTGCGGATCGATCCCGGCGGCCAACCAGTCGATCAGCAGTTCTCTGGTAAACTCCTTGATCCGGCTGGTGTCGGCATAGTTGGTCGAGAGGGCGTGCCAGTCCGCCACGAAAAAGAAACAGTCGTACTGTTCTTGTAAAGCTTTCCAGTTATCCAGCGCCCCCAATAGATTGCCCAGATGGAGCAATCCGCTGGGTTGCATGCCGCTCAGCACGCGTTTGCGGGTTCCTGCCTTGGTCATTGCAACACCGTGGACAGAATCGTCGTGGCCATCAGGTTGACAAGCGTGCCGGCGATGGTCCCGATCACATGAATCTGAGGATCCAGGATGATGAGTCCCACGATGATCAGCATCCCGTAGGGCTCCAAACGAGCAAGGGCCATCGCGGAGCGGGCCGGGAGCAGACTGATCAGGACCCGTCCTCCATCGAGCGGTGGAATCGGAATGAGGTTGAACACCATCAAAAGCACATTGATAAGCACGGAGTAAAGGGACATCACTGCGAGGGGAAGCAGCAGCATCCCCAGAAGGTCCCGGCGCGGGGCCTGGCCCGGTTGTGGAGACAAGTATGTCTCCAAAGAAGGATCGATGGACAAGAGGAGGCTGAACAGCGCTGCACTCCCGACCGCGAGCAGCAGATTCATTCCGGGACCGGCCGCAGCCACGAGCGCCATGTCGCGACGCGGGTTGTGCAGTCGTGCCGGGTTGATCGGGACCGGTTTAGCCCATCCGAGGAAAAATCCACCTGGAAGCAGTATACACATCAGTGGAAGGATAACGGTCCCAAATGGGTCCACGTGCGCGAGCGGATTGAGCGTCAGCCGTCCCTCCAGCCGCGCGGTGGGATCGCCGTAGCGATTGGCGACCCATCCGTGGGCGTACTCGTGCAGGACTATGGCCAGCATCAGGGGAAGGGCCGTATACGAGATCGCATACAGGATGTGGGGCAATGAGTTCATTGTGCGAATTGCTCTCTGGTGATCTCGGGAATCGCCGTTATTCGAGCTGGACGAGTTTGCCTTTCTTCACCTGGATGACAAAGACCCGCCGCTCGAGCGTGCCTCCTGGATCGAACCCGGTTGACCCTCCCAGCGTGGGCAGATCATGGAGCTTCATGAGTTGGTCGCGGACTCCTTCGCCGGACGTCGCTCCTTTGCGAATCGTTTCTAGCACCAGCCTGGTGGCGTCGTAGGCCTGCGCCGCGAACAGTGACGGATTGGACTGGAAGCGTCGCTGATACCGCTCGACGAAATCCTGCACATTGGGATCCGGACTGTCAAGGAAGAATCCATCCACGAAGGTCGCTCCCTCAATCGAGCGATCAGCCAGGCGAAGCAGGTCCGGCTGGTTCCAGCCGTTGCTCCCCAAGAGCGGGGCCTTCATATCATAGAACAGCAATTGCGGGGCGATCAGCGCAGCCTGGGCGGAATTACCCGGCAGGAAGATGGCGTCGAAGCCGGGGGTATAGACGATGCGAGTGACACCCTTCGTGGTCTGAGTGGTGGTGGATGTGCCATCCCGTTTGAGGTCTTCTACCTTCAACCGTCGAATCTGGGGACCAAAATCCGTGTCGGTCTCCTTGTAGGATTCCACCGCGATGATTTCGCCTCCCCGCTGCCTGATTTCCTGGCTGAAGAGCCGGGCCAGTTCCCGACCGTAGGTGGTCTCGGGATGCAGAATGCAGAAACGGCGGTATCCCAAACGGCTGCTCGCGTACTCTGCGATACGGTGTGCCTGTTGCGGATAGGTCAGCGCGGTGCTGAACAGATAGGTGCCCAGCAGGCGCACATTGGACAAAGTGGCTGACGGCGTGATAAACGGCGTCTCCAGTTTCTCCGCGAGCTCAGCCACCATCGGCAAATTGCGCGAGAGCAGCGGGCCGATGACCGCGAGCGGCTTGTGATCAGCCACCAAGTCATACAGATCGGAGAGCAGCAGGGTCTTGTCCGGTTCCGTGTCCTTAATCACCAACCCGATCGACGTCAGCCCCAGGCTTTCTTTTCCCTTCTCCAACGCAAGCTGAATGCCGTTCAAGGATTCGGTTCCGAAGAGGCCCATTCGACCGGACAGCGGTAAGACGGCGGCCAGGACATATTGGCTGGCTTTGAGCTTGGCATTGAAGGAGCGAAGCTTCTCGGTAGCCGCTGGCGCGTACTCGTGGGTCGGAAACCGGGCGAGAAACAGACGGATATTCCGTTCCGCCAGATGCTCTTCCCCTCGAGCGGCCAGCAGCTCGATCAAGCGGATCAAGGCCACATCGCCGGGGAAGTCCGCGGGGTACGTGTCGCGCACCCGAAGCAGCGTCTTCTTGTCCAGCTTGCCGGTCACCAGCTCACGAGTGCGCTCACGGGGACCGGTCTTTTGCTCATCCGGCGCGAGGTCCATTTCTTCAAGCCACGCTTGGATCGCTCGCAGGAAGTCCTTCTTGCGCGTCAGGATCTCTCCGGTCAGTTTGAGCGCCTCGCGCTTGGTGCCGGGGTCAGAGGTCAGGCTCCGTACTTCTGCGAGAGCGGGGAGCGCGAGGTCCAGGTTGCCTAACTGGGCCTGCGCGGCACCCAGCATGAGCCTGGCGCGGTCTGCAAGGTCGGAGGTCGGAAATTCGCTCAGGAGCTGATTGAGGTAGGAGACCGCCTCGGTATGCTCCTTGGTGCCACTCAAGGCCGCAGCGATCAGGAGATAGGCATCGTCTAAATACTCAGAGTGCGGGGACGAGGCGATGAAGTTCTTCAGCACCGTCACTGCTGCATCCGGCCGGTGGGTCTCAAGCAGGGTTTTGGCCTGTTCAAGGGTCGCCTTGGCCGGGTGTGTTGTCCCCGAATCACGTTGCTCAGCTCGGGCACTGTTCACTTGAACTGATAAGACACCAACTGGAGCGGGACTGCCAATGAGGGTCAACGAGAGCAAAACGGCCAGGAGCAAGGCGAGGACGAGACCGGCTGGTTGCTGTGATGGAACAAAATTGGACATTGTCTCAGAAACACAACAGACACTCGATCAAAAAACTCACTATAGGAGACTGAGCTCAAACCTGTCAAGGTGACAAGGCTTCGTATCTTATTGTGTTCTCAAGCCCTCTTGGTTATATTCGCGCAGGACCGCCCGACAAAGGGCCTTGGAGGGCCCAGGAATAACGGAGATGCGCCCTCATCACGCAGCCACTCCAGCTTCTCCTGCTCCCACTGACCGTGGTTCCTCTTCTATGGACACCCTCGTTGAGCGATACCTG
>JBOHOI010000259.1:0-4014 GCA_050731155.1 Nitrospiraceae bacterium | reverse complement strand
CTGTGCCTGATCGGATTCATTGTGGCACGAGAGCGAAGCCCGAGCGCGTCACGGCCCGCCGAGCTGTCGTGCTCGATTATCATTCCGTGCAAGAACGAAAGGGGAAACATCGAATCCTGCCTGGAGCGGATCCCAGACATGGGGTCCCATACAGAAATCATCTTCGTGGATGGCAACTCGACCGACGGCACCCCGGACGTGATCCGGGAATGCATCGACCAGTACCGAGGGAAAAAAGACATCACGTTGATCTCTCAAGGGGCGGGCGTCGGAAAGGCGGATGCGGTCAGGAAAGGCTTCGAACTTGCCGCGGGCGACCTACTCATGATCCTGGATGCCGACCTGACGGTCCCGCCCGAGGATCTTCCAAAATTCCACCTCGCGGTAGCGGAAGGGAAAGGAGAATTGATCAGCGGCTCCAGGCTCGTTTACCCAATGGAGCGACAAGCGATGCGGACCCTGAATCTCATCGCCAACAAGCTGTTCAGCCTGGCGTTCACATGGATCTTGGAGCAACGGATCAAGGACACCCTATGTGGCACCAAGGCGCTGCTCAGGAGAGATTACAAGAAGATCGCGGACGGTCGCGCGTTCTTCGGCGATTTCGACCCGTTCGGCGATTTCGACCTGCTCTTCGGGGCCTCGCGATTGAGCATGAAGATCACGGAGATGCCGATCAGGTATCGCGAGAGAACCCACGGCGTGACAAAGATCAGCCGATTCCGCCACGGATGGCGCCTGCTTCGGATGTGTTGGATCGGGTTCCGGAAATTAAGACTGTCATAATCGGTTCCTCGCAGGATCTCCGATCTCGCCCAACTGTTTCCCTTCAGTCTGCCGGCGGCAACGAAGCCAGCTGCCGGCCCTTGACGCCCGATCCGGGCTGATGTTCCTTCGAAGCGGCGCAGTCTAAGCATGTTCGCAATCGTTCCGTTACTGTGCTTTGTCTTCATGGCCCTGGCCTTCTCTCTGAAATCACAGGACCAGGCTGGCCGACCATGTTGGCGCAGCGCTTTCTTGTCGGCCGCTCTCGCCTGGGGGTTGCTTTTGACGGCGATGACCGAATTTCTGAGCGCCTTGAATCTCATCACCTTTGGTTGGTTATTAGGACTGTGGGGGTTCGCCACCCTTATATCGGCTTTGATCTGTCTTACCCTCATTCACAGGGCGACGCTGTCTGTCCATGTTGGTATTCTCAAGGTGCCGCCTTTTGAAGCTGTGTTACTGCTCGCCGTCGCCTTCATCGTTATCTCGGTGGGCCTGATTGCGTTAGTGGCCCCCCCCAACACCTGGGATTCCATGACCTATCACATGAGCCGCGTCGTCCACTGGATTCAAAATCGCAATGTCGCTGTCTATCCGACCCATATATTCAGGCAAGTTGAAATGAACCCTTGGGCAGAATTTGCCATTCTGCACGCTCAAGTTCTGAGCGGAGGAGATCGCTTCGCCAATGGCATTCAATGGTTCAGTATGCTCGGCAGCACTATCGGTGTGACACTGCTTGCAAAGGAGCTCGGAGCAGGTCCGCGCGGTCAAGTGCTCGCGGCGGTCGCATCAGCGACTATTCCGATGGGAATCCTGCAGGCGTCGAGCACACAAAATGACTACGCCGTATCGTTTTGGCTAGTCTGTTTCGCGCTCTCTGTGATGCGCTTGAAGGGGAGCCCAAACCTGACTCACGCAATAGCGGCCGGTAGCAGCTTGGGGCTTGCTATTCTGACCAAGGCAACGGCCTATGTGTATGCAGCTCCATTCTTGGCTTGGTCGTGTGTATCGGGACTGAGGACCTCTCGCTGGAAATACTTGAAATCTGCGCTGGTGATAGCAATCGTCGTCGTCTCCGTCAATCACGGACATTATCGACGTCTCTTGGATATGCACGGGTCTCCCTTCGGTCCCGGTCAGAAAAATTCCTCCGGCGAGTACACGTATACCAACGATCTGTTCACGATTCCGGCAGTTGCCTCAAACATGGTGAGAAACCTTGCCCTCCAGGCTGCGTCACCAAGCGAGCGATTCAATCGCCTCATAGAGAGAGGGGTTCGCCTTTTCCATGCAGTAGTAGGGATGGATATCAATGACCCGCGCACCACCTTGGCGGGAAGCGAATTTCGCGTCGCCCGGCTTTCGACTCACGAGGATTTTGCCGCCAATCCCCTTCATCTCTCGCTAGCGGCCGTGGCGACTGCTCTCTTGCTAACCGGTCGGGGTCTGCGACGCCAGCGACATGCGGTCATCTATCTTACCGTCGTCATATGTGCGTTCTTGCTGTTCAGCCTCTTTCTCAGATGGCAACCTTGGCAGAATCGCCTCCAACTCCCCATTTTTGTGCTGTTTTCACCGCTTATCGCTATCACCTTGAGCGGTATCCCGAGTCAAACGATTGCCAAGTCAGTCGGTCTCGCCCTCGTCTTGTGCTCGCTTCCTTGGGTGTTCCATAACGTGTCCCGCCCTCTTGTAGGGCAGACCTCTATCTTCACTGCCAGCAGAACTGATCAATACTTCACGAACCGCCCGGACCTGAAGGACCCTTACCAGAGCGCAGCTCGCTACGTGCGATCGAGGGGGTGTCAGGACATTGGCCTCATTCTGGGCAGGGATGACTGGGAGTATCCACTTTGGGTGCTCTTGCGGAACACCGGCAACCGGGTAGTCCGCCTTGAACACATTGGCGTAAAAAACCTTTCGGCTGTAAAATCGAAGGTGCTGCGCAAGTTCGACCCTTGCGCCGTCATCTCTCTTCAGGCTGGGCTCATTGACGTGTTTTTCCGGCGGTAGAGCGTTCCATTCAACGGGCCTGATTCTTCTCCTGGCCGTCCTCATCGCTGCGGGTGCCAAGCGGCACGTGCCCGCATGACACTGACGACCTTTTCGGCCCCAGTGCCCTGCGCGCCCAGGGCCCTGCTCGATGGGCAGGCGGCGCCCAGCACGTTATCGGATGCCGAGGGACCTTGACAGCGACATCCGGACTTGAAAGCTGGAAGTCGAGCAACGCGGAGAGGGTTTTCCTCTGGACTCTCATCCTGCCCCTGGGAATCTCCGTCGGATTCCGAGTCCTCCTCCTTGTTAACAGGTGGTTTGACCCCGATGAGCCGATCCACATGCATTACGCGTGGATGGTCATGAATGGCTATCGGCCCTACCGCGATTTTTTTGAAAACCATCCCCCGGGCTTCTGGTACCTCCTTGCTCCACTTGCGCGGCTCTTTGATGAGAGTCCGGCCTATCTGTTCGCCTGTCGCACCGCGATGTTCCTGGTGACCCTCGCCATCGTCTTCATCGTCTACAAGCTGGCCGCCGATGGGTGGGGTTGGGTCGGAGCACTCTTTTCGATCGCCCTGTTGAACGTGGAGTTCATCTTTGTCTTGAAGACGCTGGAAGTCCGCCCGGATCAACTCGTTGTATTGAGTTGGCTCCTCGGGGCGTGGTTTCTCATTCGCTCTCGCGAACCACTTGCGCCCTGGGCGGTCGGGATGAGTGGGCTATGCGTCGGGATCGGGCTGCTCTTCTCGCCCAAGGCGCTATTCGCGATGCTCTCCCTGGGAGCAGCGCTGCTGCTGCTCCGACCGACAGGGCAGGTCCCGGCTCGGCCCTTCAGGGGTCTTGCGTTGTTTGGGCTCGCGTCGCTGACCCCCCTGGCCTGCCTGCTTCTCCTCATGTGGTCTCGAGATGCGGACTGGCCGGAATTGCTGGTTCGGTATGCCTTTCTCTATAATCTCGCCTATCCTGAACGAATCTCCGGGTTCAAGGCGATAGTCCCGTTCGTGTTGGATGCCCCGGTGTTTTGGGTCTCCGCAGGAATCGGAGCACTCCTGGCCGTGCATCGCGGACGGCGGGCGGAATCCGAGTCGGAACGGAGGAGGTTCGTGATTCTCACGGCTTCGGCAACGGGGGCAGCCCTGGCCCAGTTTATATTCATACCTGCGCCATATCCCCAAAGTGCACTGCCACTCATCGCGTTCTTGGCGATCCTCGCAGCAGAATGGGGAAGGTGGATCGGTCGTCAGGTTG
>JBOHOI010000258.1:0-4017 GCA_050731155.1 Nitrospiraceae bacterium | reverse complement strand
CAGCCAGCCGCGGAACCGCCTCGAAGGTGCGTGTGCTGATTGAGTCAGGTGATCATAAAGAAAAATGGGGAACCGTCGGTGTCTCCGAAAATATAATGGAGGCAAGCTGGCAAGCTCTGGCGGATAGTATTGAGTACAAACTCCTGCCGACCGAGCGCTGACCCGGCGAATTGCATCCTTCCGGGATACCAGGAATTCCCTTGACACGACAGGTAACCTCACGTAATTTATGCAAAATCTGATCGGGAGTGTGCCGCTGACAGGATCGTCCTGAAGGGGGCCCTGCTGAGGCGTCAAGGGGGAGGTATGAGAAAGGCAGATATTGCGAGCGAAATCTATCAGAAGGTCGGGGTCTCTAAAAAAGAGGCGTCGGATATTGTGGAATATATTCTTGACCTTCTGAAGTCGGTCCTCCAAAAAGGAGAGCCGGTCAAGATCGCCGGATTCGGGAATTTCATGGTTCGGAGTAAGGGAGCGAGGAAAGGAAGAAATCCTCGAACCGGTCAGGAGATCGGGATCACGCCACGTCGGGTGGTCACCTTCCGTCCGAGTCAGGTCTTCAAAAAATACGTCAACCCCTAAGGGCTATTGAACGTTTCGCCGAACAAGCCACGAGGGGCGGTAATGGCGGCTGAGCCCAAGCTGGGCAGCAAGATTTTTTACAAGATCGGAGAAGTCAGTCAGATCGCCAAACTTCCTGCCTATGTCTTGCGTTTTTGGGAGTCTGAGTTCGGGTTTTTGAAACCGCGGAAAAGCCGAGGGCGTCAGCGTCTGTATGTCCAACGAGACATCCAAACAGTCCTTGAGATCAAGCGCATGCTGTATGAGGAAGGCTATACGATCGCCGGGGTCAAGCGCTTCTGGGCTCGGCGAGGACGACATGGGAACAAGCAGATGCGCCCACGCGAACTGGCCAAGCGGATGAGGGGAGACCTGCAAGCCGTTCTGAGAATCCTTGAGTCCTACCAGAGTTGAAACGTAGTTGTACGCCGGTCGTCATAAGTGCAGGGCACGGTTTTGACAGGAAGCTCGGTACAGTCGGGGCGTGGCGCAGCCTGGTAGCGCACTCGCTTGGGGTGCGAGTGGTCGGCCGTTCAAATCGGCTCGCCCCGACCACGAGCGATGGTGTGCACCACTGCGAAGGGTGACTGGTTCGCCTTCGCAGACGGTGTGGGCGTGATCCTCGATTCTGCAGTGGAAGGCACGAACAGCGGATAGCAGCGTGCTGGTGAACCGGTGCTGCGATGAAAAGCTGCCATGCGCAGCTTTTTTTGTTCCTGATACCTGAATGACGATTCTCGTGACCAATGACGACGGGGTGGCCTCGCCAGGCCTGCACGCACTGGCCGCGGCGATGAGAAAACTTGGGGATGTCTATGTGGTGGCGCCTGACCGCGAGCGAACTGCCGTGGGCCACGCCCTGACGCTCCATAAGCCGCTCCGAGTCAACCGCCTTGACAAACGCGTGTACTCGATCAACGGAACGCCGACTGATTGCGTGAACCTGGCCATCAAGAAACTGCTGCGCATCCCACCCGCGCTGGTGGTGTCGGGGATCAACAGAGGCGTGAACCTGGGCGATGATGTGACCTATTCGGGCACCGTCTCGGCCGCGCTGGAGGGGACGATCCTGGGTGTGCCTTCGATTGCGGTCTCCCAGGAAGGGGAGCGCGTGTTTCGGTTCGAGGTGGCGGCGGACTATGCCGTGCGTGTCGCCAGGGCGGTTCTCCGGTATGGCTTACCGGAAGAACTGCTGTTGAACGTGAATGTGCCAAATCGTCCCCGTGGCTCCATTAGAGGAGTCAAGATTACGTGTCTGAGCCGCCGCCGGTTCGAAGACCCGATCGTCGAAAAAGTGGACCCTCACGGACGCAAGTACTATTGGATTGCGGGCACCCGCGTCGCGTGGAACCGGCAAAACAATTCCGACCATGAGGCAGTCCGACGCGGAATGGTATCTATCACGCCGATTCACCTCGACATCACCCACTATGGGGCGCTGGAACAATTGCGGAGCTGGGAAGCGATGATCCAAGGGCGCCGGCGTATGTCCGGTGCAAAGACCACACAGCGCACATAATTCGGGCACACCACTATAATGGCCAGCCTTCTTGAGCAGATCGTCACCGAACTCAGCCGTGTCATCGTGGCGGCGATTGCGCGGTTCGGTTACGTCGGCATTCTCATTACCATGGCGATCGAGAGCGCCTGCATCCCGCTTCCGAGCGAGATCATCATGCCCTTCTCCGGCTACCTGGTCTCCACGGGGCAGTTCTCGATGTTGGGCGTGACGCTCGCCGGAGCGGTGGGCAATGTGGTCGGCTCCGTGGTGGCTTATTACGCGGGGGTCTGGGGTGGACGCCCGTTCGTAGAGCGGTACGGGCCTTATCTGCTGGTTTCCCGTCGGGACCTGGAACTGGCTGATCGCTGGTTCGCGAAGTACGGTGAAGCAGCGGTGCTGATCAGCCGCATGTTGCCCGTGGTGCGGACCTTCATCTCGCTGCCGGCCGGGATCGCCCGCATGCATTTTCCCCGTTTCGTGGTCTTTACTTTTGTAGGCTCGGTGCCGTGGTGTTATCTGTTGGCGTACATCGGGTTGAAAATGGGTGAAAGGTGGGATCAGTTGCGCGAATATTTCCACAGGCTTGATCTGGTGATCGGAGTCCTGCTAGCCATGGCCGTCGCCTATTTCCTATGGTCGCACTGGCCATGGCGTCGTCAGGCTGATGTGGAATCGGGTCCGCCGTCATGCTGAAAATTTACAATACGCTGTCCGGTCAAAAGGAGATCTTCGAGCCTCTGGAGCCGAAGACCGTCCGCATGTATGCCTGCGGGGTGACGGTCTACGATTATTCGCACCTCGGCCATGCCCGGAGCGCGCTCGTCTTCGACGTCATCCGAAAGTACCTGCAGCACAGTGGGTACGCTGTGAAGTACGTGAGAAACTTTACGGACGTGGACGATAAGATCATTAACCGTGCCTCGGAAGAAGGGAGGACGTCGGCGGAGATTGCAGAGGCGTACCTTCTCGCTTACGAGGAGGATATGAAGCGACTTGGAGTTGCTCCGGCCGACGTCGAACCCAAGGCCACTGAGCACATTGCTGACATCATCCAGATGATCCAAACCTTGATTGAGAAAGGGCACGCGTACCGATTGAATGGTGATGTCTATTATGAGGTGAAGACCTATCCGGCCTATGGCCGTCTGTCAAAACGAAAGGCGGAGGACCTCCTGGCTGGGGCGCGGGTGGAGGTGGACGAGCGCAAACGGAGCCCGATGGACTTCGCCCTCTGGAAATCTTCTAAGCCAGGCGAGCCAGCCTGGGACAGTCCCTGGGGGCCAGGCAGGCCGGGCTGGCACATTGAGTGCTCGGCTATGTCCATGAAGCATCTCGGCAAGACCTTTGATATTCACGGTGGAGGCATGGACCTGATCTTCCCCCACCACGAGAACGAGATCGCCCAGTCCTGCGCGGCCACCGGCAAGGAGTTCGCTCGGTACTGGGTGCACAACGGATTCGTGCAAATCAATCAGGAGAAGATGTCCAAGTCGCTGGGGAACTTCTTCACGATCCGGGAAGTGTTTGAGAAATGGAATATGCAGTGGCGCACCAAGGATGAGAGCAAACGTAATCGCTTGACCGCTGAAGCACTTCGGTATTTTCTGTTGACCACCCATTATAGAAGCCCATTGGATTTTTCAGATGTCGGTTTACAAGAAGCTAAGAGCGCGCTGGATGGGTTCTACGATTTACTTAAGCGGCTCCAGGATTCGTCAGTTGAGACCACGACGAGTGATGTGAGGGTGAAACAAGCCATCGAGGAGTTAGAGAGCAGTTTCCGCCAAGCAATGGATGATGACTTCAACACACCTGCGGCCATTGCGGCACTCCATCGCTTGCGAGGGGAAATAAACAGATTGCCGGAAAGCGGATTGTCACCGCAGGTGCGAGAGGAAACGGTCAAAGCCTTTCGAAAACACGGTGATGTGTTTGGGCTCTTCCAGATAAGAGTG
>JBOHOI010000257.1:0-4040 GCA_050731155.1 Nitrospiraceae bacterium | reverse complement strand
GAAGGCCTATCTGGATGGGCTGGCCTCCTACAAGCGCCGGGACTTTGCTCGAGCCAAACTGAAGTTTGAGGAGGCCCTCGCGCTGGATCCATCCGATGGACCATCGAAGGTCTATCGAGCACGGGCGGAGACCTACCTGGCGACCCCGCCTCTGTCGGACTGGGACGGGGTCTATGAACTGAAGTCGAAGTAGCCAGCGTGAGGCGTAAGGCGTGAGTCGCGAGGAATAAGGAGAGCGATTGACCAGTGACGAATGACGATTGACGGTTTTCTCCAGGGGAGGATGCTGTGAAACGACAACACTGGTGGGCGCTGTGGGCGGCGACGGTGATTGTCACCGTGGGAGTATTCAGCGGCGTTGCGCTGGCGGAGACGGTCTTCGTCCAGGCGAAAACGGCGAAGCTCCGGGCAGGAAAAACCTCCCTGGATCGCGTGGTGGCCGACTTGAAATTCGGCGAGGCCTTGGAGGTCCTTAAGAAGGAAGGCAACTGGCTTGAGGTCAGCACGGCCGCGGGAGTCAAGGGATGGATCTTCGCCAACAAGACGACGACCACCAAGCCGTCGGGCGGCGATGACGCCCTGGCCAAGCTAGGCAAGAGCTTTCGACGGACGGAAGCTTCCGATGTGACCGCCTCAGCCGGAGCCCGTGGCTTGGACAAGGCTTCGGAGACCTATGCCAACAAAGCCGGCATTACCCAGCAGCATCGGGATGCCGTGGATCGCATGACGGCCTATCAGATTGCCGACCCGGAGGTCGAAGACTTTCTGAAAGAGGGAGGTCTCGGTGAATATGCGAAATAAGATTGTCGGCACGATCGCTGTGTTTGTCCTCTCCGTGGCCCTTGGAGGATGCGCGGAGGTGCAACGGGCTGCAGAGGATGCGGCTCGGCGATCCGGTGATGAGCGGCTAGCTAAGGTGATTCATGGCGGGGGCACCCTCGTCAGTGGGCTCCTGCCGATCGGCTATGAAGAAGAATCATCCATCGGCCAGGCCATCGCCCTGCAGGTCGTGGCTCGCTACAGCGGTGTTTCCGACCAGCCGGAGCTGACGAGGTACGTCAATCTGGTCGGCCGAGCTGTCGCCAGCACCTGCGACCGGCCTGACATTCCCTATCGTTTTGCCGTGCTCAATCATGACTCGATCAATGCCTTTGCCGCACCTGCCGGGTACATCTTCGTCACGCGCGGGCTCATGGCCCAGATTCGGAACGAAGCTGAGTTGGCTGCCGTGTTGGGGCACGAGATCGCGCATGTCAGCCAGAGACACATTCTGCAGGTGATCCAGCGGAGCAAGCGTTTGGCCGGTGTCACCGAGGCGGGACTCGCCTACGCCAACCAGAATCCTGAAGCGTTCAAAGGGCTCATTGACGGGGCCGTCAAGAAGCTGCTCGATGAAGGGCTCGACCAGGAGAAAGAAATCGAGGCGGACCAGCTCGGAGATGTCTTTGCAGCTCGCGTCGGCTACGATCCGGCGGCGTACGTGGCGCTCCTGAACCGACTCCGGGCGCAGAAGGGCGACGACCGCGCCTTCTTCAAGACCCATCCAAACTTCTCAACCAGAATCGCGGCGGTCCAGAAGGTCATGCAATCGGAGGGACTCAAACCGAACGGGGTCTTGTTGGGCGACCGCTTCGCGAAGCTGAGCAAAGGGTCGTAGTAGTACTCCTGTCACTGCTCTTTGGCCAAGGCGTCAAACGCTTGCGCCAGCTCCACCTGCTCCTGGAGAGGCAACTGATCCGGCCGCACTTCCCTGCCAGATTTCGTCATCAGGGTGAGTATTGACCGCTCTCCGTACGCCGCTGCGACCATGATGCGTTCCACTTCTTCCCCATCAATCAGCGGGAACAGGCTGGCGATTTGGGGAAGAGTGAAGCTGCCAAACGCATTCAGCACACTCACTTGGCCGGTGGGAAAGTTCACGTTGGCGGTGGCGGTGGAAGTGGCAAAGGTCCCCGTTGAAGCGAAACTACTGACACTAGTCGCTGCGCCAAACTGCGGCAACAACCTCACCGTGAAGACCGTTCCCACCGGGATGTTATTGGCCGTAATTATCACAGGAACAGGATTGGTCGTGCCCGGCGGTAACGACACATCCGCCGTCGTGTAAGAACCTCCGGGAGTCGCCGGGGTTGCTCCCCCCCCGACCGAACTGATGGTGAGCGTCGGCAAGTTGATCAGGGCCGGTGTGCTCGAAGCGGTCACTGGCCCCGGAGCAGTCGAGGTTGAGAGCACCGAAGTCGGCGAAGCCGGGACGATGGTCCCGCTGAACCCCAGTGTGAAGGCCTCCAGACGAATACGGCCAGGAAGTCTTCCACCACCAGTTCCCCCATCTGCATTGAGGGTTCCCGTGCCGGTAATCTGTGTGGCGACGAGTCGGATCGCGCCTCCACTCCCACTTCCCCCAGAACCAGCCCCGCCACCATCACCGCCCTTAGCTTGAATCGTTCCATTCACTGTAATGCTGGATGAGGAGGCAATGACGATCGCTCCCCCCCCACCCCCTCCTGAGGCTCCAGAAGCGCCACTACCGGCGGACGCGCCCCCTCCCCCTGATCCTCCGAACAGGGGAAGGAGGCTGACAAAGGAGGCAGGAGCGCCATAGCTACCAGCAATAAAAACTGTGACGGTAGCCGGTGGACCACCACCTGGACCATGACCGTGGGAGGGAAGAGAGGAGCCATCTCGGGCGCCACCTTGTCCTCCCGCAAACCCACCAGGTCCCCCTGGGGCGCCGGGGTTGAAGAGAGGACCAGAAAACATTCCATTCGCTCCTGTCGTCCCATTGACGCTGATCGTGCCGGCCACGGTCACAGCGCCGGTAGCCAGCATCGTGACCGGGGTGTTGGCCGCGTTCTTAGCAAAGGTCACGGTGACGCCAGAAGGAATATTGACAGTGGTGAAGTTGAAGACGCCGTTCGGGGGCAGCGTCAAAGTGGTAGTGGCCGTTGGAGCAAAGGCTCCGTCGGCCCCGGTGCTCCCGCTGCTGAAGGTCTGGCCCGACACGGTGCCTGCCCAAAACAGGATCGGGACGAGGGTCAGTCCACCGATCCATCGTTGCATGCACTGTGTTCTCATGGCTGACTCCTTATGATTCATCGTTCATCATTCCGCATTCATCACTATCCTTAGGGCATCGACACACTGACCGGCGGTGCTACGCTGAAACTGGGCCCTGACGGGGGCGTCTGCGTCGGAAAAGGCTTGAAGACACTCAATGGGTTCGCAACGCCGAAGCTAGGTACTGGAGGCGTAACTGCCACGGTGACCGTTCCGCTCTGAGTCGTACCTGCGGGTGTCGTCACTGAGAAGGGGTACGAGCCCACAGGGACGGTGGAGCTTACTGTCAGATTGATCGGCAGGTTCTGCGAAGTACCGCCAAGGAGGATTGTCGCCGAGAGCCCACTTTGCGAGAACGTGACAGCTGAGGCATTAGCGAGGTTGAACCCCTCAATGACGAGGCGGGTGGTAGCCCCCTGGGGGACGCGAGCAGGGTCGATGCCGGCGATAATAGGAGGCACCAGGACCGTGAACGCACTGGGGCTGGTCGCCGTGCCGTTGGCATTCGTGACGGTCACTGGCCCAGTGGTCGCACCAGTCGGCACTGTGGCCACAAGCGACGTGGTAGTAGCTGAGACCACGGTCGCCGAAGTGCCATTGAACGCCAACTGGTTACTGGATGGCGGAGTTGTGAACCCAAATCCTTGGATTGTCACATTCGTGCCCACGCGTGCGCTATTTGGTGCGACGAGAAAGATACCGATCCCGGTGGCGCCCGTTGTGAAGCGCTGGACCGAGAGCAAATTGCCGACTGCATCGTAGTTATAGACCGCGACGTTACCTGAACCGTCCACGACCCCCACCAGCCGACCTAGTTCATCATAGAAGTATTGGGCCTGGTCACCAGGGGCCGCAATTGGGAAGAGCAAGACCAACGCAATCATGAGCGATTGCATCAGGCGCACGACGTGCCTTATGAGAGTGTGCGCGGTCACGTCAGGGCTCCCTGGGAACCACGCTGAACAGTGGAGCCCCACGAACTA
>JBOHOI010000256.1:0-4046 GCA_050731155.1 Nitrospiraceae bacterium | reverse complement strand
GGGTAGAGCAGACTGTAGAGACAGTTGGAAAGATCGTCGCCCGAGCAGGTGAGACGATTGAGAAGACGTTGGGTAGGACAACGGAGACGGTTGGAAAGACATTGGGGAAAGCAGACAATCTCCTCGGTCAACAGGCAGGCATCCTCGCCAGCGCCAGGAATGCGATCGAAGGAACTGTGCTGAAGGATGCTCCCAAGCCCGAGATGGCCAAAGATGCCATCCGCGCATCTCACGTTCCCATCGTTGCAACCCCCGCGCTATCTGCAACTTCAGTCGTGACTGCCAAGAAGGCAACGTCCGGCCCTACTGGAACAACAGCGCCCCAAGTGACGCCGGCAACCCAGGGGACACCGTTGACTCCGGCGACATCGGTGGTGCCAGCAACGGCTCCGGCGACGCTGGCGCTGCCCGTGGCTCCTGCGACCGTGGTCGTTCCAGCAACACCTTTGACCCCAGCAATCCCAGTGGCGCCAGCAACGCCAGTCGCTCCTGTGGTTCAGGTAGTACCGACGGTAGTGGCGCCGGTGACGACGATAGTTCCGGTGACACCGCCAGCCGTCATTTCAGGAGCACTCGGCAAGCTCGGTATTAAGTAGCAGCCCCTCTCCATGCTGTAGGTCGATCGCACGCTCAGGGGGCTCCGCCAGGCGGAGCCCCTCGTCTTTCACCTCTTCTGCCACACCTCGCCAGCAAGTTCGGGGACCTCCTTGTCATATCAACCGAACCTTGCCATAGTTAAGTGGTACGGACGGTCCAAATGTAAATGTTATGGTGCGCGAGTTGTGGACGTGAAGAAGCAAGGAGGACCATGGCGCAAGGCTGGCTAGGAAAGACAACCACCATCCATCGTCTCGGATTTGGCCTTGGTGCAGGCATCACGGCGGTGATGCTTGCTCTATCCTTGTTGAGTCCCAGTCTTTTAGTCAGGCTTGAAAACACCTTTCTCGACTTTCGGTTCAAGCTCCGTGGCGAGCGTCCCACTGGCCAGGAAATTGTCCTCGTCGTCATAGATGAGAAGAGCTTGAAAGAACTTGGGCGATGGCCCTGGTCTCGTGATAAGCAGGCTCAACTGGTGACAGCGATCGAGGCTGACGGAGCCAAGGTGATCGGACTGGATATTATCTATACTGAGGCCGAAGTCACCGAGTACCTGCGTGAACTCCGGGAGATTATCGCAACGGCTAATGTGACCGGGGCTGCCTCACCAGCCTTGCGGGAGCTGCTGCACAAGAAACTGGCGGTTGCCGACACTGACCGCCAGTTCGCGAAGAGTCTGCAGATGGCGAAAACCGTAGTGTTGGCGCTCCCCCTCCTCGTGCCGGAGAGGCAACCCGCCGGACAGGACATTCCGCAGAGGACCACAGCCCCGGGGTACATCAAGCGGAGCGAATTCATGCTCGTCAGACTGGCCAGGAGCGGCGAGGCGTTGGAGCCGCACCGGGCCACCGAAGCGCTATTCCCTCTCAAGCAGTTTGCGGAGGAGGCTGCTGGCCTCGGCCATGTCTATGGTCTCCCGGACCTGGATGGCGTCACGCGATACGAGTACCTGGTTCTCCGGCATCAAGATGCCTATTACCCGTCGTTCGGGCTTGAAGTCGCCCGTGTCTACTTGGGCGTCCCCAAGGATCGCATGTCGTTGACCCTTGGTGAAGGGGTACGTCTTGACGAGGTCTTGATTCCCACCGATCAGAAGGCGCGGATGCTCATTAATTACGCTGGACGCGAACGGAGCTTTCAGTATGTTTCGGCCACGGACGTGATTCATCAGCGAGTGCCCCCGGGAACCTTCAGGGATAAGGCAGTGCTCGTCGGGACCGCAGCCCTCGCCACGTACGACCAGGAGACCACTCCTTTTTCAGCCAACTTTCCCGGTGTCGAAAAGAACGCGACGGTCGTCGAAAACATCCTGCACCGACAGTTCCTCGAGAAAAGTGTGTGGTCCGGTGCTCTTGAGGTCAGCATGATCCTGCTGTGTGGGCTCACGCTCACGTATGGTCTCCAGAAGCTACGGGCTTTGCCGGGAGCCATCGTGGCCTCATCGGTTTTCATCGGGTATGTAGTGGTCGCACAATACCTGTTCGTCACGCAGGGCATCTGGATCCCGGTCCTCACCCCCTTGTTGACGATCGCACTCACCTTCATGACCCTCACGGTGCTGAGCTTCATGACTAAAGAGAGGCAGGCCAAAGAGATCCGGACGATGTTCTCCAGCTACGTGAGCCCCCGGATCGTCGAAGAGTTGATCAAGTCTCCCGCAAAGGCCACCCTGGGCGGCCAGCGCAAGGAACTGACGATGCTCTTTGCCGACCTCGTCAACTTCACGACGTTTAGCGAAAGGCATTCAGCGGAGGATGTGGTGACTCAACTCAACGAATATCTCGGAGCCATGACGGAGGTGGTTTTCCGCTGGAACGGGACACTGGACAAGTTCGTCGGCGACGAGATGGTCGTGTTTTGGGGAGCCCCGCTTGAACAGCCAGACCATGCCGAGCTGGCGATCAAATGCGCGCTTCACATGCGGAAGCGCCTCGGTGAGCTGCAGGAGAAGTGGAAGACGGAAGGGAAGTTTCAGCTCGACCACGGCATCGGCATCAACACCGGCACAGCCTTAGTCGGCAATATTGGGGCCGAAGGCAAAAAAATGGACTACACCATGATCGGGGACCAGGTAAACCTGGCGGCTCGTTTTCAAGGATTGACCAGAAAATTCGGCTGTCCCATTGTCATCACCGAATCCACCGCCGGGCGTCTCAAAAGCATGATCGGGGCTGAGGAGAAAGGCGACAACCGGGGGCATCTGGGACATGTATCATTGCGAAAGTTGGGATCGGTGAAGGTCAAGGGAAAAGACAAACCAGTCGGTGCCTACGCGGTGGAGTCCCTGCAGCGGGAGGAATTATCGAAGGTGGAGGACATGGCGCCGGAAGAACCGATGGAGATGACGGAAAAATGAAGAGTGGCCAAGCCTAATCCACGCGCGGCGGGTTTGGAATATCTTTCAAGAGCGCGTCAGCGAGCTGCTGGCCCAGCTCAAGACGCTCGGTCAGGGTCGCGGCCGTCAAGAACCGGCTCACTAGGTCCCCCATCACAGGGTCGCGTGACGACACGAAGCGCAGCATATCAGCGGGAGAGGTGAGCCAGAATCCTCGGAGACGGAAGAACACTGCCAGCAACTCCTCCAGAAAGATCCCTAACAGATACTGTGCAACGGCCGGCTGATCCATCAGGTCCTCCGCCTTCCCTAGCCAATGGAGACAAGCAGCCTTGAGGCGGATCCGCTCGTTGAGGCTGACCGGAGGCGGGCCCTGGCGAAAGCGCTGTTGAGCCTTTTCCAACAGCTTGGTGCCAACCCCCTCATGCTCAAAGAGGACACGGCCTTTGCGAAGGAGGGGAGGGAGCCGGGGAGCAAGGGGCAACTCTTCCTCGACGGCCATCTGTGCTCGATATCGGATTTCAACGAAACGATCGGCAACGCGGATGATTTCCTGCCCTTCATCCTGCCCCTTCACCAACGCGATCAAGTCGAGATCACTATGGCGCGTCAGCGCTCGGCGGGCACCGGAGCCCACCAAGATGACTGCCACCAGATCGCCCCCTCGCTTGCCGCGGATGTAGCCCAGCGCGGAGACCAGGATCTGTTCGATCCCCGGCGGCTCAATGGGAGGCGGCTGGTCCGGAGGCTCCGGTACCTCTCGCAGTTCGGCGTTCAGTTCTTCCCTGTTGGGTACGTCCGGATGAGCTTCACAAGACTGAGGCGAAGAATTCTGGTCCATCAAGAGCCACTCAGTTGTTTGATCTGAGGTTCGAGGGTCGCCAGCCATTGCTCGAACGGGATGTCCGCGTCCACTACAATCTCGATCTTACCATTGAGGAGCTTCCGCACCATGCCGGGACTGGCAGGGGAGAGAGGGATTTCAACCCATTCCCTGTTCAGTCCTAACTGGTCGGTGAGTTCCAGGATTTGGCTAATCTGTTTGAACGACACCATCGTCAGCATAGATTTCCTTGTCGAAGGTCCGAAAGTCGAAAGTCTCGACGCATTGTAA
>JBOHOI010000255.1:0-4076 GCA_050731155.1 Nitrospiraceae bacterium | reverse complement strand
CGTGTCTCCGGAGCGAGAATGGTCAAGAGCCTGTCGGTGTTACTTTCATGTATCTTCGTCCGATGTTCCCTGCTTCGACTGACGCTCCAGACCAGCGCAACCGGATACCCGCGCAGGGGTGACGAGGGGTTCTGGGTCATCCCGCCTGACGGCGTGTTCAGCCTCACCCGATGGGGCGGACGTCGTCGTGTCATCCAGATTGAAGAATCGCCGCGCGGCTTCGACGAACATGGTTCCGCAGGCTGAATGAGCTTCTTCCTTGAGGGTCACCAGCGGTCCATGTAAGAGCTTGTTCACGATGGCTGAAGCCAGTCCTTCAACGAGGCCGCGTTCCTGCGGGGACAGGCTTTCCAGTCGTCCCAGGGTTTTGTCCAACTCTGACCGTTTAATGTCTTCCGCCCGTTTGCGCAAGGCCACGATCGTCGGAATGACCTCAAGCGATTTCAGCCATTGGCCGATGACGCCCACCTCGTCCTCAACCATCCGTTCCGCTCTCAGGGCCTCTCGCTGCCGTTCCTCTCGGTTCTGTTCGACGCGCATCTCCAGGTCGTCGATATCGAAGAGGAAGGCGTTATCCACGTCTTTCACGGATGGCTCGATGTTCCGTGGCACCGAGATATCGATCAAAAAAATCGGACGATTCATCCGCTGGCGTATCGCCCGCTGTACGTCTTCGGTTCGGATCAGATAATGGGACGCACCGGTAGAACACAGCACGATATCCGCTGCAGCCATTTCGCTCCGAAACTCGTCGAACGGGATTGGCACACCATGGAATCGTTTGGCCAGGTCCAGGGCGTTGTGCGGATCGCGCGTGGTGATCATGACGTGCCGAACGCCGTTGGCGATCAGATGTTTGGCTGCCAGTTTAGCCATCTCTCCGGCGCCCACGAGCAACACGGTTTTCTCGCGCAGATTTGAAAAGATCTTCTTGGCCAGTTCGACGGCAGCATAACCCACTGACACAGCCATTTCCGCGATCTTGGTTTCGGTCCGCACCTGCTTGGCAACCGTGATCGCTTTCTTCACGACCTTGTTGAGGATCACGCCGCTGCTCTTGTGAGCCAACGCTACCTCAAAGGCATCTTTCAGTTGACCGAGAATCTGGGACTCTCCCACGATCATCGAATCCAGGCTGGCCGCCACCCGAAATAGGTGGCAGATCGCGCGATCATCGGCATGCCAATAGAGATGGGGGGTGAGTTGCTCGGAGGAGAGCGAGAGATGGGTGTCTGCCAGAAAGTCCTGCACACGGGCGTAGCCTGATTCCAGTTGTTCCACGACCGCATACACTTCCACCCGATTGCAGGTGGACAGTACGATGCCTTCCCGGATGCCCGGGTATGAGCACAGCCGGCTCAACGCCTCGCCCAGCCGGCTCTCCGGCACGGCCAGTCTCTCGCGAATCTCAACCGGGGCGGTCTTGTGGCTGAGCCCAACGACAATTATATTCATCTTACGTCACGTCACAGGTCCGTGGCCTTTGAGTACGACTCCGATAAACGTCAACACCACCCCGGCAAATCCAATGATAGTCAGGTAGGCGGCCCGTTTGGCTCGCCATCCCACGGTGAGGCGCCCCATCAACACGACGAAATAGAAGAGCCATGTCGCCAGGGCCCAGGTCTGTTCGGGATTCCAGTTCAGATAAGATCCCCGCGCGAACTCCGCCGAGATGGCTCCTGCAATGATCCCCAGCGTGAGCAGCGGAAAACCAGTCACGATCGCTTGTTGGTTCAGCTTGTCCAGAAAATCCAGTGGTGGGAGCTTGGTATACAGCACGTTGAACCGTTTGGACTTCAGCAGCCCGTCCTGGATCAGATACATAATGCCGGCCACGAACGCCACGGCAAACCCGACAGTGCCTAACATGCTTAAGGTGACATGCACCCACACCGTTCGAAGCACTGGTTCCAGTGCCGGGACCTCTTTGGGTAAGGCCGCGGCCGAGAGGAGCGAGAGAAAGGCAAGCGGCAGGATGAAGGATCCAAGGACATGAATGCGGTGTCGAACTTCAACTCCCAGAAAGACGAGCACCAGCGCCCAGGAGAAGAAGGACATCGCTTCGTAGAAACTCGTCAGCGGCACGTGGCCCGCCGCCATCATTCGAGTCGCGAGAGCGGCCGTGTGTGAGACGAATCCGATTCCTGTGACTGCGAGTGAGACCTTGGATAAGGCCTCAGATCGACGTAAGAGATAGGCTAGAAAAAACACGGTGCCCACAAGATACAGCACCATGGTGGTCATAAATAACATGACCGACATCCCCGTCTATCCTCGCAACTTTTCAGCACAAATGGTGTTCTTCGGATTAGAAAGTATAGCTTCAGCAAAACAGGAGAGTCAAGGAATGCCGGTCAGGCAGGTTTGGCAAGGCGCGGGAAACGCCTGCGCTGGGGAGACGGTTGGATTTTTCTGCACGCAGAGGCTAGGATGCGGCCAGACGTTCGGGGTAAGGATTCTTCGAGGGCATGATGAGCGGTCTTCTGTACCTGGTCAGCACCCCCATTGGGAATCCGGAAGACATGACCGTTCGGGCAATCCGGATTCTCAAGGAGGTAGCGATTGTTGCGGCTGAAGACACGAGTCGCGCCCACTCGCTCTTCCTCCACTACGGCATTGATACTCCGTTGACCAGTTACCATGACCTCAATAAGGACGAGAAGACCCCCGTGCTCATCAGACGGCTCCATGAGGAGCAGAGTATTGCGCTGGTCGCGGATGATGGAACACCGCTCATCTCGGATCCGGGGGCGTTTCTCGTCACGCAAGCCTTGGCTTCCGGCATTCGAGTCGTGCCGGTCCCCGGTCCCTCGGCTGTTCTGGCAGCGTTGGCGGCGTCGGGGTTGTCCAGCGAGGCCTTTGTCTACCAGGGGTACCTCCCCAAGAAATCAACACAGCGCCGACTGGTCCTGGAAGCCTTGCGGACAGAACGGCGGACGCTGATCTTGTTCGTATCTCCTGAGCTGGTTCGCTCCTCCCTCGAAGCGATCCATGCTGTGCTTGGAAATCGTCGGATTGTCTTGGCTCGAGAGGTCACAAAACCCAATGAGGAATTTCTCCGTGGCACGGTGGAAGAATTGATGATGAGGTGGAGTTCCGGGCTCTTGCAAGGCGAAGTCACGTTGGTGGTTGAGGGAAACCGGCAACAGAGACGGAAGGGATTGACGGAGGGTGTCAAGAAGCGCTAGTCGTCGGTGCGCTTTCGGATCATCACACGATAGAACTGTGCGAGCGGTTCCTGACTGAGGACGATATGCCCGTCGTCGCTGACGCTGCGGGGAACGTTCCGGATGGGATCCCCCTCATCGAGGAGTACCGCCAGGATCTGTCCAGCTTCCATGGTCTCCAATTTCAGTTTCGTCTTGACGAAATTGTAGGGACAGATCACTCCGCGGAGGTCCAATTCTGCATCCGCCTGCACCTGGAGGCTGCTGTCCGTGTCCCCAAGGTTGGTTTTCATATGTGAGCCTGCTCTCTCGCTGCTGATCCGATACTAGCAGGACAACTGGACTCGGAGCAAGTAGGATGACCGACTTGGAGTGGCGGTGGGTCTTCTGAAAATGCTAAGGGCGGCCTCGAGGCCGCCCTTAGCATTCTTCACCAACCGACATGCGCTGGGGACTTATTGCTTGACCAGGTTGGGCTTCTCAGACCCACCATAATCGCTCTTGTTGCTGGTTCCGTAGCCCCAGCCCGGCTGCGGGTCGCACTGCCAGCAAGGAGCGGCACCGGTCATTTCGCCGACGGTGCTGGTAATGCCCGATTTGATCTCTCCAGACAGAACCTGTCCCACCACGCCTCCATGGCTTGACCCGGAATTCGTGACAATCCCGCGCTCCGTGTCAGGGTCCGGCCGCTGACCGAGACCGCCGAAGCCTGCCATCTTCTCATTCCCTCGCAGCACCTGCACATCCCTGACCACATACCTGCCGGTGCCATATGGCTGCTGGGCTGACGTTGCTTCCACAACCGTCACAATGACGTCATCACCGGTCTGAACATTTTTGAGCTGCTCCATGTTCGAGGTCTCGTCGAGGTAGGCTCTTACTTCCGACAGCGCACCGCTGCCGGCC
>JBOHOI010000254.1:0-4087 GCA_050731155.1 Nitrospiraceae bacterium | reverse complement strand
CCTTTAGGGTTATGCGCGATGCAGCGGGGAACCCGGGGGAGATCGTCGGTTCCTGGGCGGACATCACCGACCGCAAACGGGCGGAGGAAGAACTGCAGGTGGCCAAGGAGGCGGCCGAAGTGGCCAATCAGGCCAAAAGTCAGTTTCTCGCCAATATGAGCCATGAACTGCGCACGCCACTCAATGCGATCATCGGCTATGGGGAGATGCTGCTGGAGGAGGCCGAAGACCTGGGTCAGGCAGCCTTCATCCCTGACCTCCAGAGGATTCATGCGGCAGCCAAGCACCTGCTGGCGCTCATCAACGACATCCTCGATCTCTCGAAGATCGAAGCCGGCAAGATGGACCTCTACTACGAGACCTTCGGCGTCGCACCGATGATCCAAGACGTGGTGGCCACCATCACGCCACTGGTCAAGAAGAATGCCAATGACCTGGAGGTCCACTGCGCTGACGATCTCGGCTCCATGCGGGCCGACCTGACCAAGGTCCGGCAGGCGCTCTTCAACTTGCTGAGCAATGCCTGCAAGTTCACTGAGCACGGGACCATCACGTTGGAGGTTACCCGCGAGACGGCGGACGGTGGAGGCTGGGTCACCTTCCGCGTGAGAGACACCGGCATCGGCATGACCCTCGAACAGATGGGGAAGCTGTTCCAGGAGTTCTCTCAGGCCGATGCCTCGACGACGCGCAAGTACGGGGGCACGGGCCTGGGGCTTGCCATCAGCCGGAAATTCTGCCAGTTGATGGGGGGCGACGTCACGGTCGAGAGCACCTTGGGCCACGGCTCCACCTTCACTATTCGCCTGCCTGCCGAGGGTCTCGTACTCAAGGCCGTACCGGCGCCTCGTGCGGAGGTCTCGGCCATTAGTGCCACCCTGCCGGAGGGGGCGCCCATCGTCCTCCTCATCGACGATGACCCAGCGATGCGCGATCTGACGCAGCGCTTCCTCGGAAAGGAAGGATTTCGCGTGGTGACCGCCGCAAGCGGGGAGGAGGGATTGCGGCTCGCCAAGGCTCGAAAACCTGCCGTGATCGCCCTGGACGTCCTGATGCCCGGCATGGACGGCTGGGCCGTATTGACAGCGCTGAAGGCCGATCCCGATCTGGCCGACATCCCGGTGATCATGCTGACGATCGTGGATGACAAGGACATGGGCTACGCGCTGGGTGCGGCGGACTACTTGACCAAACCTATTGACTGGGAACGCCTTCCTGATACCTTGCGAAAATATCGGCAGGCCCGGCCACAATCTCCGGTATTAGTCGTTGAGGACGATGCCGATCTGCGTGAGATGATGCGCCGAACGCTGGAAAATGGGGGGTGGGCGGTGATCGAAGCCGCCAATGGGCGGGTGGCGCTGGAGCGTCTGATCGAGCAGCGACCGGAGCTCATATTGCTCGATCTGCTGATGCCCGAGATGGACGGGTTCCAGTTTTTGGAAGAGGTGCGCACACACGAAGAATGGCGATCTATCCCCATAGTTGTGGTGACCGCCAAGGATCTCACCGAGGAGGATCACCGACGGCTGAGCGCCTCCGTGGCACGGGTCCTCCAGAAGGGATTGCACAGCCGCGAGGAGATGATGCGCGAGGTTCGCGACTTGGTAGCCGCTCGGGTTCAGGGCATCCGCGGACAGGGATAGGTCGGGATGGCAAAGATCCTGCTGGTGGAGGATAGCGAGATGAATCGCGACATGCTGGCGCGGCGTCTCGGGAGGCGGGGCTATGAGGTCGTCATCGCTGTCGATGGCGGACAGGGCGTTACGTTGGCCCAGACGGAAGCCCCAGATCTCATCCTGATGGATATGAATTTGCCGGTGCTGGATGGCTCGGAAGCGACCCGGCAACTCAGAGCGGCGCCTGCCACACGGTCCATCCCTGTTATCGCGCTCACTGCCAACGCGATGGCGGGCGACCGGGAGAAGGCGCTTGAGGCGGGATGCGATGACTACGACACCAAGCCGATCGAGCTTGAGCGGCTGCTGGGAAAGATCGAGGCCCTCTTGAAGAAGGGGGCCGCCCCATGACCGTGACACAGGGCAAGTTGCTCGTCGTTGACGACGACGCGATGAACCGTGACATGCTGTCCCGTCGTCTGGCGCGGCACGGCTACACGGTCGCGGTCGCGGAAGACGGAGAGCAGGCATTGAAGATGGTTGAGGGGCAGACGTTCGATCTGGTGCTCCTCGACATCATGATGCCCGGTGTCGGCGGCCTTCAGGTCCTCGAGATCCTGCGCCAGCGCTACTCGATGGCCGATATGCCCGTCATCATGGCCACGGCGAAAGATGAGAGCAGTGACATCGTCGAAGCCCTAAAGCTTGGAGCGAACGACTATGTGACGAAACCTCTCGACTTTCCCGTGGTTCTCGCCCGCGTCGAGACCCAGTTGGCCCTCAAGCGGGCGATGGAGGAAATCCGGCGACTTGCTGACCAGCTTGAGCTGCGCAACCGGTTTATTCGCGAGACGTTTGGCCGCTACCTGTCGGATGAAGTGGTCGCCAGTCTGCTGGACTCCCCCACGGGACTGCAGTTGGGAGGGGAAAAGCGCAAAGTCACGATGGTGATGGCCGATCTCCGGGGCTTCACATCGCTGTCGGAACGATTAGCACCGGAACGCGTCGTGACCCTCCTCAATCGCTATCTCGCAACCATGGTCACGATCATTAAGGAGTACCAGGGCACCATCAATGAGTTCATTGGCGACGCGATCTTCGTTCTCTTCGGGGCTCCCATCTGGCAGGAGGACGATGCAGAACGGGCGGTGGCCTGCGCCGTGGCGATGCAGGTGGCCATGGCCTCGATCAATGAACAGAATAGACAGGAAGGCCTGCCCGTAGTCGAAATGGGCATCGGGGTGCACACGGGCCAGGTCGTGGTGGGGAATATCGGCTCGCCCGAACGCATGAAGTACGGGGTAGTAGGAAGTCATGTCAACGTTACCTCCCGCATCCAGTCCTACACCGTAGGCGGCCAGGTCCTCATCTCCGAAGCCACGCGGCAAGCGGTCGGGCCTATCCTCACGATTGAGAAGGATATGGAGATCAAAGCAAAGGGATTTGAACAGCCCGTCCGCCTCTCCGAGGTCCGAGCCATTGATGGGGACTACAACCTCTTTCTCCCTGCCACGGAAGATCCGCTTATTGCACTGCGTCAGGAGGTGGCCCTACGCTATACCGTGGTCGAAGGGGACCATCTGAGTGGAGTAATGTCCAAGGGAAGCCTCGTGAAGCTCTCATCCAAGGGGGCCGAGGCACGCTTGGAATACCCAGTCCCCCTCTTGACCAACCTCAATATGCGCCTCATTGGCAGCGCTGGCGAAGAGATCCTTGGAACTCTGTATGGCAAGGTGGTGGGAAAACGTCCGGAAGGTAGCGCAGCCTTTTTTGTGCGTTTCACCTCGATGTCGCCAGAGGTCGAGGCGTTCTTACACCGTCTTTCAACCCAGTCCTCTCCTGAAAATACAGCCTAGACTCTGCCGCACGTTGGACCCCAATTCACGCCATATAGTACGGTTGCCCTGAGGTCTGGGGCGAGATGAGCATGACTGTCAGTGTGGCCCAATACCTCCATTGAGGGCTGCCTCAAACTGCCGGCCCAGGCTGAAGAAGCGGTCACAATGATCGACTCGCTCTCACCTTCAACCCCAGGAGAACAACCGAGGAAGACTGCCCCTTCGTAGCCAGCGAGGCTTGTGCGTCTCCAACATCATATTCCCATTTTTCAATTGACTCAGGCGGTCGTTTCTATAAGATCAGTGGCCATGCCAATCGACCTTCGATCCGGTCTATGGTCGATCGGGGAACAGGACGGCAATGCTCCCTCGCTCATCTGAAGAGACCAGCGGGGTCTTGCGATCGCGAGTCGTTGCGGGGCAGCTCGCCGCGCTGATCTGGTCTGGGATCGCGCTCGTCGTCCTCCTCCATGCTATCCCGGCGCTCGCGCAGGAGACCGCCAAGGCGGCCCCGGCCTATCGCGCCTTTCCTCTTGTTGGCAGCCGCCTCGCGGTCTGGGCGATTGCCCAGATCCACCTCAACTTCGCCGCGTTTATCCTCGGGGTCCCGATCTTCGCCGTCATCGTGGA
>JBOHOI010000253.1:0-4101 GCA_050731155.1 Nitrospiraceae bacterium | reverse complement strand
GATATAGGCATTGCTGGCAAAGGAGGAATTGCCGACTACCACAATGGCGGCGCGCCGTTTCCCTTCCTCGACGGGCTTCTTGGGCGTGAGCGCAGCAGCCAGCGGGAGAGGGCCTTGCACGTCCTCGCTGGCGCTGAAGCTGACGACGCGGCCTTGCAGATTGGTTTCGGCCCAGCTTCGAGGCGAGGTCCTGGCCAGCGGGACGAAATCCCAGTCTTTCCCCCTCTCCTCGTGGAACGACAGATGGCGTGAGACCGGGAATAACACGGCAAAGGTAAAGTCCTGGGTAATCTCGTGTTCGGTGAAGGTGCGGACCATCAGGGCAGTGAGATCACCCTGCGCCAGTCGGTCCTGCAAATCCACAAGCACCCCGCGACCGGCCTCGACTCCCCACTGACGAAGGAGGTCTTCCAGCTCTGCTTGCGAGTCTGGGTCCAGCAGGACGAGCAGGCGGCCGCCGTTGGTCACGTAGCGGCTGATGCGGTCTTTTTCTTCCCTCGTGACCGGGCGTCTGGGCCCGGCCAGGACCAGGACCGACGTGTCTTCCGGAATTGCGTTTTCTTTCAGCAAGGCCAGCGGGTCCACCACGTAGCTCTGCTTAGTCAGCGCCTCTTTGGCGCGCGAGAATCCGCCCGGTTCTTGATCAGACAGGCTCCGTTCGCCATGACCCTCCAGAAACAGCACCACCTTTTTACTGTCTTTGGAGACCCGGATCAGCGCGCCAGTGAATTCAGCCTCTGACGGCGCGGTGACGCGCGTCGTTTGAGACCCGCTCTCGAGGACGGCAGTATCTGCGCGGATGATGCCATACTGGCGTGCCACACCGGGTCGTCGATCAGGATCGACGTATTCAACTCTAATCTTGTCGCTCTCCTGCCGGTAACTGTCGAGCAGGTCCCGATAGGTGGTGAACGCCTGACCGCGCTCCTGGGTGAAGACCGTAATCTTGACCTCGCGGCTAAGCCCTCGAAGCACTCGGTGTGTTTGAGGGGCCAGTGTGAAGTGCTGGGTCTCAGAGAGATCCCAGCGTTTGGAATGACGAGCGGCAAGAAAGTTCAGGATGATGAGGATGCCCACGAACAACAGCACCATCAGAATGCTGTTTAGTCCCAGCCGCGTGGAACGCCGGACCGAGAAGGCCTTGAGGGTCTCGAAATGGTTCACGAAAAACGCGATGAGACAGATGACGGCGAGTCCCTCGCAGAGGGTGATTAGCCAGAGTTTCTCGGGAGCCAGGCTATAAATGATCATGCCGGCCACCCCCAGCACTGTCCCCACGATGCCGATAGCAGAAATCATCCGATTCATATTCGTTCCATCTTTCCTTACTTTACCTTTTTCTCTCACAGAGGGTAGCCATGCTGCCACTTAACTGCGCGCGTCATCGACCCGTTGCAATTTTTCAGGAGCAACGGGTGCCCGGCACCTTCTGAGCGTGCGCGGTGCGCGAGCACGAGGGGCAGCTTGGTTACCCTCTCAACCCTCATTTCCATCGTTGCGACTCCACGACACGGTGGGCGAGGAAGAGCATGAGCACCATGCTGGACAGATAGTAGACGAGGTCTTTGGTGTCCACGAGACCGCGACTCAAGCGATCGAAATGCTCGATGAAGGAGAGATAGGCAATCGTGTTGCCGATCGGCGTGTCACCAAGGACGGTTCCCAATCCGCCCAGCAACCAGACCAGGATCAGCAGGCCGAAGCTGAGAAACGCCGCCACGATTTGGTTCTCGGTCAGGGCGGAAGCCAATACACCGGTCGCAAGGAACATGGCGCCCAGGAGCGCCAGTCCCAGATATCCTGTGAAGACCGGATTCCAGTCAAAACTACTGAACAGGGATAGGATCAGGGGCACGATACCGGTCAGGGCCAAGAGACCAAGGAAAATCAGATAGACGCTCAGGAACTTTGCGATCACGATCTCATTGATGCCGATCGGGGAGGTCATCAGCAGTTCAAAGGTCCGAAGCTTTCGCTCTTCCGCGAACGTGCGCATCGTGAGGATGGGGAGCAACAGCATGAGGAAGACCGCCGTGAAGGAAAATGTGGGTCGGAGCACCAGATCGTTCAGGTTGAGCTGGGCCGCTGCTCCCTGGATCTGCATCAACCGCACCGCCTGGTTCCCTGCATTCACGACGAAGACGTACGAGAGGATGCCGAAAATCAGCAGGAAGACCGCTCCCACCGCATAGACGATCGGCGAGACGAAATAGGAACGTAGTTCCTTGGCGATGATCGCGTGCACCGGTGTCATGCGCGGGTTTGCTCCTTGCTTGGCATGCTGGCTTCCTCTCCCTCACCGCCCGTGCCTTCTTCGTGCTGGGTCAGACGGAGAAATACGTCTTCCAGTGTCATGGAGATTGTCTTCAATTCGAGGAGTCCCCAACCGTTTCCCACGACGAACCGGGCGATCTCATCCCGGAGATCACGACCCAGTTCGCATTCCAGGAGAAAGGCGCCCGTGTCCGTCGGCTCGAAGACACTTTGTACGCCGGGCAACGCGCGAAACCGCTCGGCGAGACCGGCTGGAGGCGCCTTGACCGTCACGCTGATCTTCTCAGAACGACGTAGCCTGGCGGAGAGCCGATCCGGCCGGTCCACGGCTACGATCCGGCCCGCGTTGATGATGACCACCCGCTGGCAGACCGCCGTGGCCTCCGGCAGGATGTGCGTGCTGAGAATGACCGTGTGCGACCCGGCCAAGCTTTTGATGAGCTCGCGGATCTCGATGATCTGTTTCGGATCGAGCCCCATGGTGGGCTCATCCAGGATCAACACCGGCGGATTATGGAGGAGGGCCTGAGCGAGGCCGACCCGCTGCTGGTATCCTCTGGACAGGTTGCCGATCAAGCGGTGACGGACCTCGCCCAACGACAATCGCTCCACAACCCGATCCAGTCCGCTGCGGAGTTTGTCCGCGCTCATCCCTTTCAGGCGGCCCACGAAGGTCAAATATTCCTGGACCGTCAACTCGTGATAGAGCGGGGGAGTCTCCGGTAAATAGCCGATGCGTCGTTTGACTTCGAGGGGCTGCTCAAGGCAATCATAGCCAGCGACGCGCGCGACTCCCTCGGTGGCCGGCATGAAGCAGGTCAGGATCCGCATGGTTGTGGTCTTGCCGGCTCCGTTGGGACCGAGGAAGGCCAGCACCTCCCCCTTGTTCACCGAGAAGGTGACCCGTTCGATGGCCGTAAGATCCCCGTATCGTTTGGTGACGTTCTGAACTTCAATCATCGCAAGCTGAATTCCCGGCGGTCAGTTCCATTCACAACAGGACCCGCTGCCTCGACCATGGGCGGCGGGTCCGGGCTGGATCTTACCGAGTCCGTCTTGAATCAGTCAAGGGTCGCGAGGCAGGAATAAATTTTAAGTTTCTGGTCTTGATTACATCTTAAAATTTGCTTATAGTTTGCCACCTGCTGGTGTTGCATACTCACGGGACAGAAGGGATGGGGTGATGCGAATGCTCACAGTAAAGGCTCTCAGCGTCACGATGCTGGTGGCAATGGCCGTTATGTTGGTCCCGTTCGCCAACGCCGCGTCAGAGGGAAAGGTTCTGACGGTGAAGGGAGAAGTGGTGGCCATCAATCTCAAAGTGGATCCTCAGATCATTGTGGTCAAGGCCATGACCCAGAACAAGCAGGAGCTGATCGTGGGGGCCACTCTTGAGAAAGGAGCGACCATCACACGCGGGAAAAAGCCGGTGGCGCTCGCCGACATCAAGGTCGGTGAGGCAGTAGATCTGACGTATCTCAAGAACGCGGACGGGCTTGTGGCTCGGTCTATTCACGTCCGGTAAGCAGGAGATTCACATGTTGAGGAAGGCCACACATGGTCCAACGCTGGTGTTGCTCTGTTTCTGTGTCCTGGGTTTGCTCATCGGGTGCGCTGGCCGGAAGGTGTCCACGTCTGTGCAAGATCAAACGTTGGTCCCTGGCCAACCGCCGAAAGTCGAGGAGGCGAAGGTGGAACCATCGGCTCCTGCCCCGGCACCGCCAGAGCCGCCGCAAGAAGTGGCTAAGGTAGAGCCGGCTCCCCCACTTGAGCCGCCGAAGCCAGAAGTGAAGGAGGAGCCGGCACCACTTCCGCCTCCTCCCCCAG
>JBOHOI010000252.1:0-4129 GCA_050731155.1 Nitrospiraceae bacterium | reverse complement strand
CTACCGGCCTTATGATCCATTAGTCCAATATATTCTTTGTATAGTAGCAATAGATGAAACCTATGACTTAATGACGAGGAATCTACTATGGAGATACGCCAGTTGCGATACTTTCTTGCGGTGGCTGAGCGGCAGAACTTCACCCGAGCAGCCGAGGTGATGTATGTTTCTCAGCCGTCGCTCTCTGTCCAGATCGCCGCCTTGGAAGAGGAATTGGGCGCCCCTCTCTTCGACCGGTTGGGTCGGCAGGTGGTCCTGACTCAGGCCGGGAAGCTCCTGCATGAGCATGCCGAGCGAATCGCTCGGGAACTGGAGCAAGCTGCGCAGGCAGTCCGCGAACTGAGTGGCGCGGAACGCGGCCAGCTAGTTGTGGGCACCCTGTCCACGGTTAACTCTTATCTGATCCCCCCACTGGTCTGCCGGTTTCGGCAGCGATTCCCCAACATCCACCTTCAGGTTCAGGCCCGGCCCTCATCCGAGATCGTGGAGGCCTTGCTGGCAAACCGTTTCGATGTGGGGCTCTGCCTCTTGCCGGTCTCCAGCGAGCGGGTGACGACGATCCCGTTGTTCGATGAAACGCTTTTCTTGGTCGCCCCTGTCGGCATCCGCCTCCCGCGACATCGGATACGCATGCGAGAAGTGGCGGAACTGCCGCTGGTCTTGATGCCGGCCGATTACTGCCTGCGGAAAATGATTGAGACGGAATGCGCCAAGGCCGGCGTGTGCCTACGGGTTTCGGTCGAGATGACCTCGCCGGAGGGCATTCTTGAAGCGGTGAAACAAGGCGCCGGCTTGACCATTCTGCCGGAGCTGTACGCCCGTCACCGCCTGGAGACCGGCTCTTTGCGAATGATCGAACCCTACGACCCAGTGCCCCGCCATGCGGTTGGGTTAGCCTACCTGTCACACAAGTATCTGGGTGTCGCGGCACGTGAGTTCCTGCGTCTTTGTCTGGTGACGCTGAGCGAGCTCGTGCAGTCGCACGGCCTCATCGCCAAGAGACCACAGAACCGTGCCGCCGGACGATCCCAAGGGTGTCGGCTGATCCGGACGTCTAGCAGCTGCTGGATGCAGCTCTCCAGCAAACCCACTTCTTCCGTTACTGACGAGGAGGCTCCACGTGGGAGTACTTGGCGAAACAGATCAAGTCCAGCTTATGGTAATGATTGGGCAGGAGCGATTCTGGGCGGTACCCCAGGCTGAGGAATAGGCCAATGTTGCGCGACGTCCGGAGCATCGTGCAGACATAAAACTTGTGCGCGTCGGTGGCCATTCCTTCAGCTTCCCGCATTAGTGCTTTCCCAACCCCACGGCCTTGATGAGCGGGACTGACTGACAGAAGGCGGATCACGCAGACTCCTGCGACGGTCCAGAAGCGCACAGAGCCCACGACCATGCCCTCCTCTTGGGCCACCAAGATAATTTTGTCGGTTGCATCGAGCTTGACGTTTTCAAGCGTTTCCTTCATCCAGGGACTTACCTCGTACACGTTGAGATATTCGGAGAAGGCCTCACGTTGAATCCTCAGAATGTCCGGAAAATCTCGTTCGGTGGCCCGTCTGATGCTGATCATGTCCGCTCGTGCTCACGTTTGTCCTAAGCCTGGCTGGCAGTCATACCGCCGCACAGGGCATTTTGCAAGTCTCGCTCAAAGCCCTGTATACTTCTCTTCAGAGAGCGGCCAACGCCTATGAGTTGCCTTGCAAGATCTCGTGGTGTCCGCTACAATGCCCCGGTTTTTCGATCGTGCGTTCGACTGGGCCTCTGCCGCGAGACGCCCGAGTTTGGTCAAGGAGGAACCGATGGAAGTGAGATGGTGGCCGATCGTGCTTGCCTCGCTAGGGTTCATCGTGATGGTCGGGACGATGGAAGTCGCCGGTGCGGAACCATACGAGCTCAGCAAGAATGATGTGATGGACCCCAAAACCTTCAAGAGCATGGATATCTCGTTGTTCGGAGTGAAGCTTGGCGACCCTGAAAGCAAGGCCCTCGATGTCTTGGTCAACGAAAAGATCCCAGGAGTGAAAGCCGAACAGGAAGCGACCTTTGTTCTCCTCCTGGATCAACGCAAGCCCACGGGCCCCATGGCGGGAATCCGACTGCTTGATGGGAAGGTTGACCTCATCTTTATCAATAATCGCTTCGCCTACAAGGCGCGAGGGGTCTTTCGGAGCGTTCTTAACAGCGAGAGTCCAGATGAGATTCGCAAACTCCTGGGTAAGGAAGACTCCGGGGATGAAAACGTGTTCGGCGCCGCTCTGAACTACGAAAAGCAGGGACCATACCTGGTCAATTACCTGGGCAAGGATGTGAACGTCGAGTTCACCTTACGACAGTAGAGAGGGCATCACACGGTGCGCTTGTCCCAGGCACCGCCGTCCTGCGCGTGGATCTGGGTCGCGATTTTGGCGGTATCCTCCGTCTCGGCGCAGATTCAACCAGCTCAAGAAGTCCTGCCGCCTGACCAACTCCTCTTCGATTCAGCCATTCAACTACCGGACTTCACCAACCCCTCCACCGTCCAGGGACAGCTTCGATTAGTCGATCCGGCTGAGCAAGCGATCTGGCTTGACTGGGATCGGCGCCTTGAGCGTCAGTCACCAGGGCATAAGGTCTGGAGAAGACTGGAAGGGGACTTCATGCTGTTGGTCTATGCGAGGAACACAGGCCAGTTCGACGCGCTGACGAGCCTCGCGCCAGGCACCAGGCTCGAGCTCGTCATCCAGTCGAATGAAAAGGGACATCGCATCATCCTGTCCTACGTGGACCTGTCGCGTCCTCCTCAGACGCCGCTCTGACATTACGGCATTGTGTCGGACCTCTTCTCAAGCGCCTGGAGTCCATAGTTGATCAGGCTGGCGGCGGTGTTCCAGCGACGGCTGGTGTGGAGCAGGACCAGGAGCAGCTCGTTACCATTCTGAGACACCTTGGCAATCAAGCATCGCCCGGCCTTTGAAGTAAACCCTGTCTTCACCCCCTCCACGCCAGCCAGCCGGCCCAGCAACCGATTCGTGTTTCTCAGAGAATAGAAGCGGCCCCCATTCACAGCGTAGATGACGTCCCTTTCTTCGCGCACGAAGGCTTTGAAGATCGGATGTTGGAGGGCAATCTCGCTCAGCGTGGCCAAGTCTTCAGCAGTCGTGTAATGAGCGGGATCGTCGAAGCCGCAGGCATTCGTGAAGTGGGTATCCACCAGACCCAGCCCATTGGCCTTGGTGTTCATCAACAGGACAAACCGTTCCTCAGACCCGGCCACATGCTCGACGGCCGCCAAGCAGGCGTCGTTGGCCGACGTCATGAGCATGGCTTTCAGTAAATCTTCCAGGCGGAACACCTGCCCGGCTCGAAGCCTTAAGCGAATCTTGGGCGCAGCCGCTGCTGTGCGGCTTACCGTGACAGGGTCTTCCAGATTTGCGTATTCGAGGATCACCAGAGCTGACATGATTTTGGTCAGGCTGGCAGGTGACAACCGCCGGTCTGCCTGGAACTCATAGAGGGTCCGTCCCGTCGTCAGGTCTTTCAGCAGAATGCCGTGGGCAAGCGAACGGTGCCCGCGGATTGGGCGGAGGGGCTTGATGGCGTCTGAGAAGCCTGCAGGGGACGCCAGGGATGTTGCCGGCGTGCCGGTGGCGTGCGCCGGTGCGAACACCTCCAGAAGAGCCGCCAGCACCGCTATTGCCGTGAGCGGCGGTACCCACTGACGGCCCACACACAGACGCGCCCCCCGGCGCGGGGGACGGAGATCGCTGGAGTCCATGAGGTGAGGATTAGAGCGTAAGGGTCTCACGAACCTTGGAGCCGCGGAACCCGCTGTCGAGGACCTTGTGGAAAAATCTCAAGAGATCCGCCAGGTCCAGCCAGAATCCGCAATTGAGACATCTCGCATAGAGACGACGATTGACCAGCGTGTAGTGCCGTTCAACCATCATGAACCCTTTGCACTTCAAGCAATGCATACCAGTGTTGCTTCAGCGGCACCCCCACCTGCAGCTGCGTCATTGGGTTTTCCGCGAACTCGTAAAAGCCTGGGTGGCTTCTACCGTAAGCCTCCCGGCTCTGTCAAGCGGATTGTGCCGGGTCAACGAAGGCGGCCCATGATCAAGGCCGCACAGCCGGCCAACAGGCCTCC
>JBOHOI010000251.1:0-4170 GCA_050731155.1 Nitrospiraceae bacterium | reverse complement strand
CGCTTGAAGGACAGACAATCATCGGTGAGGGCTGCGTGATCCGGTCGCATACTCGAATCAGCGACAGCAGACTTGGTCATCGTGTGGCGGTCCACGACTGTTGTGTGATTCGGGACGCTCGTCTGGAAGACGACACCAGCGTGGGACCATTCGCTCACCTGCGGCCAGGCACCGTGGTGCGCCGTTCAGCCAAAGTCGGTAATTTCGTGGAGATGAAGAAGGCCGAATTGGGCGAGGGATCCAAGGCAAACCATTTGAGTTATCTCGGCGATGCCCGGATCGGTAGGAAGGTCAACATCGGCGCCGGCACGATTACCTGTAACTACGATGGGTCTCGCAAACACGAGACCGTCATCGAGGACGAGGTGTTTGTCGGGAGCGATACGCAGTTGATCGCGCCGGTCACAGTGGGGCGAGGGGCTGTGATAGCGGCGGGCTCGATCGTGACGGAGAATGTGCCGGCAGACGCGCTGGCGATTGCGAGGGCCTTGCAGGTGAATAATCCGGGGTGGGCCGCCCGCCGGCGCGCGTTACCTCCAGCGGGCCCATCGGCGACTGGTGGAAGGCAAGAAGCAAGGGGTGACAGGATCGTGAGGGGAAAGAAGGGGGGAAAAGGGTAGGGGTATGTGCGGCATCGTCGGATATGTTGGGAACCAGGATGCGGTCCCCATCCTCTTGGATGGTCTCAAGCGTCTGGAGTATCGCGGGTACGATTCGGCCGGCGTCGCGGTCTTGCGAGATGGGAAGATTGAGGTGCGCCGCAGCGTCGGCAAGCTGGCCAATCTGGAGAAAGCCGTGGCCGGCAAGGTTGTCAGCGGACCGGTCGGCATCGGACATACGAGGTGGGCGACGCACGGCAAGCCCTCAGAGCAGAACGCGCATCCGCACCGGTCCGATGGCTGCGTGCTGGTGCACAACGGAATTATTGAGAACTATCTGCCGCTCAAGCAACAACTGCAGAAGGAAGGATATCGCTTTGAATCTGAAACCGATACGGAAGTGGTGGCCCATCTAATTGGACGGCAGATCACGCAGGGGAGAAGCCTGGCTGATGCCGTGCGCGCCGCGACGAAGGAGATCCGTGGTAGCTACGCCATTGCTGCCATCTGTGAAAGCGAGGCTGGCACGTTGGTGGCGGCCCGCTCCGGCTGTCCTCTGGTGGTGGGGCGGAGCGCCGACGCGACCTTGGTGGCTTCCGACGTCATGGCGATGCTGTCTCATACCAAGGAGGTCATCTACCTCGAGGAAGGGGACGTGGCGGTGGTGACCGGGTCCGACGTCTGCATCATGGACTCTGAGGGACGTCCGGTGACACGGGCGGCCACACGGATTACCTGGGACGCGGCGACAGCGGAAAAGAGCGGGTACCCGCACTTCATGCTGAAGGAGATTCACGAGCAGCCGCAGGCGATCCTGGACACCATGCGCGGCCGTTACCGGTTCGAGACCGGCGAGGCTGATCTTCCCGATATCGGGCTAAGTCCGGAACAGTTTGCCGCCGTGGGCAAGATCTGGATCGTGGGCTGCGGGACTTCGTGGCACGCGGGGCTGGTGGGGAAATACTTACTTGAGGAAATGGTCAGAACCCCGGTGCAGGTGGACATCAGCTCGGAGTTTCGGTATCGCGATCCCTTGGTGCAGAAGGACGATTTGTTCATCACGATCTCGCAGTCCGGTGAGACGGCCGACACGCTGGCGGCAGCCCGCGAGGCCAAGGAGAAAGGCGCGCGCGTGGTGTCCATCGTGAACGTCGTGGGGAGCACTCTAGCGCGGGAGTCCGATGGCGTGCTCTATACCCATTGCGGTCCGGAAATCGGTGTCGCCTCGACCAAGGCCTTCACCGGGCAACTGACCGCGCTGTACCTGCTGGCCTTGCACCTGGCCTACGTGCGTGGGGTGCTGAATGCCAATGACGGACGGGTGTGGTTGGAGCGGTTTGTCTCATTGCCGAAGTATGTGGAGCATATCCTGAAGCGAGAGGCCGAGATTGTGGCCATCGCCAAGCGCTACCACACGAAGCGGAACTTCCTGTATCTGGGCCGTGGGATTAACTACCCCATTGCGCTGGAAGGGGCCCTCAAGCTGAAAGAGATTTCCTACATTCATGCGGAAGGGTATGCAGCCGGGGAAATGAAGCACGGACCGATTGCGCTGATTGATAAGGACATGCCGGTTGTGGTCCTGGTGCCGCGCGATCGGTTGTATGAAAAAACGGTCAGCAATCTAATGGAGGTCAAGGCCCGCAACGCGCCGGTGATCGCCTTTGTGAGCGAAGGGGAACGGGATCTGGGTAAGGTGGCCGATGCGGTGTTCACGGTCCCGGACGTGCCGGCGTTGCTGTCGCCTATCCTGTTCACTGTGGCGCTGCAACTGCTGGCCTATCACATCGCTGTGCTTCGTGGCACCGATGTGGATCAGCCGAGGAATTTGGCGAAAAGTGTGACGGTGGAGTGAACACGTCAAAAAGTCCAAAAGTCGTAAAGTCATAAGGTCTTCGACTTTCGACGCTCGGACTTTCTGACTTGAAAGACGTTTTTATGCGAATCGACAAAGAAGAAGTCGAGCGGGTGGCGAAGCTGGCCAGGCTGGAGATCACGGAGGCTGAGAAGGAGATCTTCAGCAAGCACTTGAGCAGCATCCTGACCTACATGGACAAACTGAAGACGCTCAGTACGGAAGGGGTCGAGCCCACCGCCACGGTGCTGGAGCAGACCAACGTGTTTCGCGAAGATAAAGCTCGTCCGTCTCTGCCGGCTGAGAAGGCGCTGGCCAATGCGCCGGAGTCCGAAGACGGGCACTTCCGCGTCCCGAAGATCCTAGAAGAACGTTAGGCGTGAGGGGTAAGGCGATAAGATTTAATCCAACCCTTTCGCCTAACGCCTCACTCCTTACGAGGGAGTCAAGATGTTCAGACAAATGCTGCGGGCCAAGATTCATCGCGCGACCGTGACCGATGCCTGCCTCGACTACGAAGGCAGCCTGACCGTGGACGAGGATCTGCTGGATGCGGCCGGGATCCTACCCTATGAAGCCATCGTCATTTCCAATCTCAACAATGGGGAGCGGTTCACCACCTACGCGATGGCCGGAAAACGGGGAAGCGGCGAGATCGTGTTGAACGGCCCGACGGCGCGCAAGGGTGCAATCGGAGACCAGATCATCATCTTCTGCTACGAGTTTTACGCCGAGGATGAGATCAAGCGGCATGCCCCCCGGATCATCAAGGTGGATGAACGAAACCGGATCCTCAGTCGAGGCTAGGGGCAATGGGCTATAGGCTATGGGATAAAACTGGTCCCTCAGCCCATCGCCCATCGCCTCGCGTCCATAGCCCTTTTTGATATGTCACTTCACAAGCTCACACTGCACGAGCTGCAGCAGAAATTCGCCAATGGGGAAGTGACTGCGCGCGAGATCGTGCAGGCCTACTCCTTGCGCATCAGCCAGGTCGAGCCGAAGGTCAAGGCCTACATCACCTTGGCCAAGGAGTCGGCTCTCGCCCAGGCTGATGCGCTGGATCAGAAGCTGAAGGGCTGGCGTCGGACGATGCCGCTCATGGGCATGCCGCTGGCGGTCAAGGACAACATCTGCACCGAAGACGTCCTGACCACCTGTGCGTCGCGGATCCTGGGCAACTTCGTGCCGCCTTACGACGCCACCGTGATCGCGCGGCTACGGGGCCAGGGGTACCTGTTGCTGGGGAAGACCAATCTGGATGAATTCGCGATGGGCTCTTCGACCGAGAACTCAGCCTTCGGCCCGAGCCGGAATCCCTGGAACCTGGGGTCTATCCCGGGCGGGTCAAGCGGCGGGTCCGCTGCTGCAGTGGCGGCGGACGAATGTGCAGCCGCCTTGGGCTCGGATACGGGCGGGTCCATCAGGCAACCAGCGGCCTGCTGCGGGGTCGTCGGACTGAAGCCGACCTATGGCCGCGTGTCGCGATTCGGGTTGGTGGCCTTTGCGTCGTCGCTGGACCAGATCGGCCCGATCACCAAGGATGTGACCGATGCGGCGGCGCTGCTGAATGTGATCGCCGGACACGATCCCTTGGATTCGACCTCCGCCAACCTGCCGGTACCGGATTACACGAAGGCCTTCAAGAAGAAAGATCTCAAGAAGCTGAAGGTCGGGATCCCCCAGGAGTATTTTGCGAAAGGGCTTGATCCGGAA
>JBOHOI010000250.1:0-4172 GCA_050731155.1 Nitrospiraceae bacterium | reverse complement strand
GCAGTCCGGCAACCTTCCGGAAGTCCTCCAGCGGTACATCGCGTATCTCAAGCTGATGATCGGGCTGCGTCAAAAGATGACGAAAGCCTTGGCCTATCCGGGCTTCTTGGTGGTGGTGGGGATCGCAGTGGTCGGCTTTCTGCTAACCTATGTGATGCCGACCTTCGTCGCGGTGTATGGAGAGACGGCAAGGTCTCTGCCTCCGGCAACCCAAGCGCTCATTGCGCTGGTCCGGACGATTCAGGCGCATCTGCTCACAGTGGGACTCGTGTTGGCGGCAGCAGGGATCGGCTTTCGGATGTGGTACAGGACACCCCGTGGCCGATTGACCTGGGACCGAATCTTACTGAAGCTGCCGATTCTCGGAGAGGTGCTGGTCAGACACCACACCATTCAACTCACGCGAACCTTGGCCACGGTGCTCGGTGGGGGGACTCCCTTGGTCGATGCGCTCCAAATTGCTCGGGGAGCGGTGTCCAACCGATTGCTGACCGCCGGTCTAGGCACTGCAGTCGGGCAAATTCGCGAGGGAGGCACGTTGGCCGCGGCGCTGGAAGCCCCCAAAATTCTGCCCCGGCTGGCCCTGGAGATGATCGCGGTGGGAGAAGAAACCGGTTCGCTCGAGACGATGCTGCGGGATGTGGCCGAATTTTACGAGGGTGAATTGGATCTGAGGCTCAGCCAACTGACGACATGGATCGAGCCGGTGTTGCTGCTGGTCATGGGAGTGTTAGTCGGGGCCATCGTGATCATTATGTACCTGCCGGTGTTCCAGATGGCTGGGACGATCCAATAGAGAGCAGGCCTCAATAGGAGCGAGCAGATGGGACGTGTCCTGAATCGTAAACCGCTCGGCGACGTGCTTGTCGAGCAGGGATTCCTGACCAGGAAAGAAATGGAAAAAGCCATCAGCCGGGTGGGCTCTTCCCCTGGCTCGCTGGGCCAGGCCCTGGTCAACGAAGGACTGATTTCCGATGACCAGTTGGCCTGCGCGCTGGCTGAACAGCAAGGCCTTGCCTATAACCTCCTCACCGACTTTCGCGTCGATCCGCAATTTTATCAGACGGTTTCCGTCGATCTCATGCATCGTCATCCGTTCGTGCCGCTGGGCGAACGTGATGGCGTGCTGACCATCGCCATCCCGGATCCCCACCATATCCTGGGGCTGGATGAGCTGGAGCTGCTCCTGAACCGTCCGCTTCGACTGGTCGTCAGCCCTCGCACCGCCATTCTGGCGGCTCTGAGTCGGAGCGAAGGGTCCAGTCAGGCTTTGAAGGAGCTTGAGGCTGAATATCGCTCGGTTCTGGTCAAGGAGGATGAACGGGGCGAGGAGGTGCTCTCGATTGAAAAGATCACCCAGGACCTGAGTCCGGTGGTCAAACTGATGGATACGATCCTCTTGAGCGCGCTGCAGCGGCGAGCCAGTGATGTCCATATTGAAGCAACCGGCCGAGCGACACAGGTCAAGTTTCGCGTGGACGGCATTCTCCTCCCGGCCCTTGAGCCGCTGGATGTGAAGCTGCATGCGCCGCTCGTGTCCAGACTGAAAGTGATGTCAGACCTGGATATCGCGGAACGACGGGTGCCACAGGATGGCCGGTTCCGGATGAGATTGGACCGCAAAACGGTCGATTTTCGGGTCTCGATCCTGCCCAGCGTGTTCGGCGAGTCGGTGGTCATCCGGATTTTGGATCGTGAATCGATCACCACCGGAGTGTCCGCCCTACGGCTCGATCGGCTGGGGTTCAATCCTGAGGATCTTCGGCGGTTTCGCCGCGCGATCACCGAGCCCCATGGGATGGTGCTGGTCACTGGACCGACCGGCAGCGGAAAGACCACCACGTTGTATGCCGCGATCAGCGAGATCAACATCGGAGAAGACAAGATCATTACCATCGAGGATCCGGTGGAGTACCAACTGCCCGGGGTGGTGCAAATTCCGGTCAATGAGAAAAAGGGGTTGACCTTCGCGCGAGGGCTCCGCTCGATTCTCCGGCACGATCCGGACAAGATCATGGTCGGCGAGATCCGGGACGCCGAGACCGCCCAGATCGCCATCCAGTCGGCCCTGACCGGCCATTTGGTGTTCACCACGGTCCATGCCAATCATGTCTTTGACGTGATCGGACGGTTTGTCAACATGGGCATTGAACCGTACAACTTCGTGTCGTCTCTCAATTGTGTGCTGGCTCAGCGGTTAGTACGGTTGATTTGCCCGACCTGCCGTGAGCAGGTTCGACTGGACAGAGCGCAGGCGGAGGAATCGGGGATCGACTATGAGCGGCATGGAGACGTCCCGCTCTATCAGGGCCGTGGGTGCGGGGAGTGCCACGGGACCGGCTACCGCGGCCGGCAGTGCATTACCGAGTTCCTGGATTTGACCGAGGAAATCAAGGAGATGATTCTGGCCCGCAGACCCATCTCTGAGATCCGGTATCGGGCGATGACGGACGGCATGACCACGCTCCGCCAGTCAGCCCTGGCGAAGGTGCTACGAGGCGAGACCACGTTGCGCGAGATTAACCGCGTGACCTTTATCGAAGCGACCTGAGGAGCGTGCGCATGTGGGGAAACAGTCGGCTGCACTATTGTCTCAAGCTGGGACCGCGCGAGGCGGCGTGGGCGGAGTCCAGCCGGAACTGGTTGGGACAGCGTCGTGACCGGTGCCGCCTGACCCAGTTGCCGCCAGGCCTCATTCAACCGTCGCCGGTCGAACCGAACATCACGGATCCGGCTGCCCTGGCGACTCGCCTCCGTGCGCTGATAAAACCGGAGGCGCGTGGTCGCTCACCCGTTCACAGGGTAATGGCACAGGTGCCGCGACCCGTGGCGCTGATTGTGCCGGACCTCTGCGTCCGAGCAGTCATTTTCCGGCTGGATAACGTGCCGACTCGGTCTGCGGAGCGCGAAGCCTTGATCCGTTGGCGTCTAGGACAGGAACAGCTCTTCCCGCTTGTTGGGGCGAAAGTGGTCTCCCAGCCTCTTTCAACAAACGGAAATCGGGCGACTGGCCCTCAGACGGTCCTGGCCGTGGCAATCCAGGACACGGTGCTGCATCAATATGAAGCCGCCTGTGAGGCCGTGGGGCTGGCTCCCATGCAAGTGGATGCGGCCAGCTTCCGCCTGTTCAACCTGTGGGCCAGAGCGACCCAGGGCACTGGAGGGAACGGAGCTGAGGACCTTCTGTGGCTGAGCCTGCTTGACGGTGGCCTCACCCTCTTGGTCTTCCACGCCGGCCAGCTCGTGTTTCTTCGCAGCAAACTACAACTTTCAGGTGGCCGTGTCGCGGACGAATCGAGCCGTCTTGAGGCTGAGCAGGCTGACAAGGTGGTGGCGGAAATTGCCGCCTCACTGCTCTCCTGTGCCGAGACCTATCCAGACCTGGCGGCCAAGCACCTGATCCTCGTCAGTGAAGGGCCGCAGCCAGGGTTTGCGCGTCAGCTCAGCGAGGAGTTCGGAGTAGGGGTGGAGGAGCTGGGTGTCGCTCAGGCGGAGTCTGCCGGCTGGAATCCAGCCAATGCTTCTGTACCAAGAGGCGTCCTTCCGGCGATCGCGGGACTCTTGGGGGAGAGATGATCGGAGCCACGTCTCACATGGGTGTGATGCAGAGGCCGTTTCGGATCAACCTGAGCAGCCGTCACCGGGCCTACCTGGGTCCGCTCCGCACCGGTCTTGTGGCGCTTGTACTGGTATTGGTGGGCGGGATTGCCTGGAATCTCTCTCAGGTGCTGATGGTCCACGGCGAGGCCGGTCAGGTGCAACTCGCGCTGGAACGGGTTCGAGAGCAAGACCGTCTGCTCCTGGCTCAGGCTGCACAAGAAGGCCTTGATCTCTCGGACGCAGCGTGGCAGCGGCTTGCCGGTGAGGTCGCCTTCGCCAACCAGTTGATCGCGGAGCGCACTTTTTCATGGACGCAATTTCTCAGCAGCTTGGAGGAGGTCGTGCCGGCCCGCCTGGCGATCGACAGCATTCGACTCGACTCGAAGAGTTCGATCATCAGGTTGACGGGCGTGGCGATGTCTCTGGAGGACGTGACCGCCTTCACGCTCGTCTTGCAGGACCATCGCGCCTTCAAAGATCCGGTTCTGGTGCAGCACCGAGGGGTGGAGAACGGCATGGTCGGGTTTGAGCTCACCGTGCGATATCGTGGGAGCGGACGATGAACCTTGTGA
>JBOHOI010000249.1:0-4222 GCA_050731155.1 Nitrospiraceae bacterium | reverse complement strand
GGTTAGTAAACGTGAGCGAGCTGCCCTGTCATCTCGCTGATCATTCCCCAGCTTCTGTCGGCCGAGGGTACGTGATAGGGCGGGCTAAGGGAATCAGGCGAATAGGGGAATTGGAGAGGGGAAAATACCTGGTAACAATCCTTTCTGAAGCATAAAGGCGGATGACATTTGATATAGACGCGCCTCGTCATGGAAGACATTACTGGACGACTGATCGAAAATTTATATAATGGGATTTGTTGTCGCGCCGTTAGCTGAGGTTCTTCAAGGGTGTATGATCCTTGCACCTCACGGTGTATGATCCTTGAATCTCCGGTTTTTCTCCTCCCGAAACCAGGCCTTCGCCTGATAGCTTTTGAAGCTGACAGTCTGGTTAAATCCCTCCCCATACTTGGTGGCCAGTTAAGATGTTTGAAGAAGAATGGGTTCCGTTTTTGCTGAAAGTCCGTGCGATCACGGGCTGTGACATGTGACACGTCAAGAAGAGAGTAGGTTGCTCATGTATCACAACTTATGAGAGTGGAGGTCTCTTATGGCCGTTAAGAACCAACCGTCCGTTGCTTCAATCCCTTTCGAATCAACCGCAGGATTGTTGCGAGAGCTGGTGGCACATTTACGCCCTGAAGGAGCAATCATGGAAAAGTTCTGGGGGGATTTAGGAGATCTTATAAAAGGCGCAGCAGGTATTTTGTATCACATCGTTGTCGTTGCGCTGAGTGCCGGAGTTGCATTGTCCCTACCTGCGGCTGTCAGATTCTATGCTCAGAAGTTTCCCGCCTACTGGTCTCTCATCGAGGACGAGAAAATATTCCTCGTATCCCTAGAAATAGCGGTGGCGGTCTTGCTCATAGCCTGCATAAACTATCTCCGGCGAAGTATGAAAAACGGGAAACTCGCTGAAATAGCAGCTGGGGCAGGCTTTGTATCTTATTTCCCGACCCGAGGCCGACTTGCACAGAGAAAAATCAGAAAATTAAAGAAGAAGCATGGTGTCGCAAGGTCTGTCATGGTTATAGGCTCAACGGGCTACAGGACCTTTGTTGACCCCAAAGGAGACTTACACACGGTGCTACAGAACTGCTTGGAGGCAAAAATTCTGCTTCTAAACCCTTACAGTGAGGCAGCGCTGGCGCGTGCCAGGGCTATCCTCAATCCCGATGTCACTTCTGAGAGTTTTCCAGAGCAAGTAGGAAAATGTATAGATTTTCTTAAGAGGCTGAAGGCAGCACAGAAATCTGTTTCACTCAAGCTCTACTCGGACCCTCCTCATGTCAAATTGGCCATCTTGGGGGATTACATCTGGTTACAGCATTATCATGCCGGTCTCGAGGTCCATACGATGCCAGAATATGTATTAAAGCACAGTCAAAACGGCCACGGCCTATATACGTTATTTTACCAATATTTCATAAAGAGATGGGAAAGTCCGGACATACCGGAATACGATCTAGAGACTGACGAGCTTGTTTACAGAAGCAGCAACGGCAGCGAGGTGAAAAGGCAGAGGTTTTGCAGGAATGCTGGAGACCCAGACAGTCCGGCAAGCCTTGAAGAACTTCGGACTTACACCTCCGGGATGTGACCAACTCCAGGACTCACCTGGCTCTTGATGTCTGCAAACCAGGGTCTTGTCTACATAGAAATCACACGGAACGCCAAATCCAATAAGGTCACCCCCTCTCCATTTCAGGTGTTTCCTCTCATTGAATTGCAGTGTTTACCTGGTTGTCCTTTCCCAGCCCATCACCTAATCTTTGTACCAATGATCATGATGATGAGGCATAGGGAGGGAATCAATGGACCATTCACCAAATGACATCCTATCACGCATCGAATGGTGCCGGCTCGAGCGGAAAGGGGCAGTCACGCGGGACGAGGAAGAGCGTTGGCAGGCGGAGGAAGCAGGACTTATTGACGCCTTGCTCGGTAGAGATCGGACAGAAATCAGGAAAAATTCCCATCCCTCTTTGCTCGAGCGCTATAAACTTGGTCTACAGGACGGGCGCTCCTGCGCTTCGAGCGCAACAACCGGGAAGCCGTGAAATCTGAAATCATGGAGGGGCTCGGGCAAGTCGCTTCTAGGTAACAGGCCGACTCGGCAGAGGTCCGGTGAGCCCCTCCGCCAATTCTTCTTAGAAGGATGTATGACGAACGTGCCACATTGTGACGGCCTTTTGGTCGGTGAACGCATGCTCACTGCACAATGCCCTCAGTCATATTTATTTGCTGGAGTATCGTGTTATGATAGCAACGCATTCTATAGCCAAAGAACGTCGGCGTAGCCAACGGATTCCGTTGTCAGCTGAACTATTCGTGAGGGACCTGGATTCCCCTTTTACATTCCTCGGGAATCTAAAGACCGTCGAGGTGAGTAGCCACGGCTGCGTGCTCCATGTTCTCCGTCCCTTGAAGCGTGACACCAAGCTGCGCCTCGATGTCCTTTACAGCAAGCACACAACCACCGCGCGTGTTGTCCACTCATACCCGATTGGAACGCACCTTACGACATGGACTGTCGCGCTGGAACTCGACAAACCAGGAAACTTTTGGGGGGTTACGTCGCCGCCGCCAGACTGGCCTGAGACTTCGGAACAGTCGCGGAGCAGGGAGAGTCCGCGCTCCGATTCCGTCAGTGGCACCGCGAGAGAGAACCAGTCGTGACTTGCCGGTTCAGGAAATAAGCCCGACCTCTCTCCAGATTCAGGTGTTTACCCTACCTGACATTCCGGTGTTTACCCGATTGTTCCCCTCCGGCCTTTCCCCTACCTTGGGCCTCCGACTGATCAAGAAGATATTCCTCCTGTTACAATAGCAGTTGCGATCTCGCTGCCGCCCGCATACACTACCTTCGCCAGAAAGGACAGGAACCTTACTCAAATGATGGCCCACTCGGGAAGATGTGGGGGTTTCTTCAACATTCGATCCAAAATAGGAGGGATAGCCTTTATGGACGTAGGAGGCTCACATGGATGACCCGAAAATAAAGAGAAAGGAAGAAAGGATCAGAAGTGTATCTCCTTCTAGATTAGGGCCGCCTCCCAATGACGAGCCCACCGTTCCCGAGTCCCCCGCTTCATTACTGCGCCAGCTTGTCGCCCACCTGCGGAAAAACCGTACGCAACTCCGTGAGGAGTGGGCGCGGCGCATCACGGAGGCCAAGTTGCTCACGGCGATGACCAGAGACGAACTCTTCGCCGAAGCCACATCGGTCTATGACAACTACGTGGAGGTGCTGGAAACCGGCGCCGTCGAGGCTTTGCAAGCTTACGCCCGCGACCTCTCCGAACGCATCATCCCGAGAGGGGTGGAAACCGACGAGGTCGTAGGGATCGTGCTGCTCCTGCGCGACGTGCTCGCGCGCTCGCTCTTCGCGAAATACCAAACGGACTTCCAGCTGCTCAACCGCATCCTCGACGCCTATGAACCTGCGGCCAACCGCATTGCCAACACAGTGGCAGTAGGGTTCGTTCAGGAGCGCGAGCGCATCATTCGCCAGCAACAAGAAGCCATCCGGGAACTCTCCACGCCCGTGCTCCAGGTCCGCGAGCGACTGCTCATCCTGCCGATTATCGGTGTGATCGATCCCCAGCGCGCCCGTCAGTTGACCGAACAACTGCTGCGGGGTATCCGGACCAACCGCGCCAGGGTCGTCGTGATTGACATCACCGGTGTGGCGGCCATGGACGCCACCGTGGCGAATCACCTCGTACAAACTGTGGAGGCGTCGCGGCTGTTGGGTGCAACCGTCATCGTCACCGGCCTGTCGCCTGAAATTGCTCAGACTCTGGTGACCATCGGTGTGGAGCTAGGCAAGATGAATACTGTCGGAGACCTCCAGGGCGGCATCGAGGAAGCCGAACGGCTGTTAGGCTACAAGGTGGCCCCCTTCAGCGAGGCCTCTCAACAAACCACCTAGAGAGCGTGCGATCGTGCAAGTTCCCATTCTCAAGCAAGGGCAATACCTGATCGCCTCCATTCAAGCCGCGCTCAGCGACCAAGACCTGGTGCAACTGCGGGATGCTTTAGCTGAGAAGGTCGGCAAGTTGCGTGCTCGGGGGGTCATCGTGGATGTCACGGTTCTAGACGTGATGGACTCGTTTGCCTCGCGCACCCTGCGCGACCTGGCACATATGACCAGGTTACGTGGAGCGGAAACCGTGATCGTAGGGATCCAGCCAGAAGTTGCGTTTGCGATGGTTCAGCTCGGGTTGACGCTGGAGGG
>JBOHOI010000248.1:0-4239 GCA_050731155.1 Nitrospiraceae bacterium | reverse complement strand
GTGCAGGCATCGAACCCACTTGCCACGACGATTCCAACAAGCGTGGCGAGCCACACCTGGCTTGAGGATCGAGTCGCTCGAGGCTGGATGTGACCGGGCCTGCTGGTCATTGCGTGTTCCTCCACCGTTGGGCCCTCAATTCGCGTCGTCGCTCAGTGGGTGTTCGTCTCCTGAGGGCTGGAGGACGTCACACCACTGAGGGGAAGCTTGAGGAGTGCATAGGGATCGACGCGCGCCCCATTGAGCCGGACCCCCCAGTGAAGATGAGGACCGGTCGAGCGTCCGGACTGCCCTACTTTCCCAATGACCTGTCCGCGCTTGACCGGTTCGCCGTCCCGCACCGTCACCTCGGACAGGTGGAAGTACATGGAGTAGAGGCCCAGGCCGTGATCCACGAAGACCCCTTTGCCTGAAAAAAAATGTTCCACCGTCAAGCGTGCAATCCCGTCGTTTGTCGCCACGACTTCCGTCCCGAGGGGAGCGGCAATATCTTCTCCGTTGTGAGGGCTATGCGGCTGACCATTGATAATTCGCGTGCGGCCGAACGCCCCTGTACTCGGCCCTCGCACTGGCTCGATGAAACGGCCGTCCCAGAACCGTTCCCGGGATACTGCCTCCAAGACTGCCTTCACCTGCTCCTGTTCGCCCTTCACACGCACGAGACTGTCTTCATCCAGATCGACTTTGTCCTTCGGAAGCGTGAGGCGTTGGACCGGATATTTCTCCTTCATCACCAGGACGTTGTAGCTCAACCGACTTACTCGGTCCGCAGAACGTGCCTCGACCGCCAGTTCATGTGTACCTGGTGGATCTTGCAGATCAATGCCTACCAACCCCACAAAGCTCTCGACCTGCCCGGAAACAGCGTCTCGAAAGAACGGAATGCGACGACCAAGGAAGCGTCCCACTACCTCAGCCGCTTGGCCATCGGCCGTCACTCTCACCAGCAGCACCTGGCCCTGCTTGCCGCTGAATTGCCCGTCGGTTCCGCGCGTCTCGTGAGGAGCGCTTGGCAGGAGATCAACCGGAAAGACGCTGGCCAGCAAGACCACCGCGCTGATCGCGAGGCGATCTATTCGACTCTTGGCGCGTGGGATCTGGCTCATGGTCTTGACTGTCATCGGTAGAACCGCAGGCCGGCCACTTGTGAGACCAATTCCTCCACCCGCCGATTCACCGCGCTGAACGGATCCATGCACAGGATGGTCTCTTCCCAGTACCCGTTGAGTTTCAGGTACGTCCAATCGACCGTATAGGATCGGTTCTTGGCCCTGGCGAACCGGATGAAGTCTCCCCGCACCTTGGCCCGGGTCGTTTGAGGTGGAACGGACATGGCCCGCTGGACCGCCTCCTCATCCACGATCCGTTCGATCATGTCCCGCGACTCCATTAAGTAATAGAGTCCCCGTGTCCGCTTGACGTCATGATACTGGAGATCCATCAGAAACACTCGCGGATCATCCCAGCCACACCCCTTCTTCTCGACGAACGATTGGATCAGGAGTCGCTTGCTGACCCAATCAATCTCCCCGGACAACTGCATCGGGTCATCTTCCAGGCGATCGAGCACGCTGCTCCACCGGGCCAGCACATCATCCATGATTGGATCGTGCGCTTGCGTACCTAGGTAATCATGCGCTCGCTCCAAGTACACCCGCTGGATCTCAACGGCGCTCACTTGCCGGCCATCGTCCAACTTGACTTTCTTCTTGAGCGTCGGATCCCGGGAAATCTCCCGGATCGCCTTCACCGGGTCCTCCAGCTCCAGCCCGGTGACGGTGCATCCATCCTCGATCATGGAGAGGACCAGCGCAGCGACTCCCACCTTGAGATAGGTGGTATATTCTGACATGTTCGAATCACCGACGATGATGTGGAGCCGCCGGTACTTTTCGGCGTCGGCATGAGGTTCGTCCCTCGTGTTGATGATGCTGCGGGACGACGTGGTCGAGGAGGAAGTCTTCTCGTGGATATGCTGGGCTCGCTGCGAAATGAAATACTGCGGTTTGCCCGATACTTTCAATACCTTTCCTGCGCCCGAATAGATCTGGCGCGTCACAAAAAACGGGATGAGCTGTTCGGTCACTTTCCAGAAATCCACATCCCGTCGCATCAGATAATTTTCGTGGCAGCCGTAGGTGTTACCCAGCGAGTCCGTGTTGTTCTTGAAGATGTAGATCTCCCCTGACAATCCCTCTTCCCTCAGACGATCCTCAGCCGCGGGAAGACAGGCCTCCAGCAAACGTTCCCCCGCCTTGTCGTGGATCACGAGGTCCAGGATGTTGTCGCACTCAGGGGTGGAATATTCCGGATGGCAGCCAGTGTCCTGATAAAACCTCGCGCCGTTGACCAGAAAGGCGTTCGAAGGCCAACTATTGGGGATGAGTCCTTCGAAGATGTACCCGAGGACTTTCTCCATCGGCAGGTAGATCCGGCCGTTGGGTGAGAAGATCAGGCCGTACTCATTCTCAAGGCCGAAGATACGCTGTTTCATGGGCACGCAGCCGGATGCGGATGTAACACATGTTCAGCATACACTGCCCCACAGGGTACTTCAACATCGGGACTGATTTCAGCGAGGACGGACAGCGGATAATGATCAGGCGAGGAGCTGGCGCGATTCGGACGGCAGAATACGGCGGAACTTGCGGCCCACGCGAGTGCGATCCAGGGCCGCGATCTCGAGCCCATCGAGCGGGAGCTTTTGGTTCGTGACGCTCTCCAGCGCCGCAACGCAGAGAGAGAGCGCGGCCTTCAAGGTCAGGGGCTCGGTCTTGTATCGCTCCTTGAGAAAGACCTGGAGGGCCTCGAACCGCCCCCCGATCGCCGCGAAGCCCCGTTCGTCAAAAATGCTCCCGTCGAACGAGATGCGATACAGTTCGTTGGGATGTCCAGGTTCTCCCACCTGCGCGACCAGAATTTCGACCTCCAACGGCTTGAGTTCCTGACTGAAGATGGTGCCGACGCTTTGCGAGTAGCCGTTGGCCAGGGATCTGGCCGTCACGTCTTCACGGCTGTACATATACCCCTTGAGATCGGCATGTCGGATGCCGGCCTTGCGCAGGTTCTCGAACTCGCTGTACTTGCCGGCGCCGGAAAACGCGATGCTGTCGTAAATTTCAGAAATCTTGTACAAGGAGGCGCTGGGATTGTCGGCGACCAGCAACACGCCGTCCTCATACTCCATCGCGATGATGGACCGTCCCTTGGCGATGCCCTTCTTGGCATACTCCGCCTTATCTTGCATCATCTGCTCGGGAGAGACGTAGTAGGGCAACGGCATGGTTAGTCCCCGTTCTTGCGCGCTTCAATCAGCGCGGCATAGACCGTTCCGATGCGCTGGTCATCCACATCCATAATGCCTCCGGCATCAACCAGCTTGGCACTTGGGTAGATACCACGGACGAGATCCGGTCCTCCGGTTCCGACATCCTCTTCCGCCGCATTATAGAGGGCGAGCAAGGCGATCCTGAGCGCGTCCTGTTCGGAGAGGTTTTTTCGAAAATGTTCCCGCATCGTGTTCCGAGCATCCTTCCCCCCGGAACCGATGGAGTGGTAGTCCGACTCCTCATAGCGGCCGCCGGTGATGTCGTATTTAAAGATTCGTCCCTCCGCCCGCTTGAGGTCATAGCCGACATAAATCGGGAGCACGACCAGTCCCTGAAATACCATGGGGAGGTTCGCCTTGACCATTTGGCCCAGTTTGTTCGCTTTCCCTTCGCACGACAACTGGATCCCTTCGAGTTTTTCATAATGCTCGAGTTCTGTCTGAAAGAGTTTGGCCAGCTCGAGACAGGGGCCTGCTGTGCCGGCAATGGCGATCGCCGAGTGCTCGTCAATTTTGAAGACCTTCTCCATGCGACGACCGGCGATCTGAAACCCCTCAGTCGCCCGCCGGTCCCCTGCAATCAGCACCCCACCCTGATATTTAATCGCCAAGACCGTCGTGCCATGGGTCACGGGCGGGACAAGAGATCCCCGGCCCTCATCGGGCACGAGCGGCGATGACGAGGACATCCATGCCCGGCTGGCCGGCACTAAATCGGGGCGCTGATGAACCAGGTAGTCGAAAAAGCTTGATCCGTAATCGTCCGGAAAGAGCGGCACGTCCTTGTCTCCTTCAGCCCCAGCTCGGCCGGCGCGTGAGGTCGGATACCGCAGTGTATGCGTCGGGGCCAGCTCAGGGGGATAGGGGTCAGGCGGTCAGCTTGGCGAGTAACGACTCCGCCGAGTCGGATC
>JBOHOI010000247.1:0-4270 GCA_050731155.1 Nitrospiraceae bacterium | reverse complement strand
CAGCGTTATGTGGACTTGATCGCAAACCCCTCAGTGCACGAGATCTTCGCGACCCGCAGCCGCATCATTGCCGGCATCCGCACCTTTCTGATCGAAAAGGGATTCCTCGAAGTCGAGACGCCGATGATGCAACCGATCCCCGGCGGAGCCATAGCTCGTCCCTTCGTCACCCATCACAACGCGCTCGGCATGGATCTCTACCTTCGGGTTGCGCCGGAGCTCTATCTGAAGCGGCTCATCGTCGGGGGCTTCCCCCGCGTCTTCGAGATCAACCGAAACTTCAGGAACGAGGGGATCTCTACCATTCACAACCCTGAGTTCACCATGCTGGAGTTCTACGTCGCCTACGCGGACTACACCGACCTGATTGCCTTGACGGAAGAGTTAATTGTGCGGGTAGCAAAAGAGATACTCGGCAGTACCGCCATTGAATATCAGGGGCAGCAGATCAACCTTGCCCCACCCTGGCGCCGTTGGTCCTACCGGCAAGCCATTCTGGAAATCAATGGTCTCGATCCTTCGGTCCTGAGCGATCGCACTTCCGCTTTGAAAGCGGCAGTGCGACTGAAGGTGGAGGTGGACAAAGACGCCGACCTGGTAGTCATCCTCAACGAAATCTTCGAGGAGACCGTCGAACCCAAGCTGGTGCAGCCGACCGTTATCACCGATTATCCTATTGAGATCTCCCCGCTGGCTCGTCGCAAGGATTCGGACCCCTCACTGACCGACCGGTTCGAGCTCTACATTGCCGGACGTGAGATCGGCAACGCCTTTTCCGAGTTGAATGATCCACTCGATCAGCGCAAGCGATTTGAGGCGCAGGTCGCCCAGCGGGAGGCCGGCGACGAGGAAGCTCACTACCTGGACGAAGACTTTCTGCGCGCGCTGGAACACGGCATGCCACCGACGGCCGGTGAAGGGATCGGCATTGATCGGCTGGTCATGCTCTTCACCAACCAGGCGTCCATCCGTGACGTGATCTTATTTCCACAGCTCCGCCCGGAGAAATGATGGCGGCCCTCCCCTACGAGATATTCGTTGGCCTGCGGTACTTGCGCGCCAAACGCCGGCATCGCACCATCTCGCTCAACACTTTCGTCTCGGTCGCAGGTATCACCTTGGGGGTGGCTGCCTTAATCGGGACGCTGGGCATCATGACCGGGTTCAAGGAGGATCTGCAGGCCAAAATCCTGGGCACCACCTCCCACATCGTCATCCATGAGCGAACGCGGGAGAATATGGCGGACTACGGCACCTTGGTGAAGCGCGTGGAAGAAGTTCCCCATGTGTTGGCCGCGACCCCGTTCGTGTACCGACAGGTTTTGTTGACTTCCCAGTCCGCGGTGCAAGGCATCATCCTGCGCGGAATCGATCCCCAGCGAGAACGGCGCGTCACTGATCTGGCCAAGAATGTGAAGGTCGGACGTCTTGATGATCTTGAGCAAACCAGTATGGGAGGCCAAGTACAAAGCTCGGCAGGTCAGGGCGCCAGCGACCCAGGCATCGCTCCGACTCCTGGTCATCCTGGGATCATCCTGGGGAAAGAACTCTCCATGCGCCTGAGTGCCTTCCTCGGCGACAGCGTGAATGTAGTCTCGCCGGTCGGACCCACCAGCGCGATTGGCGCGGTCGCGATGGTGCCGAAGATCCGCACCTTCACCGTGGTGGGAGTGTTCGAGTCTGGGATGTATGAATATGACTCCTCGCTAGCCTACATCGCGCTGGGCGAGGCCCAGAAGTTCTTTAACATGGGGAACACGGTCAGCGGCATTGAAGTCAAGGTGGACGAGATTTTCATGACCAATGAGATCGCGCGGGCCATCGAGCAGGCGTTGGGCCTCACCTACTGGGCCAGAGACTGGATGCAGCTGAACCGGAACCTATTCTCGGCGCTCAAACTGGAAAAAATCATGATGTTTCTCCTGCTGGTGCTGATTACGATCGTAGCCTCCTTTAACATCGTCAGCACCCTGACCATGATCGTAAGCGAGAAACAGCGTGAGATCGCGATCTTGAAGGCCATGGGTGCTACTCGCAAGGCCATCATGCGCATCTTTATGTTGAACGGCCTGATCATTGGACTCACCGGCACCGTGATCGGCATTCCCTTGGGCTATACGTTTTTGTGGCTGATCCAGACCTACTGGACCTTTGACCCGACCGTGTACTACATCTCGCACGTGCCGGTTCACGTGCAAGCGCTGGATGTGATCCTAGTGTCGTTCTCGGCGATCCTGATCAGCTTCGCCGCAACGCTCTACCCATCCTGGCAGGCCGCGAGACTGGACCCGGCAGCGGCGCTGCGCTACGAATGAGCCGGACATGGGTTTTTTCTCTCTCCAGCAACCGCGAGTCTGGACCTCCAAAGGGATCACACAGTGATCAAAGTGGTGGACCTCTACAAATCCTTCCCAATGGGTGGGCACGAACTGACGGTCCTCAAGGGAATCAGTCTGGACATCGCGCGAGGGGAGATACTCGCGATCGTGGGGGCGTCCGGAGCGGGGAAAAGTACCTTGCTTCACATCATCGGCACGCTTGACCGGCCAACCAGCGGGGCCGTGCTCTTTGAGGAGCAGGACCTCTTTCGTTTATCGGATCAGGAGCAGGCGGAATTTCGAAACCGGCGGATCGGGTTTGTCTTCCAGTTCCACCACTTGCTCCCCGAATTCACCGCGCTCGAAAACGCGTTTTTGCCTGCGCTCATACAGAAACGCCCCATGGCTCAGGTGCGGGCTGACGCGGCCGCGCTCCTCAAAGACGTGGGATTGGGAGACCGCCTGCACCACAAACCAGGCGAACTGTCCGGAGGAGAGCAGCAACGGGTGGCTGTAGCTCGCGCCTTGATGCAGAGGCCGGATCTCGTCATGACGGATGAGCCGACGGGAAACTTGGACACCCACACGGGCGAGGCTTTGTTTGCGCTGATGCGGGAACTGAACCGATCTCGTGGCACCACCTTCGTCATCGTCACCCACAACGAAAAACTCTCGGCCCAGGCTGACCGCATCATTCATATGGAGGACGGCCGGATCATCACGCCGTAACACCGGCGTCACGACGTTCGTCGTTCCAGGAGGCGGGCTATGAGGCGAGTAGCCGCTGCAACAATATTGGTCGTCCTTGCCATGCTCGTCGTGGTCGGTGGACTCTCGCCGGCTCCAGTGCTGGCGGTTGAGTTCACCATCGTCGGCCCACGTGCTGTGGGCATGGGTGGCGCAGGGGTTGCCGTCACTACGGATGCCTTGGCGACTTACTGGAACCCTGCCGGCCTGGCAATGAGCCGCACTATTGATATTCGTGTGCAGGCCAGCGGGCAGATCACCGACCGGCAGGGTATCGCGGATACGTTAGAGGAGATTGATAACATCAATTTAAACGATGTCTCAGGAGCTAACCAAGGCAGACTGCAAGGACTCCTGAACAAACTCAATCAACCTGGGACGAACGTCTCGGCAGCCGGTGCCGCCGGCATCTATCTTAAGGGCTATTGGGGAGATCACGCCTTTGGCTTCAACGTCTCGGACGTCGCAACCGGCGGCGCGTTCGTCTCTTCACCGGTCAGTTTTACACAAATTGGGGGGGCCCTTAACGTCTCCGGTCAGCTTGCGCTCAGAGGCCTTGAAGCGCGGCAAGCGGGGTTTTCCTACGCCTATGCTTTCGCGGATCGCACCCTTGCCATCGGTGCGACGGCCAAGATCATTCAGGGTGCTGCGTATTCCAATTTCACCAATATCAGGGGATCGGAAGGCGATGTGGAGTTTGCCGCCGATTTGGGCAAGGCACAGATTTCCACCGCCTTTGGCCTCGATGTCGGAGCGATCTATCGCCCATCGTCATGGTTGCGAATCGGCGTAGTCGGCAAGGACCTGAACACACCTACGTTTGACGCTCCCGGCGGTGGTGAGTTCAAACTCCTCCCACAAATCCGCGGAGGCATCGCCGTCAATCCATACTCTTCGCTGACCTTGACCTTTGATGGTGACGTCACTTCCAATAAAACATTGCTGCCCGGCGTGAAGAGCCGCGTATTCAGCCTTGGAGCTGAGCAAACGCTCTTGTCGGAATTTCTCTCACTGCGGCTTGGTGCGCTGAAGAACGTCGAAGATGCCAAATCTGTTGTCACTCCCACCGCGGGCTTGGGAATCCGAGTGTTTGCCTTGAGATTGGATATCGGTGGTGGCTATGATTTCCGCGAGCGAGGGGCCCTCGCATCTGGTTCCGTCTCGATGACCTTCTGAGAAGCCGATCATCCAGCCCCACGCCAAGT
>JBOHOI010000246.1:0-4270 GCA_050731155.1 Nitrospiraceae bacterium | reverse complement strand
GCCTGAGATCAATCGGAAGGGAGTGGGCCTGAAAGGATTTATTCCCGCGGTGTTCGGGGCGCGAGTGGCCCATCGTTTTACTGAAGTGACCGGAGTGCGATTGAAGCAGACCGCCCTTGCCCCGCGCAATCCGGCCAATGCGCCGGATTCCTTTGAGGCGGCAGTCTTGCGAGAATTTGCTGACCCATCCTACCCGCGGGAAAAGGTCATCAGCGAAGCGACCGCCAAGAGCGGGTCGCTACGTCTGATGTTCCCGCTCTACACTACCAGACAATGTTTGGACTGCCATGGAGAACCAAAGGGAGAACTCGACAAGACCGGTTATCCGCGGGAAGGGCTCCGGCTGGGACAGAACGCCGGAGCGATCAGCGTGGTCATTCCGATTCACCAATGAGACGCGTCGCACTTTGCATGTGGCTCCTGTTGCTGGTTGGTGGCGAGGAGCTTGGAGCAGCTGAGAGCCAGAGCGGGCTAGCCGAGAAACCGGCCGGCAGCGGAGTGATTGTCCATGCGGATGGATACATCCTCACCGCCCACCACGTCGTATCCAATGCGCGCCGAATCGTGATCGTGACGCCAGGCGAGTTTCGAGCTCCCGCCATCATCGTGAGTGAGGATCCGGACCATGATCTGGCCTTGCTCAAGCTCGAAACGGTCGGGCTCTCCGAGGCGCCCCTGGGCTACGCAGGCGCAGTGAGTCTTGATCAAGAAGTCATCGTGGTCGGCTTCCCCTTCGGCCTTCGAGAAGTGTCTGTAACCCGAGGGCGCATCGTGGCGGTTCGGACCAAGGGTGTGAACCGGGTGTTCCAGGTAGATGCGGCGATTAATCCTGGCAACAGTGGAGGCGCCGTATTCAACCGACGGGGCGAGGTAGTCGGGATCCTGACGACGAAGTTCAGCCACCCCTCAGGGATCGTCCCGGAGGGGATGGCCTTTGCCGTCCCGATCAGCTACGCGACACCGCTCCTTGCGAACATTCCGGACTTTGACTTTACGTCGATCGGGAAGGCAGGTAGGAAAGCAAAGGTGGAGACGGGGGAAGGAGAGATCGTGCGCGAACTGGCTCGGGCCTCGGTTCGGATTGAGACGGTGCGTGTCACAGAACCGGCCACGACGCAGGCAGGCTCGGGTCAGCCTGCCGCTGGCCAGTCGAAAGCTGAAGTGCGTCGTGTCCCAGCGCCGCGACTCCCGATTGGTCCGGGCCAGGATCAGGTGCCGGGGGGAAGCGACGGTCCTGGCGCAATCGCCAAAATGAATGAGCAGCTTGCGACTACTCAGAAGGAGGAGCTTCAGAAACTTGCCAAGCAGGGGATTCTTCCGCCGGAGGGAATGGTCCTGATTCCAGCAGGGGAGTTTCTGATGGGCGCTGAGGACGGGCTTCCCGACGTCAGGCCGATGCGCCGCGTCCATCTCAGCTCCTACTGGATTGACCGGTATGAAGTGACCAACGCCCAGTATCGGCGGTGCGTGGAAGCGGGGATCTGCTCTCCGCCCAAGGATCGTCAGGAGTTTGATGATCCCCAGCGCACGAACCATCCTGTGACGAATGTGATCTGGACACAGGCGCGAATCTATTGTCAGTGGCTGGGCCGGCGGTTGCCGACCGAAGCCGAGTGGGAAAAGGCCGCGCGAGGGGCCGACGGCCGGCGGTATCCCTGGGGAAACGGTGAGGAGGCGATCAAGACATGGTTGAAGGAACGGGATCTGCGGTCCGGCAACAATGGGACCGCGCCGGTTGGGAGTGTTCCAGAGGCGGCCTCGCCCTATGGGGTGGTTGACTTGGTCGGAAATGTCTGGGAATGGGTCAAGGACTGGTATGCGGAGGACTTTTACATGATGGCCCCCTCCCATGATCCGCAGGGACCACCCCGAGGCTCGTTCAGGGTCTTGCGGGGCGGCGATTGGAGCCAAGGCCTACTCGAGCTGCGCGCGACCTACCGGGGTTGGGACGAGATGACCTACTGGGGCCCAACGCTTGGGTTCCGCTGTGCGGACGACGTGCCTTGATACCAGTCTTCCATCCTGTGCCTTGTTCCCTGTGACCGCAACTGCCTTCTCGGCCGTGGTCTATCCACGGCGGATCAGCTTCGATGGAACTTTCTAAACCGGTCAAGAAACGACTGGCCGCCACGGCCGTGGGCGTCTCGGTGTTTCTCCTCGCCCTGGCGCTTCACGGAACAGGGCTGCTGGAGGTCGCCGAGCTCAAGACCCTGGACCACCGATATTATCGGTACGCTGATCCGGCGAAGGCTGGCAAGGACATCGTGCTGGTGGCTGTGGATGAAGCCAGCCTCGAGGCCTTTGGCCGCTGGCCCTGGCCGCGCGATCGTCATGGCTACGTGGTCCATTACCTGAAAGAGGCAGGCGCCAAGGCCATTGTCTTTGACATCCTGTTCCTGGAGCCGGACGAAGACTCTGAGGAATTTGACCAGGCCTTTGCCGAGGAAGTCCGCGCAGCCGGCAATGTCTTTCTTTCGATTCTGTTCCAGGATTCCCTCCAGTCCTTACCGCCTGAGCTGCTGTCCAAGGCCGCAATTCCAGTGGAGGACAGGTCCAGCGGGTCCGCTACGCTTCTACCGAACTATCCAGGAGTCAAGCTCCCCATTCCGCCGCTAGCCGAGGCAGCTCGCGGCCTCGGGTTCATTAATTTGTTTCCCGATCAGGACGGGACCGCGCGCCGGATCCCGCTGCTCGCTCAGGCGCAGGGAGCAACCTTTCCGCAGATCAGCACGATGGTAGCCCGTTACGTGCTCGGCGCGGACAGGGCTGAGCGTGATCCACGCTGGCTGCGTCTAGGACCGGCGACCATTCCTCTCACGTCGCAGGGAGACATGGTCATTGATTGGCATGGGACACTTGAGGGGAAGACCTACCCTTCGTACTCGATGGGAGCGGTCCTGAGATCGTTTACCGAGATGCGGAACGGTGAGCGGCCGTTCTTGGACCCGGCTCTTTTCAAAGACAAGATCGTGTTTGTCGCCACGACTGCCGCCGGCACTTATGAACTGCGGGTCACACCGCTGTCGCCATTTACACCCGGTGTGCTGATCCACATGGCGGCCTTGGACAATATGCTCCGCGGCCGCTATATGCAACCGGCGCCCTACTGGGTCTTCGTCTTTGCGACTCTCGCGCTGTGTCTCGCCACTGCCTGGAACTTCATGCTGCTCCAACGTCAGACGCTCAAGCTCGGAGTGATCTTCGGGATGGCGGTGGCCTACTATGGATTTGCCGTGCATGTCTTCACCTCCCACGGCCTATGGTTGGAGCTGGCCTTCCCCGAAGGTGCATTGGCCGTGACCTTTGCCGTCGCCGCTACGGTGGAATATCTCACGGAGGGCCGGCAGCGCCGGCAACTGCGGGCCGTGTTCGACAAGTACATGGCCGCCGAGGTCGTGGAAGAGATCATGCGCAATCCCGAGGGCATCACTCTCGGAGGAGAGAAGAAGGAGCTGACCGTCTCCTTCTCAGACATCGCGGGGTTTACGACGATCTCCGAGAAACTGGAACCGGAGGCGCTCGTCGAGCTCTTGAATCGATACCTATCGGCCATGACAGACATTATTCTCAGGCATCGGGGCAATGTGAACAAGTACCTCGGTGACGGCATCATGGCGATCTTCGGCGCGCCGCGCGGTGATCCGAACCATGCGACGCTGGCCTGCTATGCGGCTCTGGACAGCCAGGTCGAACTGGCGCGCCTGCGAGAGGAATGGAAGGCGCAGGGCCATCCGGAGATCGTCGCGCGGATCGGGATCAACTCCGGGCCGCTGGTCGTAGGGAACATGGGGTCGCATGCGCGGATGGAATATACTGTCATGGGCGACAACGTCAATCTCGCATCCCGCTTGGAGGGCGCGAACAAATTCTACGACACCTTGATTCTCCTGGGACCGCGCACCTACGAGCTCGCGAAGCGTGACATCGAAGCGCGGGAGGTGGATTTGTTGCGCGTGAAGGGGAAGCGGGAGCCGGTCGTGGTCTATGAGTTGCTGGCGCGGAAAGGCGGGCTTGGGCCTGAACAGCAAATGGTGATGAAGGCCTATCTGGATGGGCTGGCCTCCTACAAGCGCCGGGACTTTGCTCGAGCCAAACTGAAGTTTGAGGAGGCCCTCGCGCTGGATCCATCCGATGGACCATCGAAGGTCTATCGAGCACGGGCAGAGACCTACCTGGCGACCCCGCCTCTGTCGGACTGGGACGGGGTGTACGAGCTCAAAGCGAAATGAACGGGGACCAACCAAGGAGGGTTGTGTGAAGCGAGGCAAGC
>JBOHOI010000245.1:0-4273 GCA_050731155.1 Nitrospiraceae bacterium | reverse complement strand
ATGGACGGCCTATCCTCGCTCCGTCATCATCCTGACAGGGCTGTTAAGCATGGTCTTCCTTGGCGGCATCAGGGTCGCGGTCCGGATCTTGCGCGAGTGGGCGGCTGCTGCGGGCTCGACGACCACACGTGTCCTGATCGTTGGGGCGGGCAATGCGGGCCAGATGCTGGTGCGTAATCTGAAGTCAACCCCAGGATATAGCTATAAACCTGTGGTTCTGGCCGATGACAATCCTGCCATGCACCAGAGGACCATTCACGGTATTCCGGTCGCGGGGACGATCGATGAGATTGCCTCGCTGGTGGAACGATACGCGGTGAAAGAGATCCTCATCGCGATTCCCTCGGCCAGTCCCGCGCTCATGCGGAGAATCCTCTCCGCGTCCCAGACATGCCACCTTCCCATCAAAACTCTACCGAATGTCAAGCAGCTCCTGGACAGCCCTGTCTCGATGCGTCACGTGCGCCCCATGATGCTGGATGATCTTCTCCAACGCGAGCCGATCCAGACCGATCTTCAAGAATTGCGCCCGTTGCTGGAGGGGAGGCGCGTCTTAGTCACCGGGGCAGGGGGGTCGATTGGCTCAGAGCTCTGCCGACAGATCGCGCGATATCGCCCGGCCTTGTTGGTCCTCTTCGAGCGGCATGAGAACAGCCTCTACAAGCTGGACCTGGAACTGCGGGAGACATTCCCTCACGTGAAGACCCTTGCCCTGGTCGGCGATGCCACGAATCGGGAGCAAGTGGAAGCCGGCTTCCGAACGCTGGCGCCGCACCTGATCTTCCACGCTGCAGCCCACAAGCACGTCCCATTGATGGAGCAGAATGCGGCGGAAGCAATCAGGAACAATATCTGTGGGACACGGATTGTGGGGGAAGCGGCTCTGGCTGCGGGAGTCGCACGGTTTGTGCTGATCTCGACCGACAAGGCGATTAACCCTGTCAACGTCATGGGAGCGACGAAGCGGATTGCCGAGTTTCTGGTCCAGGACATAAACCAACGAGGCCCCACGCGTTTCAGCGTGGTGCGATTCGGAAATGTGCTGGGGAGCAACGGCAGTGTCGTCCCGCTGTTTGCCGAGCAAATCCGCAAAGGCGGGCCTGTCACCGTGACCCATCCCGAGATCAAGCGCTATTTCATGACCATCCCCGAATCGGTACAGTTGATTCTGCAGGCCAGTGTGCGCGGTCAGGGTGGCGATGTCTTTGTCCTCGATATGGGCGAACAGATTCGTATCGCTGATCTTGCTAGGAACATGATCGTTCTGTCCGGCCTTGTTCCGGACCAGGATATCAAAATTGCGTTCACGGGGCTCCGGCCCGGCGAAAAGTTGTATGAAGAACTCTTTGAGCAGGGAGAGCGGGTCGAGCCAACCTCGCACAACAAGATCAAACGGGCGGTGAGTCAGATGCCCTTCGGTCCAGGTGAGTTGGGTCGGCATCTGAAGGAACTTGAAGCCCTCCTTCATGATCAACACGAGGAGAACATCATCCAGAAACTCCGAGAGATGGTCACAACCTACGCATCAAACGCGAGTGAAGGCCCTCGGTAAGGTAGCTGAGCGTTGACAGCACAGGATGACCCGTGAAGATCGTAATCGCCGCCTGGCACCTGAAGGATTTCAACGTGGGTCTGGGGCGGTACTGTCGTGGCTTGATTGAAGCGATCGGTCGGGTAGACCGGGAGAACTGCTATGAGATCCTGATGCCAGATGACTCGTACCGATTCCCGGAGCAACCGAACATCCGTCATCGACTGGTCCGGTTTCCGCTCTTCAAGCGGCGCGTTTGGGAGCAGGTCGCGCCGTTGCTCGCCGGCCGGTATGATCTCCTGCATTTCCCTTATGACTCCGCCATCGCCTGGAAACGTGGGCGGTTTGTGGTCACGGTGCATGACGTCAAGCCGCTTATCTATGGGACAGACCGCTCTCGCTGGAACCTCAACCGGCTGATCGAAGGGCTGCTCATTGGTGACAAGTGGGCCAGCATTGACCATATCCTGACCGATTCCCAGTGCTCGAAGCGGGATATCATCAAGCATCTGGGCATTGCACAAAACCGCATCACGGTCGTGTATCCCGGCGTTGACTTGCAACGCTTCCTGCCAGCCTCGGAGGAAGCCGAGGTTGAGGCTGAGGTTAAGAAACGCGGGGACTCTCCCAGCTCTTGCTCAACCTTAACCTCAACCTTCCGACCCTACGTCCTGTGCGTAGCCGGCGCTGATCCGACCAAGAACGTCGAGACGTTGGTCGAGGCGTTCACCCGCTTGCCGCTTCCGCTGCGGAACAGTCATGACTTGGTGCTGACAGGGGATTTCCGCAGGCGAGCCGATCTCCGCGAGCTGTTGGGTCGTACCGGCATTGAGAAGCAAACAGTCTTCACTGGCGTGGTGAGCGACGGCCGGCTCATTGACCTGTATCAACGTGCGTCGCTGTTCGTGTTCCCATCTTGCTACGAAGGGTTCGGGCTCCCGGTGCTGGAGGCGATGGCCTGTGGGTGCCCGGTCATCTGTTCGAATGTGTCGTCCTTGCCTGAGGTGGCCGGGGATGCCGCTCTGCAGGTAGATCCCTTGGATGCAGACAAATTGGCCAGTGAGATGACGCGAGTCCTGAGAGATTCAGCGCTTTGCTCCGATTTGCGCAAGCGAGGTCTCGTGCAGGCTGGAACATTTTCCTGGGACAGAACTGCCCGCGAGACGATCGCGGTCTATAAGAAGGTGGTAGAGGGATAAGGGGAAGGGATAAAGGGATAGAGGGGTAGAGGGATAGAGGGGAGGAAAGGAATGCATTGGAGGGATCTGGAAATTTGGAAGCAAGCGCATTCCATGACTCTGGAGGCATATAAACTCACGGAGTCTTTTCCGGAGGTCGAGAGGTTCAGACTAACTGGTCAATTCTGTCGCTCTGCTGCCTCAGTGGCGGCCAATATCGTCGAAGGGAATGCACGGCAATCGACCAAGGAATACATTCAATTCTTAGTCACTGCCAGAGCAAGTCTCGAAGAAACTCGATATTTCGCATTGCTGGCAAAAGGTCTGGGGTATCTCGAGGCACCCGAATACCAACAGTTTGAAGCGAGAGGCGAATCCATTAGTCGAATGCTCAACGCAATGGTGCGAGCCTTGAGGAAAAGAGCAAGTGCATAACTCCGTACCCCCATACCCCTTTACCCCTCCTACCCCTTCTTCTGGTGTTGCATGCGCATTCTAATTACCGGCGGAGCAGGCTTTTTGGGCAGCCACCTCTGCGACCTGTTGGTCGGCCAAGGGCACAAGGTCGTCTGCATGGACAACTTCATTACCGGTCGTCCGGAGAATATTGCTCACCTGATGGGACACGATCGGTTCAGCTTTGTGAAATATAACGTCTGCGACTACCTGCATGTGGATGGGCCGCTGGACGTGGTGATGCATTTCGCCTCGCCTGCTAGCCCCCAGGACTATCTGGAATTGCCCATCGCCACGCTCAAGGTCGGTGCGCTGGGTACGCATAAGGCGCTGGGGTTGGCCAAGGCAAGGGGCGCGCGATTTCTGTTGGCCAGCACATCCGAAGTATATGGCGATCCGCTGGTGAATCCGCAGTCGGAGTCGTACTGGGGGAATGTCAATCCGATCAGCCCGCGTGGGGTCTATGACGAGGCCAAGCGGTTCGCCGAAGCTATGACGATGGCGTACCATCGCTACCACGGGCTGGACACGCGGATTGCGCGGATCTTCAATACCTACGGTCCGCGGATGAGGCCGAACGATGGGCGGGTGGTGTCGAATTTCATTGTCCAAGCCCTCCAGGGCAAACCGCTAACGGTCTTTGGCGATGGCTCACAGACCAGGAGCTTCTGTTACGTGGACGACCTGGTCCGAGGGATCGTCGCGCTGCTCTTGGTCGAGTCGGATAAGAGCATGGCCGAGCGGACCGATCGTTCGGGCTTTCTCTCGCAGCGAGCCGAACCATCGGTCGAGAGCGTGCATGATCCAGTGAATATCGGCAATCCCCGTGAACTGACCGTGATGGAGATCGCCCAGTTTGTGCTGAAACTAACCGGGTCTGCCAGCTCTGTTCAGCAACAGCCGCTGCCGGTCGATGATCCAAAAGTACGTCGCCCGGATATTCGAAAGGCCGAAGCATTACTAGGCTGGACGCCCAAGGTCGAGCTGGAGGATGGTCTCCGAAAAACGATCGAGTACTTCCGAAAGGTACTATTGAGGTTTGCATAAATAATGGAAATGTTCACCTCGCCCACGGCAGATCGGACGCGTGGAGACAGGACCACAGAAG
>JBOHOI010000244.1:0-4276 GCA_050731155.1 Nitrospiraceae bacterium | reverse complement strand
CCCTGAGCCGGTGGAAAACCGGCCGCCTTCCATAACCTTTCTCAGGTGCTGGATCTCTTCTCCGTACAGCGCTTCCTTCCCCACACACAGTTTGAACCCGTTGTATTCAGCGGCATTGTGGCTGCCGGTGATCATCACTCCTCCGTCAACCGGAAGGTGAAAGAGTGAGAAGTACAGCACGGGGGTCGGACAGACCCCGATGTCAAGGACGTTCAGACCACCGGTCGTGAGGCCACGGATCAGGCGATCGCGCAAGGCCGGAGAGCTGAATCGCCCGTCCCGGCCGACGCTGACCGTTTTCATGCCTTGCTCTCGCCCGATGGTCGCAAAGGCCCTGCCGATCTGCTCGGCGACCTCGTCCGTCAGCTCCTTGCCGACGATCCCTCTGATGTCATACTCACGAAACAGCGCCATCTTCCTCGTTTCTCGTCGTTCGTATCTCGTATCTCGACGAGATACGCTTCACGATTCACGCTTCACGCCTCTGCCGTAATCATCCTGAAACCTGACGATGTCGTCCTCGCCGAGGTACGGTCCGTTCTGGACCTCAATAATGTGCAGTGTCTCGGAGCCGGGGTTTTCCAGCCGGTGTGGAGTCTCTTTCGGTATGCCGGTACTCTGTCCAACCTCCAGGTCAAAAACCCGCTCTCCGCGGGTGACGCGAGCCGTCCCGGTGATGACAACCCAGTGCTCGCTGCGTTGATGGTGCAGTTGCAACGAGAGCCGCCCACCGGGGTTCACCGTAACCCGCTTGACCTTATAGCCTGGGCCTTCCTCCAGCACCGTGTAAGAACCCCAGGGGCGGAACACAGTCAGATGCTCCAAATGCTCCGGCGCACCCTGCTGCTTCAGGATCTCCACTACTTTTTTCACGTCCTGGCTGCGGGCCTTCGGGCAAATCAGCGTGGCATCCGGAGTGTCCACGACGACCATGCCGGACAGGCCGATCGTGGCCACCAGTCGCCGGTCCGCGTACAAGATCGAGTCTCGGCTGTCCAGGTCCACAACTCGGCCACTGACGATGTTGCCCAATTGATCGCGGGGAGCGACCTCCTCCAGACTGCTCCAACTGCCGACATCGGACCAGGCAAAGTCCACCGGGATCATGGCGGCGCGGGAAGAATGTTCCATCACCCCGTGATCAATCGAGACAGGTGTCAGCCGTCGGTACACGTGGGCCACTGCACTGCTGTCCGCATCGGACTTCTTCAGCGCTCCGATCTTTTTCATCCCACGAGCCAGAGCCGGCTGGTGGCGATTCAGCTCTTCTAAAATGGTGGACGCGCGCCAGACAAAGATCCCGCTGTTCCAATAATAGTTCCCAGCTTGCAGGTAGCGGGCGGCTGTCTTGGTGTCAGGCTTCTCAACAAAGCGAGCAACAGGGTAGCCCACGAGCCCACCCCGCGATGCCAATCGAGCGCGTCGATTCGGCTGAATGTACCCATATCCAGTCTCAGGTCGGACCGGCTTGATCCCGAAGGTGATGAGGTATCCATCCGTCGCCAGCTCCGCCCCGAGCGCCACAGCCGCTTGAAACTTCCTGTCGCCTTTGATGACATGGTCGGCCGGCAGGACCAGCATCACCGCGTGAGGATCCCGCCTGACTAACTCGATCGCCGCCAGGGCGATCGCCGGAGCAGTATTCCGCGCCTCCGGCTCAATGACAAAGCTGTGGCTGAGTTCATCCTTCCATTCGCTCAGTTGGAACCGGATCGAGTCGGCTTGTGCGGGATTGGTTGAGATGAGAACCTGGCTAGCCGGCATACAACAAAGGACTCGGTGCATCGTCTGTTGAATCAGGGTCTTATCCCCCAAGATCCGAAGCAGTTGTTTGGGATACAGATGGCGGCTCAGAGGCCAGAAGCGGGTCCCGCTTCCTCCAGCCAGAATGACGGCATAGAGATGAGTGCTAGGTATCACCTTTTTCCTCGAACTCCGCTAAAATGCCGTGCGCCTCATAATGGGTTTTAATCGCTGCCATCAAGGCCTCAGCAGCCCGCTGAGCTCGCTCGGCCAGGTCGCGAGAATACACAAGATGCGGATACCCACTCGGTAAACCATTTGGATAACGAGCCGGGATGTAATGAAGATCTAGTTCTCTCGCCTGTTCAAGAAGGGTTCCCAGTGATTCTACCGTGCGTGCTACCTCTCGTACCATTTCAAAGACCGAATGCGTCAACAGCGCCTTTCGCCGAGCGCCAGACACATACAAGAGCGACTTCAAGGCCTTTTCGCCAGCCTGCTGAGCCAAAAAGCAAGCGGTATCATAGAACCCGCCCTCGATGTTCCATGCGACCGCTTTCAGGTCATAGCAAGCTTGGTGATACCACCGTGATGCCTCTTCATGCCGCTTTTTCGGCATCGTAGATACAGATCCCTTCGTCAAGCAGCATCTCCACAAAAGCGTTGTGAACTTCCTTCATGTGCTCAAACTCTGAAGGTGTGTAGACCAAAATATCAATTGAACCGTTGTGCTCGATACAACCGAGAACTTCCCTCGTACGCTCAAAAAAAGACTTGTCCGTTTCCTTGACAATCACGAGGTCAATATCGCTAAGGGAATCAGACTCCCCACGAGCATAACTTCCAAACACATAAACTCGTTGCGGTTGATATGAAAGCAACTGCCGTAAGAGTGAGCTAAGTTTCTTCGGAATGCGACGACGGATAGGTCTCATGTTATCCCGTTATTCATGAAGCGTGAATCGTTAATGGTGCCGAGACGTTACTCGTTAAACGTTAACCGTGAATCGCAAGAAAGTTCAGTCCGTCTGCCGTTTAACGTTGAACGATTAACGCTTCACGTCCTTGGCAGCCTGTGCCGCCAAGATGAGATCAACCACCTCACGCACCGCTCCCTCCCCTCCGCTCTTGCAGCAGACGTAGTCTACAACCTTTAAGACGGGCTGCATAGCATCGGCTGGCGCGGCGGAGAAGCCGACGGCTTTCAGCGCCTCCAGGTCGTTCACGTCGTCGCCGATATAGGCCGCTTCCTGAAGCCTCAGACCATGCCTGGCCGCCAGGTCGCGCAGGACCGCCAGCTTGTCCCGCGCCCCCTGGTGGACTTCCGGGATTGCAAGCTTCTCGGCCCGACGGGTGACGAGCTTGGTTTCCTCCATCGTGATCAGTGCCGTGATCAATCCGGCGCGCTGCAGCAGTTTGATCCCCATCCCATCCCGCGTGTTGAATTTCTTCAACTCGTCGCCTGATTCGGAATAATACATCCCTGCGTCGGTCAACACGCCATCGACATCTGTCGCGAACAGGCGCACACGCTTCAACGCGCGCGAAAGAGACGCGCGTGTGGCAGTCGGTCCTCCCTTCTTCCTCGCAATCACCGGCTCACTCTCCGTCTCATCGGGAACCGCCAAATAGCCGCAGGTCCGCCTCGGCCATTTCGTGAACCAGTTCCTTAAAGGTGACCTGGCAGGACCAGCCCAGCCTCTGCTTGGCTTTGGTTGCATCGCCTAACAGAGTCTCGACCTCGGCTGGTCGCAAAAGCTGAGGGTCAAGCGCCACATGATTCCGATAGTCGAGGCCCAGATGTGAGAAGGCCGTCTCAGCGAACTCCCGCACCGTATGTTGCTCACCGGTCGCAATGACATAGTCATCCGGCTCGTCCTGCTGAAGCATGAGCCACATGGCGCGCACATATTCGCGGGCATGGCCCCAGTCACGGCGAGCCTCGAGATTCCCGAGCCTGACCTCCTTGGCCAGACCCAGCTTGATCCGCGCGGCATGGGACGTAACTTTCCTGGTGACGAACTCGAACCCACGGCGTGGTGATTCATGATTGTACAGAATACCTGAGGACGCCTTGATGCCGTAGGCCTCCCGGTAGTTTCTGGTCAGATCAAACCCCGCCACTTTTGAGATGCCGTAGGCGGAACGAGGATGGAAGGGAGTCGATTCCCTTTGGGGCGTCTTGGCTACCTTCCCAAACATCTCGCTGGAGGCGGCGAAGTAAAACCGGCAGTCTGGCGCACAGTCTCGAAGCGCGGCCAGGACATAGTGCGTGCCGTTGATATTGGCATTGAGTGTCGAGAACTCGTCTTCAAACGAATAGGCGACAAAGCTTTGCGCGGCCAGGTGATAGCACTCGTCCGGCTTCACCGCCTGAAAGACGCGATACACACTGGGCAGGCTTTCCAAGGAAGCCGCGTGAAGATGGAGACGATCCTTAAAAGGCAGGAGGCGCCAGAGTCGGTGCTCCGGATCCTCGATTGCCACCCGTCGCACGATCCCGTGCACTTCATAGCCCTTGTCCAGCAACAGT
>JBOHOI010000243.1:0-4285 GCA_050731155.1 Nitrospiraceae bacterium | reverse complement strand
GGGTTCGACAAACTTATCGTGGTGGACGGTGGCAGCCACGACCGTACGCGTGAGATCGTTTCGTCCTATTCTTCTGCTCGAAATAGCGTCACTCCGCACTCAGCATCCCGTACGCAGCATTCCGCAGTCCCCCCTGTCCTCTTGATCACCGCCTCCCCCGGACGAGCCAATCAGATGAACGCGGGAGCGGCCGCAAGCAAGGGGGAGGTGCTGCTGTTTCTCCACGCCGACACGAGCTTGCCGAGCGACGCCAGGCAGGCGATCGAACAAGCTCTGGAAGATCCAGCCTGTGTCGGAGGTCGGTTCGACGTGCGGTTCGAGCAGGAGAAGGGATTGGGCTGGCTGATCAGCCGCATGATGAACCTGCGGTCGCGTTGGACCGGCATTGCAACCGGGGACCAGGCCATCTTCGTCAGACGCTCGGTGTTTGAGCAGCTGGGGGGATACTCGGACCTGCCGATCATGGAGGACGTGGATTTCACCCGCCGACTCAAACGTACCGGCCTGGTGACTGCGCTTCGGTCGAAGGTCATCACTTCTTATCGTCGCTGGGAATCCCGCGGGCCCCTCCGCACGATCCTGCTGATGTGGGTCCTCCGATTCCTCTACTGGATCGGGATCAGCCCGCACAGGCTCAGGCACTTGTATGGCGCAGTCAGGTAACCTTCCCTCGTGAGGCGTAAGGGGTAAGGGGTGAGGGGTACAAAAGGTCGCAGCTCAGCTAATGCGAAAATGACGCCTCACGCCTCACGCCTCACGCCTCACGCGGCTTTAATAATTTTTGCCAAGGCCCCGATCCCTGGCCAAGTCAAGACACGCCTCTGCCCACCGCTGACCCTCGACGAAGCAGCCAGCCTGCATGGCAGCTTCGTGCTCGACGCGCTGGAGCGGAGTCAAGAGGCAGGCAGGCATGGGGCTGTGACAGTGGACCGTTTCCTGGCCTGCGCACCTCCGGCAGACCATGTCTTCTTCAAGATCATGGAAGAGCGCCAGAGGGTTCGGCTCCTGCACCAGACCGGCGACGACTTGGGAGCCCGTATGGATCACGCCTTCAAGGAGGTTTTCGCGCTGGGCTACCAGTGCGCAATCTTGGTCGGCACTGACATGCCTTCGCTGCCGGCCTCCTGTTACGGACAGGCCGTCAAGCTCCTTTCCGATCATGACCTTGTTTTGGGACCTTCGCTGGACGGCGGGTATTACTTGATCGGGCTCAAGCGACCTACACCGGACCTGTTCATAGGGATTCCCTGGTCCACGGATCAGGTCTTCTCCCTGACCAGAACGAAGGCTGAAGTGCTGGGGTTGAAATCGGCGCTGTTGCCGACCTGCCGAGACGTGGATACGATCGACGATCTGCTGGCCTTGATCGAGGAGAATGAGCTAGAGACGACAAACAAGAGGCGAGGCCGATCACCCCTTGCTTCCAGCCTATCGCTGCGAACCGCCGGCGCACTTCGGTTACTAGCAAGCCGGCTCAAGTCCCGCACGGGGACTTGACTGATTGACTCATGAAGGATTGGACCATTCAATGGCTCAACGAGTAAATCGGAACAATCCATGACCGAACGCGTGGCGCTCATTACGGGAGGAGCACGAGGGATTGGACGTGCGATTGCCCTCGACCTTGCCGCGGAGCATTGGTCTGTCGCCATCTGTTACCGGACCAGCGAGGCGGAGGCGACCGAGGCGGGCAAGGCCGTTGTCGAACGGGGAGGCAAGGCCCTGACACTCCGTTCCGACGTCTCCGATCCCGCCGCCGCCAGAAATCTGGTCCAGCAGGTCGAGCAGACCTGGGGCCGGCTGGACGCCTTGATCAACTGTGCGGGCCCCTATCATCGCGTGAACCTGCTGGAGGAGACGCCTGAGGGATGGATGGAGATGTTTGCCAACAACCTGCACCCGATCTTCTACCTGGCACAGACCGCCGCACCTGGGATGAAGAACCGGAAGTATGGCCGTATCATCTCGTTCAGCATGGCGAACGCGGACCAGATGATCGCGCAACCGGACATCACGGCCCACTATATCGCCAAAGCGGGGGTCCTGATCCTGACTAGGACTCTGGCCAAACTGCTGGCGCCACACGGCATCACCGTGAACGCGATTTCACCGGGGTTCATAGATTCTGGCAGCGCCCCGCCGGGAGAGCTGGCTGGCATGGCGAAGCGTATTCCTGCCGGGTACATCGGCGAGGTGAGCGACACGGTCGCCGCAGTGCGGTTCTTGCTCTCGGAGGGAGCCCGCTACGTGAACGGGGCAAATATACAGGTCAGTGGCGGCTGGGGAATCTGAAACGAGTGCTGAGCGATGAGTGCTGAGGGCTGAGAGGGACAGAAGGCGGAAAAGGATAGGCCAATAATCCGGTCGGAACGCACGCTGAGAGACCAGTGAGTTTGTACTCCTTGAACTCTTCTCCCCTCCTTTGGCTCAGTCCTCAGCACTCAGCCCTGTCGCGTTTCGAATGGGAACACAGAAAGGGGTATTCAACCTATTGAGGACAAGGCTATGCACAGCCTTATGACGTGGTTCTCAGTGGCTGATCGAGACAAGTACGATGTCCCGTTAACGCTCGGGCTGAGAGGCACGCCAGCTACGGCGCGTCCTCCTCCAGCCCATTGTTGGGTGGCCTCTTCTTGGCACGCTGTGCCGCCAATTTGTCAAGATGACGGTAATGCGCCATCTTTTCTGCGATTTGTTTAATAATGTATTCCGCTGTTTCTTGTTCAGTATTAAATACGTGATTATTTTCTGACACGCCTAATCCTAATTCTGGAGCATCGTAATATTTAGTTTCCTCTACCCGGAAGCCGAGTTGCTCATAGAAGAGACTCTCCCCCTTTTCGGCTCCAAGTCTAACATCGAAGTTTGGCTCGATTTTCCATCGCACTTCGGCTGAAAAGTAATCGCCCTTCTTCTCCCCTACTTCAAGCGTCGCGCGATCATCGAAAATGTGTGACTTAATATGTCGTGAATCCACCGACCCGACCACCTCTTCAAGGAGAGCGCGAAGCGATTGAAAACATTGCCGTTGTCGTTCGTGATATTCCGTGTATCTTTGGTCACGTTCCTCTATTTTTTGTTCCTCTTGCCGTATGAGCTTCTCGATTTCGTCCTTCAGGCTCACGGTAGCCTCCTCGGGAGATATCTATTCACCAAAGTTGTCTGCCGTCAAACGTTCACGGTGACCCGCGCGCTGTGCTGTTGCGCGGGGCGGGGTTAACGGTAGGGTTAGCCGTAAGTACCTTAGCCGATAGGTCTTGCTCCGAGAACGACCATTTCTCCTTGATCGCGTCTCGAACAGCTTCGCTAGTACCGACGACAGTTGAACCAAGACGATTATTGTTCGGATCGTTGATCCATCTTAGGAACGCCTTTGCGTCCCCTTTGGTTATCTTCAATTCAAGGTCTTCAATCTCCTCCGGCAATAAGGGACGGCCGTGCTTCTTGCTCCAAATATGGCCAACGACCTTGTTTCGGAACTCCCGCACGCCTCTTTTGTCCAGCTCGTTTCGCAGCTGTTCACACTCTCTTCTTAGCTCGGCTGGGATCAAAACTTGATAGCGGTCGTAGAATTCGATCCATTTCGCCAATGCCACAAAAAGAAACGAGTCTGCCATCTTGTTCCAGATCCGAAGCACCTGGTTGGTAGCGCCTGCCTTGAATGTGGCTGTGTCAAAATACTCAAAGGCTCGCGTTGCACCGATTAGGTCGCCCACGAAATCATTCAGGATCCAGAATGCTTCGACAGCACGCTCTCTAGATTCTTCCACTGTGCTTGGCCGCCAGATGAACAACGCCCGGATGCGACTGAGAAAATGGTGAAACACCATGCCTAACATTCAAGCTCAGCCGTCGCTAGTAGTGATAACGAGCCAATGGGGTCAGAGTGCAATTTCGGAGGAGCGGTTCACCCTTTTGGGCGTCCGCGAATGAAATAATACTCTGACCCCAAATCCTTCCAAACGCCTCAAGGCGAGACCACTACTTCACGCAGCCGTTTTCGTCCGTCCAGGTATATCCCTCCTCAACATGGCATAGAGCCCGCGCAATAGCCGACTGAGCTAAGTACACGATTCCTTGCTCAGGATTGTTGATAGGACCAGGATAGTGAGCTGTGCCGCTCCACCTCACTTCGCCAGTTTCCACATTGACACCGCGAACCGCGACACTGACATGGTAAACAGTTTCTGACATCGCTCCTCCACCATATGATCCAACGTACGCTCTGCTGGAAGTAGCTGGTGTAACGGTAGCTTCCGCAAAGATCACGCGATCTGCCCCTATC
>JBOHOI010000242.1:0-4292 GCA_050731155.1 Nitrospiraceae bacterium | reverse complement strand
CAATACAGTAGCGTTGGGCTTTGGCTGCGGCGGCTCGCCTGGCTCCTTCCAGCATCTGCTCCAGAGGCAGGAGGCCATACCGCTCAATCGCGGCGGTAGAGACCGCGGATTGGGAGCAGTAATGACAGTCCTCCTGGCATGCGCCGCTCTTGGCGTTGAGCAGCATCTGCAGCCTGACTTTTCTGCCGAAATAGCGCGCTCGAACTTTGAAGGCGGCGTCCAACAGTTCAAGTAGTTGGGCGTCCGGGGTCCCAAGCACGGCCAAGCACTCATCGCGCGTCAACGCTTCGTCTCGGAGGGCTCTCTCTGCCAGCACTTGAAAGTCCGTCATTGAAATGTCTCCCGTTCTTAGCAGCTCAGCACTCCTTCACACGGTTTCGTACGGTGAGGCAATGCCCTGGTACGGAATGGATCGAGCGCGTGAAGCCTCGCCGTCGCCCTGAGATTCGGGGCGGGCGGTGTCCACCCAGGGGAGTGCCACGTAGGTGTTCCACAGTCCACAACGTCGGCATCGGCCGGACCACTCGCGAGATTCCTCGCGGCAATTGGTGCAGAGGTAGGGCACCACGACGCGCTTTTTGAACCCCAGCGCTTTCTTGAGCTCTTCGACGGCCTGCTCCATCAGTTGCTTCCGCAGATAGAGGTTGGCCATGATCTTGTGATAATCCGCCATCTGCTCCTGAGGTCCCTCCAGGGTCGAGAGGAGGTCGAACGCTTCGTCAATCATCTCAAGCCGGTAATAGAGTTTTCCCAGATAGAATTGCAACACCGAATTCTGCGGATCCCGTTGGACGGCTTCCTGATAGACTCGGATAATTTCCCCTGGTTCTCCGGAGTCCAGGTAGAGCTCCTCCAGGCGGTGGAGGATAATCACGTTTCCGGTCTTGGCATAGACCTTTTCAAGAATCTCCGCCGCGTTCTTCGTTTTGCCCTCGCGAATGAGAATCTCGCCCAGGCCGATGTATGCGGGCAGGAAATGTCTGTCTCGTTTGATGGCTCCGCGGAAATAGCGGCGGGACTTTTCCGGGTGTCCCCGCTCAAGGAATTGCCGACCGACCTCGTACGTGATGCCGGCGAGCAGCCTCGCCTCGGCGCGCTGATCTTGTTCGGAAAGATTGGCTTTCACCAAGCGGTGCTGGATTTCCAGCGCGTCGCTCCATTGCTCCAGTCGGATGAACAGGTCGCGCTTGCGGATTGACGCCGTCAGATTGGCCTGGTCCAGGTTGAGGATATCCTGAAGCGTCTGCAGGGCTTCTTCGAACCGCTTGGCCCCTTCCAAGTCTTTCGCCAGCTCCAGGAGCACCTCAACGTTCCGTTCTTCGAGCCTGCGCGCGCTTCGATGGAGCCGGATCGCCTCCGCATAGTTCTTTTCAGCCCGGTAGATGTTGCCGAGCCAGAGCAACGAGTCGATGCGGTTGGGATCCAGCGCCAGTGCCTTTTGGAACAGGCCGATCGCCTCGGCGGTCCGCTTCGACAGGAACGCGTGGGTTCCCTCACGATGCAAGGCATCGACCTTCTCCTCCCGCCGGCGCAGCCTGGTATGTCGCCAGTTCGCGATCACGTGTTTCGTCTCGCGCACGCCAACCAGCAACGTGACGAGCAGCGCGCCGGTCGCCATCGAGAGGAGCACCAGAGAGACGGGGCTGAGATCAAAGCTGGCAGTCGGGCTTGTCCGAATGCTGATTTCCCCGGGATTCAGCTCGCGGAAGTACCCATAAATAAAACTGGCCACGATGACCAGAAACACTGTCAGCAGAAGCCGGAGCATGCCCTATCTCCCTCCTCGCGCCCGCGCGGAGCGAGTCTTGGTCGGACGCAGAGAAGCCATCGCGGAGGTGGAAAGTTGAGCCGGCAATCGCACCCGCTTCGCGTCCCCCCACAATTTCTCCAGCCCGTAATGGTCACGAATGTCGGTGCGAAACACGTGGACCACGACATCACCGAAATCCATCAGAATCCAATTCGCGGTCGAGGCGCCCTCAATGCTGAGGGGAGAGACACGCTGGCTGGCAAGCACGCTGTCGATGTAGTCGGCGATGGCCCGGACCTGCCGCTCGGATTCAGCGGAGCACAAGACCAGATAATCGGCGACCGCGGTCAACTTGGCGACAGAGAGGATCAGGACGTCGTGCGCTTTCTTCTCGATGGACGCCCTGGCGATGGCAAGGGCTTTCGCCTTTGACTCCAGTGTGATCTGGTTCCTCCTATATCTCAATATAACCCGAGCCGGATTATATAGGATTCGACCGGGGCAGGCAACAGATCGGACAGGCTTATCCGATTTTTGAGCCGGTGTCGGATCTCTGAGGCAGAGACGTCGCAGGGTGGCAGACGGAGCAGGGTGAGCCCGATGCCGTTCGGGATCGAGATGTCCAGGCGGTCTTGCTGCCGGGCATCCAGTGCCGCGAGAGAGGCTCGTTCGATGGCTGGAAGCAGCGGCATATCGCAGAGGGAGAGAAACTCAGCGCCGGGGCGCGAGACGACGACAAAATGGCAGGACCGGAGCAGGTCTGGTGCCTGTCTCCAACTCGGCAACTCCAGAAACGCATCGAGCCCGATGATGAAGAACAGCTCCGCCGCTGGTCCATATTGTTCCCGAAGCGTGCGAACTGTATCGATGGAGTAAGCCTTTGTGGCCCGTCGAACTTCCACGTCGGAGATCGCGAAGGATGGATCGGATTCGATGGCACGGCGCACCATTTCGAACCGATGCGTGGCTTGCGCCAGGGACTCCGACGGCTTGTGCGGGGGATCGCCTGACGGAATGAAAACGACGCGATCGAGGCTGAGCCGATCCCGAGTCTGAGCCGCGATAGCGAGGTGGCAACGGTGAATGGGATTGAACGTTCCGCCAAACAGGCCGATACGCATAGGGAAAAGGTCGAGGTTAAGGTTGAGGTTAAGGGCAGAACACGGGAATCTCTCCTAACTCTGTCCTCACTCTGCACTCAACCTCAACCTAGACCTTAGCCTTCATAGAATGACCAGATTGTCCCGATGGATGACCTCTTCATACTCTTGTTGTCCCAGTGCCCGGTGAACCTCGGCCGTCTTGAGTCCTTTGATCCGGTTCAACGTGTCTGAGGAAAAATTAACCAGGCCCTTTGCGAACTCTTTTCCCTCTCGGTCGGTACAAGTGACCGCATCGCCAGGGTCAAAGTCTCCGGTGACGGCGATGATCCCCGATGGGAGCAGGCTTTTGCCCCGACGCACGAGCGCCTCCACGGCGCCCTCATCGAGCGCCACCTGCCCTTTGGCGCGCAGGGTGAACGCGATCCAATGTTTCCGGCTGGTCAGCCGACGGTTGCGAGGCAGAATGAAGGTCCCGGCGCTGGCTCCCTCAAAGACCGCTGGAAGCAGCCCTGGTGTTTCTCCGTTCATGATGAGCGTCGCGACGCCGTACTCGGCCGCTGTCTTGGCAGCTTGGATCTTGGTCGCCATACCCCCTGTGCCCTCGAAACTCTGGGAGAGGCCCGCGCGCTGTTCGATGTCCTGGGTGACCTCAGTGATCAGCGGCATCAGAGTGGCGGAACGGTTCCGGCGGGGATCTTCGGTAAACAGGCCATCGACATCGGATAGCATCACCAGCAGATCGGCATCCACCAGGTGGGCGACCTCTCCAGCCAGCGTGTCATTGTCGCCGACGCGTATTTCATCCACGGCGACGGTGTCGTTCTCATTGATGAGGGGAATCACCCCCAAGTCGATCAAGGTGGTCAGCGTATGGCGTGCATTCAGAAAACGCCGCCGGTCCGCCAGGTCTTGGTGCGTGAGCAGGATCTGGGCAACGGTTCGGCCCAGTCGCTCAAACGATTTCTCATAGGCCCACATCAGTCGGCTCTGCCCCACTGCAGCTGCGGCCTGCTTGACGGGCAGGCTCTTGGGATAGCCCTTGAGCCCCAGTTTCTTGATACCGGAAACGATTGCGCCCGAGGTGACGACGACGACCTCGCGGCCACCGTCCTTGAGGGCGGAGATGTCGTTGGTTAATCGGTCAATCTGGTCGAGCCTGAGCCCCGATTCTCGGGAGGCCACCAAGCTGCTCCCGATCTTCAGCACGATGCGGCGGGCCTGCTTCAGGAGCTGGTCGCGCATGGCGTCCTCTTCAAAGCATCAACACGTTTACCCAGGAAGTTGATGAGCGCATCGAGTCCTTCCCTGGTGACGGCGGAGATCGGGAACAGTCGGAGACGGCGCCGTTTGCAGTAGGTCCGCAATTGATCCAAACGCGCCTGGTTTCCGCTGATATCCAGCTTCGTACCAGCCACGGCGAAGGGTCTGGCTGTCAGGTT
>JBOHOI010000241.1:0-4310 GCA_050731155.1 Nitrospiraceae bacterium | reverse complement strand
GTAAGCGGGACCATCAGCGTGGATGGCTCGCCCGGACAAGGGAACCTCGGCTCCGGCATCAGTCAGGGAGGACAAGGTGGTCCTGGCGGATTTCGCGGCGGAAACGGCGGTGGACTTGGCAATAACCCGGCTCCCACCGGTGGTCAAGGTATCGGTGGTGGATCTGTCCCGAGTCAGGCGGGGTTCTATAATTCATTCTTCTTTAGCCTGCTGCCGTTGTTTGGCGGGTCGGGCGGCGCAGGTGGAGCTGGACAGCAATTCAATACAGGCGGCGCAGGCGGTGGCGGTGGCGGGGCGATCGCCATTGCATCCAGCACCAAGATCACCGTGAACGGATCAGTGACGGTCAAAGGGGGGGATGGCGGAGGATTCTCGCAATGTTTCTCAGGAGGGGCTGGAAGTGGTGGAGCCATTCGACTTGTGGCTGCGCAGATTACCGGATCAGGGTCGATTCGATCGGACGGTGGCTTTGCGGTCTGCGGCAATCTCGGAACAACAGGTCCTATACGCCTGGAGGCGTTCAATCATGGCTTCAGTGGGATCGCCGTCCCAACCCCCGCGCTCTCCCTTTCGCCAGGCCCCGTGACGGCAGCGAGCAATCCCGCGCTGATTAATCTCCCAACCCTGAAGATGAGTTCTGTTGGGAGTGTAGCTCTGCCGGCCGTCCCCGCGGGTTCCTATGCCGCCGGTGATGTGGTCCTGCCGCCCGGAACGACCAATCCAGTTTCAGTCATACTGAGCATGACCAATCTCCCTGTGGGAACGGTGTTTTCGGTGAAGGTCCTTCCTCCCTCCGGCAATCCCACCACCGCTAGCACGGGAGCATCAACCGGCACCTTCTCTTCTTCCACCGCCACCGCCAGCGTGACCCTTCCGACAGGTCAAATCAGTGTGCTCAATGCGTTTGGGAGCTTCACCCTGACGGGTCTGATGGCAAGCCTCTTCCCGCTGATTGACGGCGAGGAGGTTGACCGCATCATGGTGGTGGCGGCGTACGGAGTACCCTCTTCGGTAACGCTGGTCACGAAATCCGGAAAGGCAGTGCGGCTCGATCAGTTGGCACTTGAGGCACAAGTGAGGCTCGCGCAAGCGTTTGACGCCTTGGCCAAGGAGTAGTGAGCGACGAGGACGACGAGAGGCGGCGTTGGTCGAAGACCTGCGTCCATGTCCCGTCCGCGTGTCCGCCAGGCTGTTCTGACCGCCGGTCCGCACATTCCTTTACCCTTCTGTCCCGCCCCTAAGCCTTCCTATCCAGTCCGCATGTCTTTCAGGCTTTTTCGCTATCAGGAACACGCCTGTGCAAACACGGGAGAGGAAAAGGGGATAAGTCCCATTCTGGACTAGACTGATGTCGTCCCGCAGGGAGGGCTATGCCTCGGACAGCCAGACGCGCCCCGGCCGGTGTCGTCTATCACGTCCTGAATCGGGGGAATGCCCGGACGCAGATCTTCGACGAGGCGGCGGATTTCAGCGCGTTCCAGCGTGTACTGGCGGACACGCAGGCCCCTGTGCCCATGCGACTCTTGGCCTACGTGCTGATGCCAAACCACTGGCACCTCGTGCTGTGGCCCCGAGAGGAGGGCCACCTGGGCGAGTTCATGCGGCGCGTCACCACAACCCACGCGCGACGGTGGCATCTACAGCGGTAGAGCGTCGGGGCTGGGCATCTCTACCAAGGGACGTATAAGTCGTTTCCCATTCAACACGACGAGCATCTTCTGACTGTCTGCCGGTATGTCGAGCGCAACCCGCTACGCGCCAAGCTTGTTGAGCGGGCGGAGGAGTGGCCCTGGTCCAGCCTCTGGCAGCGCGGCCAGCCAGAGCACCGGACGGGCAAGCCCGACCTGTGTGAATGGCCGGTGGCTCGGCCCGCCGACTGGGTGGCCTGGGTCAACGGCCCCGACACCCCCGCCGAGCTGGAGGCCCTCCGCAACTCAGTGTCGCGCGGCCGGCCGTATGGCACCGCCACCTGGCAGCGCCGGGTCGCTGCCCAACTGGGGTTGGAGACGACCTTCCGTGCGAGGGGCCGACCCCGAAAGGAGCAGCTTTGACACGGGGCCGAGAGAATTGGACTTATCCCCTTTTTTCTTCCTCGAATCCATTCCAGTACACTGGTCGGGAGAATGACCATGCGAAGATCTATTACTATAGGGCGCGGTATTACCATCCCAATCTGAGCCGTTTTCTTAATGAGGATCCAATAGGCTTACTAGGCGGAGTGAATGTCTACGTCTATGCAAGAAATAATGTGAACCGCTTTAGAGACCCCCTAGGCTTGGTCACGGGTAGAGAGTTGGCCGTGGAAGTCGGGATTGGGATTATCGGTGGTGTGGTCATCGGGGCCGGTCTTATCATTGAGTCGCCTGCCCTGATCGTGGCCGGTGTTGTTATTGTAGTGGTTGACGGTGTTGTCGTGGGCGTGAAGGCAGTGAAGGAAGTGCGAGAGGCTGTCAAGGAAAGGGAGAGGCGTTTGGAGGAGATTGACAGGAGCTCGATTCAACCTCGCTTACAGGGAACATCTGATTCTCCAGCACCCTCAGGGGTCGGTCAGAGCATCAGTGACACTGGGGCAAGCGCTGAGAAAGGAACAGGGGGACGCATTCTTGGGGGCAGGAAATAGCATCCAGGTCTCTTTGGGCCTTTACTCTGCAAAGGTGGGAGCCGGCCAAGTCTATCATTATTAATTTGAAGTGAACCATCATGACAGTCATAAGGCCGCTTGGCCGTCTGGCTCTGTCAATTGGGTTAGTACTATACCTATGTTCAGCGTACTATCGTCTGGAATATGGAGTCACCCAGACGTACTCCTACATTCTAGTTCTATCCCTCTTTGTCGTATTGGTTGGAGCTTCGCTAATGGTCGTAGCCGAAGTCAAGCCTGTGACAGAACCAGCAAGACGGAAGCACAACAGAGTGGTACTGGTGTTACTGGCCATCGGGTTTTTCACCCTTGTGGTACTGTGGTTCACCCTGCAGGGATCGATGTCAGAAAGCATCGCAGTGCCGTTACTTCTGGGATTGTTTGCTTGTACCACCGGTATCGTTCTCATTCTCCTGCTCAAGAAGTTCATCAGCTTGAAGGGAAATAGCCCAAACGGAACGAAGCGGTTAAGCCGTACTTATTACTACGTCACAATTCTGGGATTGACGATTGCTCTGTTGATCGTTCTTGTGGAGCTCTTCCGCTAGCTCCTATGACCTGGGAGGTCGGAAGCACCTGACTTGCTTGTCGAATCGGTGTCGCGTCCGCGTGTCCGGCAGGGGTCTTGTATGAGAAGAGAGACGGGGCCAAGCTGGTTTTTGACGCTGGCTGAGTGGCAATGACACGAAGTTCATCAGAGCCAATTGGTCGCTTGCTACTGTGCTTCTTGGTGGCAACCGCTCTGGCCTTACCGGTGGTCCATGCCGACCAGGCCCAGTACTTCTACGACGAGTTGGGGCGGCTGGTGGGAGTCGTGGACGGGGCCAGAATCGCGGACGTCTATTCGAGCGCAAGAAAGGTGGTCTCTGGGTCAGCCGCAAAGGCATCCAGGTTCTGACGATGACGACGGAGGATGGCTTCGATCATATCCGTGGAACAGTTGCCGGCCCGAATCCAGATCACCTTGGGCGGGTGCCCGAAGAGAAAACTGCGTTGATGGAAATCGGCATCTTTCGTCACGATGGTAAAGCCATGCTGAGCGGCATGCTGCCAGACGACCGCATCGGGGGCGTCCTTCAACCCGACCTCCCGCACATGTTGGGAGTCCGGATAGTCATGTCGCAGGGCGGTGATGAGGCGGGGAGACAGGTTTTGGTCGAGGAGCAGCTTCACGCGGGCGGGATGGAGACCATCTTCCGCTCCCGGTCGGCGGCAAACGCGAGGCAAGCCCGGATGTCTTCACGGGTCAGATCGGGGAAGTCTTTGAGGATCGCTTCTTCACTCATGCCGGAGGCGAGATATTCCAGTACGTCATACACCGTGATCCGCAGGCCACGAATGCAGGGTTTTCCGCCCCGTTTGTCAGGCTCGATGGTGATACGATCTTGCCAGCTCATTAGCCACAGATTAGCTCGGACCTGTAAAAAGATCAAGGCCTTGAGTGTGCGGTGTCAACCCAATTTAGAAATGTCCTCTTTCTCCCAAAGTAGAAATGTCCGGTTTATGTTCTGGCCGCCGCATGTTGTCCTCGTTCAGGCAGCAGCCGTGTGCGCCACGGATGATCCGGTGTCGGCATGACCGGGCGCCGGGGGATCGGGACCGTTGAGGGGGCCGGTGCGAGTGCCGGCCGAGCGGCGATGACCTGATAGGCGAGCGGCCGGCTGTTGTA
>JBOHOI010000240.1:0-4363 GCA_050731155.1 Nitrospiraceae bacterium | reverse complement strand
CCGTCACTACACGCGTCAGCCTGGCGTCGTGTCGGGAACGCGCCCCGGACCTGGACGGACGGCTCACTCTTCGATTCGTCACACCCACTCGAATCAAGCACAATGGCAACTTCATCGAGCATCCTGAATTCCACGCGGTCTTCCGCGCGCTGCTGCGCCGTCTCTCATCCCTGGCACTTTTCCACTGCGGTGTTCGATTGGATGTCGATTACCGTGGGTTGATCGCGCAGGCCGAATCGGTACGCCTGGTCGAAGATCGAAGCCGGCGCCTGGACTTTGAACGCTACTCGTCGCGCCAGCGGCAGCGGATGGACCTCAGTGGACTGGTCGGGGAGGCCGCTTATGAAGGCGACCTGTCCACCTTCGCGCCCTACCTGCTCTTCGGCCAATGGACGCACGTCGGCAAGAATGCCACGTTCGGCCTCGGCCGCTACGAGCTTCTTGCGCCCGCACCGCTCTCCTCCCAACCAACCCCTCTCCCCAAGTTGGGGAGAGGGTCAGGGTGAGGGCGATCGTGAATAAACCGAAGAAAGTAGCAATGCGTCCACTATTGGCCCGAATCTCGCATGCCGGGGCTTACGTGACGCTTCCGGCCAGTTCTGTCCGCAGGAGCTTTGTTTTGGGAGGATGGAGAGATGCCGAGGGGAGATCAGGTCACTCGACAATGGCGGCTCGTCCGGCTATTGGAAGGAACCCGTCGGGGCTACACCTTTGAAGAGCTCGCCATCGCGCTAGACTGTAGTCCCCGTACGGTCATGCGGGATTTAGAGCAGATCCAGTGGGTGGGATTTCCGGTCGCTGAGGAGCGCGACGGCAAACAGAAGCTGTGGAGGTTCGTGGAGGGATACAAATCGGACCTTCCGGTTCCCCTTGCCCTCTCCGAGCTGATGGCCTTGCATTTCAGCCGGGCCCTCTTGAAGCCGCTGGACGGGACCCCATTGCAGGCCTCCCTCGATTCGGCCTACGCCAAGATCCGAGCTCTTCTCCCTCGTGAGGCCCACGTCTTCCTCGACCAGATGGACGGATCCTTAACCGCTCGAAGTCCCGCCTTTAAGGACTACTCCCAGGCACGCCATCTCATTGAAGCGATGACGGCGGCGAACATTGACACGCAGCGTCTGGAGATCAGCTACTACTCCTTCAGCCGGGAAGCCCTCACGACCCGCCGGATCGACCCGTACCGCCTCTTCTATTACCAGGGGGGCCTTTACGTTGTGGCTCATGACCATCTGCGGGGAGAGGTCCGGATCTTTGCCCTGGAGCGGATCAGAGACCTCCAAAGGACTGGCGAGACCTTCACGGTCCCTACAGACTTCGACTTTGAGGTCTATATGCGCTCCAGCTTCGGCATCCTCCGGGGAGAGATAGTCATAGTCCGCATCCGGTTCAGCCGTCACCGGGCGAAGTGGATTGCGGAACGGACCTGGCACGAAAGTCAGCAAATCCAATGGCTTCCAGAGGGAGCATTGCTCCTCTCACTGGAGGTCGCCGATACGGCAGAGATCAAAAGCTGGATCTTAGGCTTTGGCCAGGAAGCCGAGGTCTTGGAGCCGCCTTCCCTCCGAGAGGAGGTCCGGGCCGAAGCCGAGGCTTTGATTGAAAAATACGCGATGGAAGGGGTTCGCGCTGAAATTCCCGTAGAACAATTGCCCCTCCCTGTCATGGTTGCCGCGTAAGATAAGGTTTGTGTCTCGACCGGGATCTCGATGATCTCCACTCTTGCTGCCCGACTCACGAACTTCCTTGGATACATCCTCGCGCAGGGCAACATGTGTACTTAGCTAATGAGCCTTGAGCCAAACCGGGAATTGCTTCTCACTCGGTGTTGGGTTAGTCAGCGATCCGTGTTTCGGAGGTCAGACAATGGATGTTTTCCAAAGCTACTTAACGTGTCTGGGAAAAACTGACCCTCCTCTTACAATTTTTGAGCATTCTCTATATGTGCTCCAAGTGGCCAACTATCTCATTGGGCAAAATTCTGCGGTGGTTCAGCGCCCTGAACTGATTCGCGCTGGGGCTCTTTGCCATGATGTAGGGAAGATCGCTGGGGATTTTAAGTCGGGGAGGTGGGTGCACACGCCCCACACCTCCGAATTTCTCGGCCAATTACTTGATCATCCCAGGATGAAAGAACTGCTCATCCTTGCTGACGCCGCTGTCTCTGAAGCTGACCGGGAACTTTTGCTCAGTGTCTGTGAGACTCACCATTATCATTCTCCCGATCTGTTGCGACGGTGCAAGGACGTGAGTTTAGTACCCGTGGCTGATGCCCTCGCATCCGCGATAGGAGCTGGGGTGGTTGGCCACATTGCTGAAATTTTGTGTGCCAGTCCATATCTGCAAGTGAGCCTGGAATTGGTACGTAGCCTTGATTTCACAAATGGTTTTGATGAGGAGGTTCACCATATCGGCCTTCCTGGTCAGTTTGTTGAGGACTTGTTTCTGGCCGATATGGTGTTCCGCATATTAAGCGAGCAACTAAAAGGCGCAGGCATTATCCCCCTATTACAAAGAGGTGCATCGCTTTGGGTGGTTGGAGCGCCGGATGCAATACGAAGTGTGCTTACGGGTTTTAGGGTTGACCCTAAGCGGCTATACGACAGCGTATTTGAGGAGGAGATTTACGACTCGATTTTGAGCGAACTACCTCCGGCTGGGTCGATGCAGATCGATAGCCTAAAGTACGTCCTTGTCAACGAAGCCATAGCCCGCAGGTTGGCAATCGCACTGTTTACTCGTAAGTCAGTACGGACAGTGCTGGAAAGACATAATCTTTCACATCTTGCCGATGGAGCTGACGAACTGTTCGCCGGCGGCCTTGTGAGTGGTATCAAAGGGCTTTGGGGTCCAATCCGCATGAAGCTTTTGGAACTGCTGCCTCGTCTCAACCTGCGAGAAAACATCACTCAAAACATTTCGCGGGTGGCTGATGGCAGTTTGGATCGCTTTGAAGTGGGAATATACGCCAAGTCAAAAGATAACGCCGAAAAGAAGAAAGGCGTGAGGCTGAGCAAAAGTGCCCAAAATAATCAGCGTGTTCTCGAGAAGGCCGACAAAACACTGGCGGCTTCTGCGGCCACACTTCTTAAGTTGTTTGATGCCTCTGGAAACTATAATCGTTCGGTTACCAATGTCCTTTTGGAGCTCCTTAGGATGCAGGCAGACATTGCTGCTGGAACCTACAGTCTACCCCTCGTGCAGGTGGCGTTGTTGGATGGACAACCATTGGTGAGGAGCAACGAGGTCGAGAATGCTGCACTCTGTCCCGTTTGCCGTCGATTCCCGCAAGAGATAGAGGCTCAAGGGCTGATCACCGGCAATCCAAAGATGGACAGCGTATTCCAGACCTTTCGGAAGGTTCGTGGACAAATCAAAGTGTGTCGCTGGTGCTTTTTGGCAGGTTACGTGGACCTACCTATTGCCAGCATTAGCAAGGAGGGACAGAGTATCAGCAAGGGCAGAGAATACCTGTTACTGACCAGTCCTCTGCCCAAGAACAAGTTACAGTGGCTTGTGGACTTTGTTCGGCGTGGGCGCACCGAGAGTGCAGAGAACGGCAACCAAGAGGAACCTGGGCCAGATGCAGCCGAGCTGGCCGAACTGGAAGCAATGATGGGTTTAACGGGCGGCTATGATCAGTTGGCGATGCTAGGCCTTAGTCGAGGACGGCTGTCTAACCTGAAAGGTTTTGTGTTGCCGACGGCCAACGTGCTGGGCAACTTGGTTGGTATTCGTATCCCCACCGAACGGCTCGTCGGTGAGGAGAAAGTCAGCGGCGCAGTGCGACGAGAGCTCGTCAAGGCAACAATGTACGACCTGCACTTGGTGACGGATGCCCCCTCGATGCATTACAACGTGGTAACGGAAACAGCATTCTCGGTGAATGGGCAGGCTATATATCTGGAAGATATGATGCGAGCAAGTGTCGCCTATCGTATTGCCAATCGCTACGCTCGCATCGGACGCTACCGACAGCTAAACTCGGGCATATTTATGCTCCTATTGTCTAACCCACGACAGGCAGTAACACTAATCCTACGTGCCCGGCGGCGGGAGAGCCGTGGTCAATATGCACCAGGAGAAGATCGTATCAAGGAGGTGATTGAGATGGCCGAAATCGTCGCGCAACGGGACTGGAAGTTCGATCTTGGTCAGCGAATTACATCGGTACTTGTCGAGGTGGACCTTTTGCCAAAAGCCAGAAGTTTCTGGAAGAGTCAACAGGAAAAGTTCAGTGGCGTTGAATTGACCAAGTGGCTTCAGCGGCTCAAGATGACACATGACGAATCCAGTATCAGACAGTGGGGCACTCAACTGATCAATGCGTTGAAAGCTGGTCGTGTTGCCTCTCGTGAATTCAAAG
>JBOHOI010000239.1:348-4394 GCA_050731155.1 Nitrospiraceae bacterium | reverse complement strand
AGCGAGCCCGAGCATTTTCGATGCCTTACCGCTCACCAGTGGGCTGAACTGTTCCGCGAAGAGTACGGCTATGACTATCGGGTGTGGCATCTGGCCCTGTGTCGAGAATGTCTCTTGGATGTTCACGCCTTCCGGCAGGACAGGCTGGACGGCATCCCTCCGCCTCGGATTGACCTGCATGTCAGACCGTTACAGAGAAGCGGGGTCATGGCCCTCGTCGTAGTAAATGGAGGGGATAGCAATGGGGATCGAGCAGGAAGGCCAACTCAGCGCCTATCGAGAACATCTGCTTAACTCGCTCCGCGACCTTGGGGAACGGAGACGACGCGAGAGGCCTGACTCACTTCGGGTGTTCGTCAATCACGAATGCGTCGGGACTTTGACCTGTGGTGGTGCCGGCTCGATGTCGGTATTCACCAGTCGTGGACGACCCATTCATGCCGTTGAGGTCCGCACTTCGACCGGACTCCTCGTCGGCGGTCTCTGTGCGGAGACGGCCGGTCTCAGGAGGGCGCAGTTTCCCGTGGCCAAGCGCACCCTCGAGGTGAGCGTAGAAAATCGGTTGGAAGGGGGTTCGGTCAGGGTGACCTACCGTGCGGCGAGCCCCGTACGGGACCGGGTCATGAATATGCTGACGGCTGTACAGACGGGGATTGCGAGCATTGGAGCGCTGATTCTTCCCAGCCGTGGAAGCCTCACTCCAACCCCGAGCGTTTCGCTGCCCTCCGATGTCTGGCGAAGGGCGGCCGCGGTGGGCCAGGCAGTTCTGGTGGTCTCGGTTGTCCTTCTAGTGGCGGATCGGCTGACCGACCGCTGGGGAATGAAAGAGACTGTTGCTCGAGTCATGACGATCGCGGAAACGAGCGGTAGGAAGCTGGCTGCTGCCGAGGATGCCCTCGTCAGACAGGGAACAGTCTTGACCGGCCTCGGGCGGACCGCCAAGGCCCAGAAACAGCAACTTACCCGGGTGCAACGGGCTGTTGATGTGATGGCTCAAGAACAGCAGCAACTCAATGCAAGCGTTGAGACACGGTTATTTGCTGAGCTGAGGAGCGCAGCGGCTGACCGTGAACGGATGCGCGATCAGATACAAAGCCTCACTGCCGCAAAGGCCGCTATGAACAAAGATATCGCGGTACTTGAGACACGTGCCCAGGTGGCCGAAATCCGGCAGGAGACGCAGGAGCGGCCGTTCATGTTCTGGGTCTCGTTCCAGGACGGCACGTCCGAAGAAAGCATTGCGAGCCTGATCCGGGAAATCCACGGGCACACAGGCCAGGTCAATGCCGGCTGGTACAACGTGGAAGTGACTCTCCCGCAGCCACAGACCCCAGACAGCTTCGTGGAGTCACTGAGCAAAGCGACGATCGTGAAGGCTGTGACGACGAAGCTCAGTCTGAAGGGTGAATAGTTCCGATCCGTTGGCGAGAGAGCTTGTTCTGTCGCCTCTCCATGAAGAAGCCGCCATATCGGCCCGCTCGAATCTGGCCCCCCCAGCTTTAAGAATTCGAGCAGGCAACCCCTCGTCACCTGTGATAGCATAAGCTCCGCGCCGGCGGCGAAGCAGAAGCAAGGGCGGTGTATACCCTCTTGGGCCAGCGGTGCCACATTCTCAGGAGGAGATCATGTCCGATTTTTATCAGAATGGCGTCGTCGCCGTGTTGCACCGTCTCGGACAGCCGAACCTGGAGCAACTCGAGGCTGAACTGCAGCGTCACGCGACGGCCAACCCAATCGCGTTGGTGCTGCCTTCGCTCTACGCCGAACTGGAACGGCCGGCATTGAAGGGCATCGTCGAACACCTCAAGTCGGTGAGGTACCTGAATGAAATCGTCGTGGTTCTCGGGCAGGCCTCGGCGCTGGAGTTTCGCCGCGCGAAAGAGTATTTCAAACAGTTGCCCCATAATGTCCGTCTTGTGTGGGTGGATGGACCACGGGTTCAAGAGATCTTAAAGGAACTTGTCAGCCATGAAATCGACATCGGACGGCCTGGTAAAGGGCAATCCTGCTGGATCGCGTTCGGGTACGTGTTGGCTCGTCGCCAGAGCAAGGTCATTGCGCTGCATGACTGTGACATTCTGAGCTACAACCGTGAGTATCTGGCCAGACTGTGCTACCCAGTTGCGAACCCGAACCTCGGCTATGAGTTCTGCAAAGGTTATTACAGTCGTGTGACGGATCGTCTCCACGGCCGAGTGACTCGGCTGTTCATCACGCCCCTGATCCGGGGTCTTCAGCAACAGGTCGGGCCTCAACCCCTGCTGACCTTTCTGGATAGCTTCCGGTACCCTCTTGCTGGTGAGTTTGCCATGGTTCGAGAGTTGGCACGGATCAACAGGATTCCCGGCGACTGGGGGTTGGAGGTCGGGGTGTTGGCGGAAGTGTACCGGAACTGCGCGTTGCGACGGATCTGTCAGGTCGATATCGCAGACGCCTACGAGCACAAGCATCAGACGCTCTCCGCGGACAACCCGGAAGCGGGCTTGCACAAAATGTGCGTGGATATCGCCAAATCCTTGTTCCGTAACCTGGCCAGCGAGGGCATTGTATTGTCGGAAGGGACTCTTAAGACGCTGCGAGCGACCTATCTGCAAGCTGCTCAGGAGGGCATCAGCCGATATGAAGATGATGCCGCCATCAATAGTTTGAAGTTTGACCGACACGAAGAGCGGACCGCTGTCGAGGTGTTTGTGAAAGGCATCAAGCAGGCCACAGAGGTGTTCCTGGAAGATCCGCTCGGGGTGCCGATGATGTCGAACTGGAGCCGTGTAGCGGCCGCCGTGCCCGACATTTTCGGCCGTCTCATAGAGGCGGTCGAGGATGATCATGAATGGGATCCCACGGTGGAAAGCGAACAGGCTCGCGCATGACCGTGGCGGCGATCCCACTGGCTCCGGATACGGAAGCCAAACTCCGCGAGATCGGCGAGACCGACATCCTCGTCGGTGTGCCGAGCTACAACAATGCCGACACCATTGGCCACGTGGTTCGGGCGGTCAGCGCGGGTCTTGCCAAGTACTTTAACGGTGCTCGGGCGGTTCTGGTGAATTCGGACGGGGGCTCGACGGACGGGACGCCCGAAGTGGTCGCGCGCACCGTGGTGGACTTCGACGCGATGCTGATCAGCGATCGTCAGGGCCCGCTGCAGAAGATCATCACTCCGTATCACGGCATCCCGGGGAAAGGCAGCGCGTTCCGGACGATTTTCGAGATCGCGCGTCGGCTCAACGCCAGAGCCTGCGCCGTGGTGGATTCGGACCTGCGCAGCATCACCCCGCAATGGATCGAGTTGCTGGTCCGTCCCGTGCTTGAGGAGGGCTATGACTATGTCGCGCCGTATTACCTTCGGCACAAGTATGATGGGACGATCACGAACAGCATCGTGTATCCCTTGACCCGGACGTTGTACGGGCAACGCATCCGCCAGCCGATCGGCGGCGACTTCGGCTTCTCCGGCAAGCTGGTGGAGCAGTTCCTGGACAAGCATGTCTGGGAGTCGGATGTGGCCCGGTTCGGGATCGACATCTGGATGACCACGGAGGCGATCGCGAGCGGCGCGCGCGTCTGTCAGAGCTTCCTGGGCGCGAAGATTCATAATCCCAAGGATCCCGCCGCGGACCTTTCGGGGATGCTGGTTCAGGTGATGGGGGCGATGTTCGCGCTGATGGAAGAGCATCAGACAGTCTGGGCTCGGGTGGCAGAATCGCAGCCCGTCAAGGTCTTCGGCTTCCAGTACGAAGTGGGTGTGGAACCGGTTAATGTGAATGTCGAACGCATGGTCGTGAGCTTCCGGCAGGGTCTCATGGACCTGGAGCCGATCTGGCGTCAGATGCTGGCCGAGGAGACCGTCGGGGGGCTCGTGCCGCTCAAGGACTGTCCTGTGCAGGAGTTCCGAATCTCGGACGATCTCTGGGCCCGGCTCCTCTATGACGCGGCAGTGTCTTATCACAGTCGCGTCATGCCGCGGGAGCATCTGCTCAAGGCGCTGACTCCGCTCTACCTCGGTCGCACCGCAAGCTTTGTACTGGAGACACAGGGCCTCACGT
>JBOHOI010000239.1:0-338 GCA_050731155.1 Nitrospiraceae bacterium | reverse complement strand
GCAGAAGCCATACCTGATCAAACGCTGGCACCACCGAACGGACAGCTGACGGCGAACAGACACCAGTGTCGAGCACCTCGCCGTTCGTTGTCAGGAAGGATGGGGGGACTATGAAAGAGTTTGTTGAAACGGCTCTGCTGGGACCATTGCAGGCCCTCGGCAAGCAGGTACTCGCACTCTTGCCGAATGTGCTTGCGATGGTGATCATTCTGTCGGTTGGGCTGGTGACGGCCTGGGCGACGGGACATCTGGTTGAGCGATTGCTGCGCGCGATCGGGCTGGACCATCTGAGCAACAGTCTCGGCGTCAACGCGGCTCTGGCGCGAGGCGGCGTGAAG
>JBOHOI010000238.1:0-4399 GCA_050731155.1 Nitrospiraceae bacterium | reverse complement strand
GCTTTGAGCACGGCTCTCCGTTTCATCATAGGACTTCTCCTTTTACAAGCCTTTTGTCCTATTGTAACTTCTTCCCAATCATTAGTCTCGCCTCCTTCTAGATCCTTACGCGCTCGGGATTGTCGCGGTGGCTGGTCCTGTTTGTGAGGCCTTGACTGTTGCATTCCGTCTTGCTACCTCTCCTCCGTGGCAACACTCATGGCAAAACGAGGTCTTGAGCGACCCAAAGCCTTGCTAGCGTGGAGCAGCGGTAAGGATAGTGCCTGGACCCTTCACAGGCTCCGTAGTCAAGGCACCGTCGAGGTCGTGGGACTTCTGACGACCATCAATCGCGAAGCCGGGCGAGTCGCGATGCACGCCGTACGGGAGCAGCTCCTGGAGACGCAGGCTGCGGCGGTCGGGTTGCCACTCGTCAAAGTGTTCATCCCGAGTCCATGCCCGAACGAGCAATATGAGCAAGCAATGGGGGAAGCCATCACGCGTGCGCGGGCCGATGAGATCACTCAGATTGCCTTCGGCGACCTCTTCCTTGAGGATGTACGCCGATACCGTGAGAACACGCTTGCAGGGACCGGCATCCAGCCGATCTTCCCGCTCTGGGGTCTCGACACCGCTAGCCTGGCTCGAACCATGGTGTCGGCTGGCCTGCGAGCCCGCCTCACCTGCGTTGATCCTAAACAGTTGCCCCCGTCGTTTGTTGGCCGTATCTTTGATGCACAGTTCTTCGACGAGCTGCCGGCTGGCGTGGATCCCTGTGGGGAACGGGGAGAGTTCCATACATTCGCCTATGCTGGTCCCATGTTCGCTGCACCGATCCCGATCGTGCCAGGGACGGTGGTGTCGCGGGATGGATTCGTGTTCGCGGACCTCCTGCTTCAGGGAGCAATTCCCTCTTAACGGTCAACAAACAGGCCGCCTGCTGGGTCCACCAGAGTGCGTCCGTTGTCGCGCACGCCTGAGCTTGGTTGAAGACCGGTGACATACTCGTCCTTGCCGGCCAGATCGAAGAATGCGCTCAAGCTGTTGTCTGTGACCATCCCCATCCCGTTTTGTGCCAGATAGCGGTCCCTCCCTCCCTCGTCAATGAAGACGCTCCAGGCGTTATGATCGGCGCGACCGAGTCCGCTTGACCACTGGAAGTCATAGACATCATTCCCCTGACCTGCATCTATACAGAGCATGACGCTCCGGTCCCAGGCCGCCCCGTCGTTGTACCACGGGCCTATTGAGGCGTAGTGGTCATCGCCCTGGGCGTCAATGAAAAGTCCCAGGCTGTAGTGCGCTCCTGCCGCCTGTCCGTATCGAGCCGCATCATGGTCATCGTTGCCGACGAGGTCAAATTTAAGCCCTGCGCCGAAAAAGTAGCCGGCGCCTTGTGAAAAATTGGAGCTGTGGTAGCGATCGTTGCCGGCGAGGTCAATCACCATGCCCAATCCGCCAGCAAGATTGTATGACAGGGGCTCAGCCTCCTTGGTGAACAGACGCATCCCCGAACCGGCTCCAAGTCCGAAGCAGTCGTACTGAAAGAGGCGGTCGCCGGGCTTGGCGTCTGGTGCGTCCGAGGCATTATAACTGCTTGGGTATCGGTCGCCGCACTGGTAGCTGTCGTCTCCGGTCAGGTCAACGACCGCGCCGATCCCCAATGGTCCTCCGAAGCCGATGGCATAGCCGAAGCTCGCGTACGTATCCTGTCCAGCTTCATCAAGGACCAAGCCCAACCCGCCCACTGCAGCTCCATGCGTAAACTTGTCGCCGATGTACTGATCGTGTCCCGACAGGTCCCGCAGGATGCCCAGTCCGGCGAAGCCAGTACCGCCGGAACCTTGGGGCAGCAGATACACATCGTCGCCCGCCTGATCCATGAGCAATCCCACACCCAGCCGGCCAGTTGCCAGCCCCAGTGGTGAACCATGATAGGTATCGTGTCCGGCCAGGTCGAGCACCACACTGTTGCCGTGTCGGACATCGGCCGCCGCCGCGATGGTTCCTCTGTATAAGTCGTTACCGCCCAGATCGATGACCAGCGCAAATCGACTGTCGAGGTCGTAGCTGGTAGGTCCCGGTCCACCGATGACGATCAGGCCGTACGGAGTCTCCCGCAGCAGGAGCACCTCGCCCGTCACTCCACTTGGCGGCGTGGGAGCGGCCTTGCGACTCTGGAACAGGGCAGGGAGCCGCTGCAGCCACTCGCTGTCGCTGAAGCGAGCCAGCACCTGCGCGGCGGCTATTAGCGCACCATAGTCCAATTGCTCATTGACCAGTTGGCAGAAGCGATGGGTTGCCCTGGCCCGCTGCACAGTCTGTCCGCTGGGGTCCGCGACTTGCGGGGAGAAGTCTTCGACGATCAGCTCCGCGTGATCGAACAGGAACTGCCGGTCGGCCTGGCTCAGACTCCGCAACGCCTTCTCACGCAACTGGTGGGCTTGCTCGAGAATGGCCACGATGTAGGTGATCTGGTCCTCTAGCGTTGTGCTAGACGGAATAGGGATAGGCTTCACGGAATCGGAGGAGCGGTCCATTCCCGCTTCCAACACCTCGATCAGTACCGGCAGGACAGGCAGGCTTTTCTGACCTGACATGGCCAGCTCTGCAATCTGGTGGCCGTGATTCTCAAGGGTCATGAGGCCTGCCCAAGGATTGCGCATTGCCTGCAGAATAACAGGTCGTTTGAAGGCCGCGGGGAAGGCTTCAGCCGTGGACAATGCCTTGAGGGTGGAGGCTTGCTGGGTGGCCAGGTGTCGCTCGAGATCGCGTTGTACTTGCTCCTGGAGTTTGGCAATCACCGGTTGGAATGCAACGGCAGGTTGTACAGGCTCCTGCCTTGAGGAAGAACCGCCATCGTAGGATTTCCCCAGGCCGCAGCCGACTAATGTAAGGATGAGCAGACCGGCAATGGGGAAGAAAGCCATATGGTGGCAGCCATTCGTTTCTATTTCTGGAGGAGAACCTTACTGTCTGGTTTTTCGGACAAGTGGGGGCTCAGCAGCTCGAGCCGCCAGATGGGCCCGTTGAGGTACAGGGGGCCGTCGAATCGTACAAAGGCGGGAACCCCTTCGCTCAAGATCCAGAAGTGATAGCGAAAATCGGACGGTAGTTTTCCCAGGAGCGAGCCGAAGAAGTGTACCAGACTCCCAACCTGCGGCTTAAGGACATATTGGGTCGCGTGTTTCGACTGGTCGCCCACCAGCACCGTTTCGTCTGCCACCGGCAGCAGCTCCAGCTCGATCAGCTTCGGCTTAGGCATGAAGGTTACAAACTGCACTTTCTCATTCTCGCCTCGTGCCAGATTTCTTAACACGGTTACGATCATGCCGTTATACACGTCCGGCGGCAGCTCGAGTCGTCCAGCTACCAACTCCTCCGGTCCGTCGGTTCCTGATCGCGCACGAACCTGGTATTCTCCTGTCTTCCGGTCCATCGAGGCGTCAAGAGTATCCGGGAACGAAGGCCCGCGCTGGATAAGCTGGTAGCTCAGCATGGTAAAGACTCGCCGCTGCGAGAAACTCACTTTTTCATCATACAGCGAGCCATCCTTGAAATTCAGCACGAGCCGGCTGTCCACTCGGTCTCTGTGCGCCACCTGGAGAAGCTCTCCCTGTGCAATGGTCTCGTCGTTCCCTGAACGGAGGACCAGGAAGCCGTGCATGGTCCCTTCGGTGAAACGCACGACGATGGGCTGGGCATGAACAACGGTGCAGACTGAAAGCGCTGTGAAGACTGTGAAAAGTCCGATTAGCGTCGTATGTTTGTCTCTAAGCCGCCGCAAGGACTGCCTCACTGTACTCATAGCTGTTCTGAATCTACCACGATATGAGATTTTTGCAGGGCAGGCTCTAGGCCTTAAGCGTCAGCGGTCTAACCTATTAGCGGATCAGGGAGTTACGCGCTGTCTCAGTCGAACCCGTTCTTCGACGCCGCATTCCTCCCCGTACCATCTTGAACTCGAACAGCCGGCACTCTAACGCGCCGTTGAAGAGGGGAGTTCGCCGTGAGGCAGCTAAGCCGATCAGCTTAGGGAGGCGCAGGTCCGCGGTGAAGATATAGGCGCGCCAGTTGGGGAAGTGCTGTTTCAGGCCATCGCCCAGTCGTGGATAGAACGCAGCCAGTTCCTCCTGTTCGCCAAGCCGAACTCCATAGGGCGGGTTCGTGACCAGAATGCCCTCCTCTGCTGGGGGCTTAAGGTCCAGCACATCCGCTTGCTTCAGGGACACTGCGTCGGCCAGCCCGGCTGCTTCGAGGTTAGCCCGCGCTGTCTTGAGCGCGTTCCCATGCCGATCGGACCCATAGACGACGAGGGGGCTGCCCTGAGTTTGTCGAGACCGGCTGGCCTGACAGAGCCTGCGCCACGTTGCTTGATCAAAATTGACCAGCTTTTCAAAGGCGAAGCGGCGGCCCAGTC
>JBOHOI010000237.1:0-4420 GCA_050731155.1 Nitrospiraceae bacterium | reverse complement strand
GTCGAACGAGGAGGCGCTGAGCCTCATTGTCGAGGCGATCGAAGGGGCCGGCTATCGGCCTGGACGAGACATCGCGCTGGCTCTTGATCCGGCTGCCAGCGAGTTCTATGAGAAAGGACGCTATCGGCTCGAAGCCGAGAAGCCACCGGATCGGTCGTCGGAGGACATGATCCGGTACTATGCGCGGTTGGTGGATCGCTACCCGATTCTTTCGATCGAGGACGGGCTGAGCGAGTTGGATTGGAAGGGCTGGCGGATGCTGACAGAGCGTCTGGGCAATCGGGTACAACTGGTCGGGGACGATATCTTCGTGACCAACGTGGAGATCTTCGCCCAAGGCATCCGGGAGGGCATTGCGAATTCGATCCTGATCAAGCTCAATCAGATCGGGACGCTTACCGAAACGCTAGAGGCGATCGAGCTGGCGAAACATTCAGGGTACACGACCGTCGTCTCGCATCGCTCCGGAGAAACCGAGGACACGACCATCGCCGATGTGGCGGTCGCATTGAACACCGGGCTGATCAAGACCGGCTCCTTGTCTCGGACTGACCGCGTCGCGAAATATAACCAGCTGCTGAGGATTGAGGAAGAGTTAGGAGCCGAGGCTCTCTATCCAGGGCGGGATGCGGTCCGTGCTAGATGATGGGCAAGAAGCGCGACGCGAGAGGCGATAGATGACGAGACGGAACCGGAGCCGCAGTCCTCAGCATCGGCGGCTGGTCGCTCGGAGGATCCTGCTGGTCGGATTGGTGTTCGCAATTGTCTTGTTGGGATCATTCTTTTTTGACGAGATGGGGGTTCCCAAGTACTTTGAAATGCGCAAACACGTCCGGCAGTTGGAACAGGACATCCGTGAACTTGAGCGGACGAATGGTGTGCTTCGAACCGAGATTCACCAGGTCCAGCATGACCCCGCGCGGATTGAAGAGTTAGCCAGGGAGCGGCTTGGGTTGGTCCGGAAAGGGGAGACGGTCTATCAGATCGTCCGGGAACGAGAGGGGAGCAAATAGCGAATGGCATATAGCTGATGGCGAATAGCAGGTAGCAATGGTAAGAAACAGAAAAATCAAGATGGTGATTTTCCCCTGGCATCACCATCGGCCATCGGCTATCAGCTATTCGCTCTGCGGGGCCTGGTTATGAAGACAGGGACTGTCTCGATCATGGGCCGGCCCAATGTGGGAAAGTCCACGCTACTGAACGCCATTCTCAAGGAGAAGATTGCGATTGTCTCGGACAAGCCACAGACAACCCGGACGCGCATCCTCGGCGTGGCGCATCTCCCGGGTGCGCAGGTGGTGTTTCTGGATACCCCCGGGCTGCACCGCCCGCAACACCTCCTCAACAAGCGCATGGTGCGAACCGCGTTGGACGCGATGCGGGAGGCAGACCTCCTCTACGTCATGGTGGAGGCGACCGCTCCGCCTGGTCCTGGGGATCGCGCTGTTCTGGAACAGGTGCGAGCGGCGATGAGCCAGGGAGGCAAGCCCGCGTTTCTGCTGATCAACAAGGTGGACCTTGTGAACAAGGTCCGGGTCTTGCCACTCATCGAGTCGTACCGCAAGATGCTGGACTGGACGGAGATTGTCCCCTCGTCGGCTCAAACGGGTCTCAACGTGGATCGATTGTTGGAGCTGACCGTGAAGGTTCTGCCGGAGGGCGAGGCGCTGTATGAAGAAGATGTGATGACGGATCAGCCGATGAGGACCTTGGCAGCCGAGATCATCCGCGAGAAGATCCTCCAGAAAACCCGCGAGGAGGTCCCCTACTCGGTGGCCGTGGAGATTGATCGGTTTGTTGAGGAAGGCAAATTGGCGCGGATCGCCGCGTCGGTGGTGGTGGACAAAGAATCCCAGAAAGCGATCGTGATCGGAAAACGTGGAGAAGGACTCAAAGCGGCTGGGACCTATGCGCGGATCGAGATGGAACGACTGTTCGGGATGAAAGTGTTCTTGCAACTCTGGGTCAAGGTCCGTTCGGGCTGGCGGGAGGATGAGCAGCTCCTGACCGAACTGGGATATTAGCACGTCGAATAGAACGTCGAACGTCATAAGGTCGCGATTCAAGACTTTAGGACATTCTGACGTGAAGACTTTCAGACGTGAGGACTTGAAAGACTGAAGGAATGCAACCGACCGAGCGCGTGCGTCAAGCAGATAAGGACCCCTTAAAAGACCCCTCCAAGGAGCCAATGGAGAAGGGGCAAACCAAGTTTGACCTTCTCCTGGCTTCGTTCCAACGCCTGCTCCGGCGCGGTGCGATTACGAACCTCGGCAAGATGCTGGCCCGGCTGCACCCGGCGGACATTGCCAAAGTGATCGCCCACCTCTCCTCGCCTAAGGAAAAACGGACCATCTTCGAGTTGGTGCGCGGAGAGTCCCAACGGGGACAGGTGTTGAGCGAACTGGATGCCGGCAGCATCCAGCAGGTGCTCGCGGATCTTCCGCCACCTGACGTGGCCTGGCTGTTGAAGGATCTGGGACCGGACGACGTGGCCGACATTCTGGGCGTGCTGCCGGAGGAGCAGGCGAAGGAGATTCTCACGTTGATGAAGACGGAGGACTCCACGGAGATCGCCGACCTGCTGAAGTATCCCAAGGATACGGCCGGCAGCATCATGACCACGGAGTTCTTTTCGCTTTCGGAGGACACCACAGCCCAGGAGGCGATCCGCCGTCTGCAGCGGGCGACCGACGCGGAGATGGTGTTTTACATTTATGTGACCGACAAGGAGGATCACCTCGTTGGGGTCTTGTCCCTGCGCCAGCTCCTGACCGTGCCGCCCGACACGCCGTTGAAGAACATCATGACGCGCGACGTGATGAGCGTCTCGGTGGACATGGATCAGGAAGAAGTGGCCCGGCAGGTGGCCCGCTACAATCTGCTCGCGATTCCTGTCGTGGAGAAGGACAACACCTTGGTGGGCATCATCACGGTGGATGACGTGGTGGACGTCATCCGCGAGGAGGCCACTGAGGACATGCTGAAGATGGCCGGCGCGACCGAAGAGGACACGTTGATGAAGTCCTCCAGCCTGGATGCGGCCCGCCGCCGGCTGCCGTGGCTGTTTACCAACTTGGCCGGCAGTCTCTTCTCCGGAGCAATCTTATGGTATTTCCGCTATACCATCCAGGAAGTGGTGGCCATTGTCAGTTTCATTCCGGTCATTGCCGCCATGGGAGGCAATGTAGGCCTGCAGTCCTCGACGCTCATCATTCGGGGGCTTGCGACTGGTCGGATCGAGCTGACAGACGTGTGGAAGGTCTTCTTTCGCGAGGTCGGGGTCGGGCTTCTCCTGGGGCTTGCCTGCGGCGTGCTCCTGACACTCACCGGGCTGCTGTGGCATGGGCAGGGGTTCCTTGGCATGGTGGTTGGCGCCTCGATCCTTATGGCTTTCCTGGTTTCAACCAGCATGGCCACGATCATGCCGATTGCGCTGAAACGGATGGGAGTTGATCCGGCCGTCGCGGCCGGTCCGTTTGTCACGACCGCGAACGACATCACAGGCATCACGATTTACCTCGCGCTGGCGACGGCGCTGCTTGAACACCTGAAGTAACCGTGAAACGTGAGGGGGTGAGGGGGCGTCCAGCGCGTGCCGCGGCCTTCGCGTCTATAGCGTCCGGACTGGCGCGTCTTTCGCGACAGACGCAAGAGACGCCACGGACGCAGCAGACGCGATAGACGCAACGACACGAAAGTCGCAAACGTACGCCTGACGCCTAACGGTTTATGTCGCTGCTCAAAACGCCCGCGATCACACTGAAAAGCCGCAAGTGGGGAGAAGCTGACCGGATCGTCACGTTCTTTACGCTCCGGCATGGCAAACTGCGCGGAGTCGCCCGTGGAGCGCGGCGGATCAAAAGCCGGTTCGGCAGCGCCTTGGAGCCATTTGTGTACTGTGATCTCAATCTCTTCGAAAAGGGCAATGATCCGCTCTATCGCATCACGCAGGTGGACATCCGAGAGACGTTTCCCCAGCTTCGCGAGGACCTCGCCTTGATGTCCGCAGCGGCGCGCATGGTCAATCTCGTCAGCGCTGTGACCGCGGAGGGAGATCCGGGGCCACGCATCTTCGAGGCCTTGGTGGGTGGCTTGCGTTCACTTCACGATACGAACGATCCCACGCTGGCCACGCTGCTGTTCCAGATCCGGCTGCTCGGCCAGACCGGTTTTCGGCCCCAGACTGACCATTGCGCGGCCTGTGGTGCGGCCCAAGGAATTCGGCTGGCGCAGTTTTCCCCGGTGTCCGGAGGGTTGGTCTGCAGTCCTTGCGCCAGCCGCCGTCCCGATCGCTGTCTGCCGATGTCAGCAGGGGGCCTCGCCTTCTTGCAGCAGGCCCTGCACCTGCCCGCCTCTGTCCTCACTCGTCTGAAGGCCACGGGGCAGGTGCGCGCCGAAGTGGAGGCGGCGATCG
>JBOHOI010000236.1:0-4426 GCA_050731155.1 Nitrospiraceae bacterium | reverse complement strand
TACTGTTCCCGCCACGTTCCCGGAGCCACATAGACCAGCGGCATGCCCCGCAACAGTCCACTTCGTAGATCGTCGTTGTACCAGACTTCGAGCGTCTCCCCGATTGTGGAGCCACCCACCACTCTGCCCTCCGCCATCACGGCCCCATAGACCCGCGGCCGACCATCAAACACTACGTCGCCTGCTGCATAGAGCACGCCCTGAAGGTGTACGCCGGTGAGTTGTATCGGGACCCTAGTTGCCAGCGAAGACGACCCTTCGTGAGGCGGACTGAGGGCTGGCACCGACTTGCCGGTCCCCTGGGGCTTCAGTGACACATGAGCATTCACCACAAACAAGCCTTCCGCATATTCAGTCTCCAGCGAGAGGGTTCCCAGATTGTCGCCACGAGGGGGACGCTGATCCAGCGTGTCCACGAACACCAGCCCGTGGTGGTCCCCAACTAATTTGGACCCGAATACCTCATCAGCGGTCAGCCCCAACTCTGTCTCCATAATCCCGTTCGGATAGAGCAAGCCGTTCCGATCCATTCCATAGTACGCACCGTAGAGAAACGCGTACTGCTTCATGGTCTCATAATTCCACCGGTCCAGGTTTAAGCCGGGTGAAGGATCCCGATGGGGATACAGATTCGCGGGGAGCGTGGCCGTTGGACCCGAAGCCGACGGAGAGAACAGAGCTGAACCACCGAGCCAAATATCCAGCCATCGATCCTCTCGGCGAGCCATCTCAGCATAGGATTGCCCAGTGACCGGCGCTTGCGTCGTCTTGACTGGCAGCTCCTCGATTTTTCCGAAGTTCATATCCCCCTTCACCTTTAGATCCCCCCAATGCAGCCACACAGGCGCCGGACCCTCCGGGACCCGACTCACCACGCCGTTCTCAGCCTGAACCCCGGCCCTGAGCGGTGGGATCGTGCGAGCCCCAAGCTGTACCGACAGGGTTCTCGTTGTCCCAGCCGCTCCGGCTGTGACCTCGACCGTGCAGAGAAGCCCTGGCCTTGTCGGTCCATACACTTTCAGTTTCAGGACACGCCCCAACGAGCGCAGCGAGCGGAACCATCCGTTAGCTGGGTCGTTCAAGAGCCGATCATCAGCCGGTCTCAAAGCGTCGTACAACAGATCCGGGCGATCTGCGGTTCCAGAGAACTGAGAGACCCCCTTCGCATCAAAAAATGAAGGACCAGCCTCAGGGAGATCGTACTGCTTCACAAACAAACTGCCAGCCGGCCCGCTCAGAGCCGAGTTCGGATCGTGAAACCATTGCACCACCAAGTCAGCTCCTGCTTCAGCAAGATGGTGGGCCACCGCCCCATCGCGCGCTGCTATTGCGCTCTCGATTTCCTGCGTGGCCAAATTCAGCGAGACGGTTCCCAGCATCGAAAGCAGCAGGACCGCCATGATTGACCCGATCAGCGCAGCCCCTCGTTCCCTGTTCTTGTTCACAGTCCCTTCCATGGTACACCTCATCGCAATTGGACTCCCCTGTATATTGTCCCTGTCATCGTCCCCTAAGGCCGACCTCGCTCGTCATGGTTCGCCGACCTTCGCCAACTGCCACATCTACTCGCACGCGGACGATACGGGCGGGATCATGAGTCGGTTTGCCGTCTTGGCCCAGGTAGGCGAGTTGAAACCATGCCACGTCCCCGATCAAGGAATTGGCTCCGCCATCTACCTGGCGCATCAGGCTGGAGCTGCCGTGGCGATCCTTTCCCAGATAGTAGCGCACCTGATTGGACACGTAGACCAGACTCCCGGTTGGGAACGCCTGTCCAATCGGCTCGATCAAGCTGAGCGTGTGCCGCTGACCATCACGACTCAGACGGCCCTCCGCGCACCGATCGCTCCCGCAGACTACGACTCGCTTCCCTTTTGACCAGTCAGTCCCGTCATGCACCGTCAACTCCGACTGGCTCGGTGAGACCGGCTCAGTCAAGGTAGTGGCTAGTCCGCCGAGGTTTGCCAGAAATTCGACCTCTTGCCGTTCAGCTTTGAGCAGCGCCTGGCTGAACGGCAGCGCGCCGGTCCCAGCCAAGCGCAGCTCAGCCTCCATGACTTCCATGCCGATACGCAGGTCCTGATGGTGGGCGATGGCATCATGCTGCGTCCACAGCCGTTGCTGGAAATGAGTCAGCGCCTGCACCGCCGCCGAGAGCACCACCGCGCCGGCGGCCATGGCGATCATCAGCTCGGTCAGACAGATGCCAGCGCAGTCATTCACACGTCGAGGCCGCATTGATCAGATCCCTCCGTTTATCTTTCATTTCTGCTCTACCGGGCTCCTAAGTACTGCGGGTTCGCCCGCAAGGTTCCGATTCGGATCTCCCGCCACTGACTCTGTCCGACCTGATAGCTGGCCCGCGCTTGAATCACAACTGATCCCACACTGCGCAGCGAGCCGGCCCGATCAGGCTGCACAGTCCAGACCAGACGAATGCCATCCTGCTCCCGGCTCGCGGTGTACACCCCATCTCCAGCCTCCGCGTCTCCTTCCGTCCCATCGTCCCGCATCGTGATCTCCGGGATACCATCCGAGTCCAGATCGTCCAGAAACAGTGCATCCCAAGTGACTGTTCGCTTGGCCTCTAACCTCGATTCCACCATGGCTAACGCTCTTGTCCCATTGGCCCCGTGCCGCAGACCGTGGTCCGCCCACTGAAACATGCCCATGACTCCCAGTACCCCAAAGGCTAGGATGACCATGGCGAACATGACCTCGATCAAGCTGAAGCCCTTTTCGCCAAGAACAGGCTGGACCCTACCGAAGTGCTGGCTCATGGCCTCCCTCCTCATGACACAGAGACCCGACCGGTCAGACTCACAGTGAGCTGCCACCGCTGCTGACGCGTGTTGCGGAGAGTGATCGTCGTGGGGGTGGCTGCCCGACCACTGGGATAAAACACGACCGAGGGACCGTTGGACAGCCGCTCCACAACGATGCCTCTCCCCGAGTACTCGTATTGTCGGAGCGGTAGCCCTGGTGCATTCGCTCGCTCGGTCCGTAGCCTCGTGCCTTCCGATTCGAACACGACTCGCACCGGCTCTCGCCTCGTGATTGCCAGATGACGGGCGGCTCGAAGCTCTGCCGCCAACTCCGTGGTGACCGATTTGTCGTGGTACCTCGACGTAGCCCCCACAAAGCTCTCTCCGGCAAAGGCCACCATCAGGCCCATCAACCCTATCACCACGATCAGCTCGATCAAGCTCGCTCCCCGCTCTGGCATCGGCTCCCTCCCTCAGACTTTGAGACTGTGGACGCTCGGCTTGTGACTGGTACTGAATGAATCCAAATCCTGTGCCAGGAAATGAACTCGTGTGCCAGCAGAGTGATAAGGTGAGGATCAGAGAGATGCCATCTAACCGAATCAAGCGGTGGATAAAAGGAAATCGCGATTGAGGAGCGGAGGAAGAAACCGAGCAGAAACGGGCGCGGAACAATCGCAGCGCCCGTGGGTGTCACTGTTCAGATACGGTTGATCATCCGTTTAGATACAGAATGCAAGCTTTCACCGTGGTCCTACGATCAATCCAAAATACCAAGTCAACACTTCGCGGTGGAAGAACATGGAAACCACGGCTCCAAGAGCGAGAAAGACGCCGAAAGGGAGATGCTGATCCCAGCGTGTGATCTTCAGCGCAAAGAGCGTAAAGCCTATGACCGAGCCAACCATGGCTCCGACCATAATTGTGAGTAGCATCGGCTTATACCCCATAAAGGCCCCGATCATGGCCAGGAGCTTCGCATCTCCAAGTCCCATGCCTTCCTTCCCGCGAAAGTACAGATAAGCCTTGGCGATTCCCCAGGGGATTCCGTAGCCCAGTAGGATGCCGAGAACCGATTCTAACAATCCAACCGGCAGAATGGTGATAGCGCAGAGGAGGCCCAACGCAATTCCAGGCTTCGTGATTACGTCGGGGATGATCTGATGGAAGAAGTCAATGAAGGCGATGATCAACAGGGAGGAAAACAACAAGGCGTAAACCGCTGCCGGCCACCCAGCCCCGAATTGCCAGAGAATGAGGCAATAGCCAACTCCGTTCGCCAGTTCAACGATCGGATACTGCGGAGAAATGAGCGCGCGGCAGGTCCGGCATCGTCCTCTCAGAAGGAGATAGCTGAGGATCGGAATATTGTCGTATGCGGCGATCGGGCTGGCGCAGAAGGGGCAATGGGACGCTGGCCACACCACGGATTCACGCCTGGGGAGGCGGTGGATACAAACATTGAGAAAACTCCCGACAACCGCCCCGAAGAGGCATGCGACAAGATACGGAAATATGGAGGCCATTTTAGCTCGTTTCGGATGACGGAACAGGCCGTTCGTCCGTAATCATCGTTCTTTGTCTGTCGCGCCCGCGCAGTGCCAAAAACTGGATGGTGTTTCCATTTACTTAATTGACTTGGCCTGTTATAATTCCTTACA
>JBOHOI010000235.1:0-4445 GCA_050731155.1 Nitrospiraceae bacterium | reverse complement strand
CGAAACATTACCGATCCACTGGATGCGGTGGGCAATACCACCAAGGCAGTGACGAAAGGCTACGCCATTGGCTCGGCGGGGCTGGCGGCAATCGTATTGTTCGCGGAATATGCTCGGGAAGTGGCTGGTGGGAGCACTATAAGCGGGTTCGAACTGACTAACCCGGATGTGCTGGTCGGGCTCTTTCTTGGGGGCATGCTACCCTTCCTCTTTGGCGCGATGTGCTTGAAAGCGGTCGGCCAAGCTGGCGGCTTGATCGTGGAGGAAGTACGACGGCAGTTCCGGACCATCCCGGGGATCATGCAAGGCACTGCGAAACCCGAATACGCGACCTGCGTGGACATTGTCACCCAGGCTGCCCTTAAGAAAATGATGATCCCCGGACTCATCCCGGTCATCGCCCCAATTTTGGTCGGCGCGATCTTGGGACCACGGGCATTGGGTGGCCTTCTCGTCGGCAGCATCGTGACGGGACTATTCGTGGCCATCTCGATGACGAGCGGCGGAGGGGCATGGGATAATGCGAAGAAGTTCATCGAGGAGCAGGGGAAGAAGGGTAGTGAAACTCACAAAGCGGCAGTGACCGGCGATACTGTCGGTGATCCGTGCAAGGATACGGCTGGTCCCGCCATTAACCCGATGATCAAGGTCATCAACATCGTGGCCCTTCTCATTGTCCCCTTTCTTGTGCGGTAAGAGAGAGCGTGTGGGAGAGACTCCACAAAGCGCCGACCTGGGACCAGCTTGACGGAGTGAGGAACGAGGAGTATTCTGACTACTAGTCGTCATGCCCAGTGCGGTCCATGTGAGGAGGAGGTGCTCCTATGGAAAAACAGGAGAGGAGACCCGAGTCAAAAAGGGATGTGCAGGCGAAGGAGGAGGTCAAGCCCAATCCCAAGGTTGTCGAGGCCGGCAAGAAAATCAAGGAGGATATTGATAAGCTCGTGGATGAGATCGATAACGTTCTGGAAGAGAACGCGGAAGAGTTCGTGAAGAATTATGTGCAGAAGGGCGGAGAGTAGGCGTGGCTCTCGCTCCTGTGAGCTGGCCAGCACTGGTCGTCGTAACAGGGCTGCCAAGGGGTATTCTCGCTCGCCAGTTTCTCTCCCAATGAACGTTCCCTCCGCCTTCAGGTCAACCCTCGTCACTCGCTTGTAAATCCTTACCCGTTTGGACAATGCCCATCGAGTTCCGTCTGGTCTTGTGTTCGCCGGGCATAGTGTGTCTTGTGTCGTCTGCCTTCCTGTTGCCTTTCTTGATGTCAGCTCGGTCATTCGTGCTGAACACGGCCAATCCCAGGCTGTAGAGCGCCAGCCTGCCAGGCTGGTTTGACAAAGCTTTTGCGAACGACTAGTATTTTTCTTAAATCTCAGCGGGTTGTGAGCGCTGAGAAGTGGTGCCGTTTGGAGCACGGAGGAACATGAAAGCCAGGCGGTGGATCGTCAACAGGGTGGATCGAGAACAGCAAGCGGCGCTCGTCCATTCCCTTTCCATCTCTCCGATTACCGCCTCGGTCCTGATGGCTCGTGGGGTGACCACGACAGAACAGGCGAGTCGATGGCTGTCGCCCCTTCATGCCATCCCACATGACCCGTTCCTGCTTCCTGACATGGAGAAAGCGGTTGATCGTCTGCACAGGGCGGTTGGCGGTGGAGAGCTGGTATGTTTCTATGGCGATTATGACGTGGACGGGATTTCGGCCACTAGCCTTTATCTGACGTGTTTCCAGGGGCTCGGGGCCAATGTGAGAGCCTATATTCCCCATCGTGTCCGGGAAGGGTATGGACTTAATGAGGGGGCACTTCGTGCACTCTGGCAGGAAGGCGTCCGGTTGGTCGTCACGTCAGATTGTGGAACCACCGCACATCATGAAGTCGAGGTGGCGAATCGGCTGGGGCTGGACCTCGTGATCACCGACCACCACCAGATCGAGGCCCACCTCCCCCCCGCGCAGGCGATTCTGAACCCACATCGGCCGGATTCGGCCTATCCATTCAAGGGACTCTGTTCCGGGGGGGTGGCCTACAAGGTTGTCCAAGCCTATTCCGATAAATTTGGGAGTAGAGACGTGGCTGTGGACTCACTGCAGGATCTGGTGGCCATGGCCACTGTGGCGGATGTCGTCCCGTTGCAGGATGAGAATCGATGGTTCGTCCGCGAGGGGCTCGCGCAGATCTCCCGAGACGCCCGCTGTGGGATCCGTGCGCTGAAACAAGTGGCCGGTGTCACCCGAGCCTGCACGACCGGTACGATCGCCTTCAAGCTGGCTCCCCGGATTAACGCCGCCGGACGACTGGCCCATGGTGGAACGGGCGTTCGCCTCCTCACGACGGAATCCGAGTTGGAAGCCAGGATGCTCGCGGAGCAGCTTGAACGTCTGAATCGGGACCGGCAGCGGATCGAGAAAGAGATCATGGCCGAAGCATTGGAAGCGATTGGCACTACGGATGTTCCGGCCGCGCTCGTACTCTGGTCGCGGCGCTGGCATGTAGGGGTGGTCGGGATCGTGGCAGCCAGGCTGGTGGAGCGGTTCCACCGGCCTGCAGTGGTGGTGGCGGTCAATGAACAGGGAGTCGGCAAGGGATCGGCGCGGGGGGTAAGGGACTTTGATCTGTATGAGGCAATTTCGGCCTGCCGCGGCCTTCTGGAAGGCTTTGGTGGCCATCCCAGCGCTGCCGGTCTTACCATCAAGGAATCCCGTCTCTCAGAGTTCCGCGACAGACTCGTCCAGATTGCGTCGAGCTGGGCCGGCGATCAGCCCGAACTCCCGGGACTTCACGTGGATGCGGAGGTGAATCTTAGGGAGGTGAATCAGCAGCTTGTCCACGAGCTGAACATGCTGCATCCATTTGGGGCGGGGAATCCGGAACCGACGCTCGCCGTCAGGAATCTGGCGGTCCTGGATTCACGGGTGGTCGGCGATGGTCACCTCAAGCTGAGGGTTCGTCACGGGAATTCGTTGCCGTTTGAAGGCATCGGGTTTGGGATGGGGTCTCTGGCCGATCTCGGACTGTCGGCCGAGCGGCCCGTGGATCTAGCGTTTGTGCCCGAGATGAACCGCTGGAACGGCCTGGACCGAGTGCAGTTGCGAATCAGGGATGTCAAGCTGAGTCAGACTGTGTAACCCGACGTCCATGTACGAGACGATCACTCACATCGATCAGTTGATCAAGCGGGTTGAAAGTTACAACCCCGATGCGGACGTGGCACTGGTTCGTCGAGCCTACGCCTTTTCAGCCAAGGCGCACGAAGGCCAGACCCGGCAGTCGGGCGAACCGTACCTCCAGCATCCTCTCGCGGTCGCCGGGGTGTTGACCGCGTTGAAATCGGACGTGACGGCCATCGTCGCCGGATTACTGCACGACACGGTGGAGGATACGCTCGCGACACCGGAGGAATTGGAACACGAGTTTGGCAAGGACATTGCGCGCCTGGTGGACGGGGTGACCAAGATCGGGAAAATCCCGTTTAGAAATTACGAGGAGACACAGGCAGAAAATTTCCGAAAGATGGTCCTCTCGATGGCCGACGACATCCGGGTCGTCCTCATCAAGCTGGCTGACCGGCTCCATAACATGAGGACGCTGGAGCATCTCCATGAAGCCAAGCAGCAGCAGATTGCTCAGGAAACGCTCGAGATTTACGCGCCGCTGGCCAATCGTCTTGGCATCGGCTGGATGAAGAACGAGCTGGAGGACCTCTGTCTCAAGTCCCTCAAGCCTGACGTCTATGCGAATCTGACGTTGCGGGTTGCGAAACGTGATGAAGAGCGCCAGCAGTACATCCAGGAAGTCATTCAGGTGGTGAAGCGCGCGTTGGCTGACGCGGGCCTGACGGGCGAGGTCCATGGGCGGCCCAAGCATCTGTACGGCATCTATCAGAAGATGGAACAGCAGTCCATCTCGTTCGAGGAGGTCTATGATCTCGCCGCGATCCGGATCATCACGAACGCCAAGATGAATTGCTACGCGATCCTGGGCCTGATCCATTCCCTCTGGCGCCCGGTTCCAGGACGGTTCAAAGACTACATCGCGATCCCGAAATCCAACCTCTATCAGTCCCTCCACACCACGGTGGTGGGTCCCAAGGGCGAGCACGTCGAGTTTCAGATCAGGACCGAGGAGATGCATCGGGTCGCGGAGTATGGCATCGCCGCGCACTGGAAATATAAAGAACGCGGTCAGATCGGCGACAAGGATGGGAAGGTGTTCAGTTGGCTGCGGCAGTTCGTCGAGTGGCACCAGGATCTGCCTGACAACCGTCAGTTCATGGACTCGGTCAAGCTCGATCTCTTTCATGATGTGGTCTATGTGTTCACGCCCAAGGGCATGGTCAAGGAAATGCCGCTCGGGTCGACCCCTGTTGACTTCGCCTACGCCATCCATACTGAGATCGGAGACCATTGTGTGGGCGCGAAGATCAACGGCAAGATCGTGTCACTGAAA
>JBOHOI010000234.1:0-4458 GCA_050731155.1 Nitrospiraceae bacterium | reverse complement strand
GAGGTCCTGGGGCTGGACCTGACGATGTTGCGCGAGGTCTTCGCGCAGACGGGAGCGGCCTCCCGGGTGCTCGAGACGGATGGCGAAGACATGCAGAACCGCGCCCATGACCGTTACTTCTCGGCCGCGCACGCGGCGAAAGATTGTGGGATTGCCCTGAGGCTGGCTGAGACCGTTGGGGTGACCCCGCCACTCGCAACGGTCACGTTCCAGCAATATCGCCGCCTGGTCGAGATCGGCAAAGGTGAGCTGGACAAATCCGGTATCGCTGAGCTGACGTTCCAGGGACGGTCCTCGTCAGCCTGCACCACGGTCAAGATATGAGAGAACGTCGTTCCCAACCGCATCACGCGTTGACTTCAATGCGGAATTTCACGCTTTTCTGGACATTTCCCGCCTCACTGGATAACCTTTCCTTATCATGATTTCCTAGGGGAATGATCCCGACCGACATTCTCCCACTGACGTGCGAAGAGGCAGTTTGTGGACCTCGAACGGGTTATCCGACAGCTCTCCGCTTTGAACGACCTCAGCCGGAGTAACCCGCTGCAGGCCCGCGACTTGGCTGCAGCGTTAGGGCGTATGACAGAAGTGGTGGCGAAGACGCTGAAGACCGAGCGCGTGAGCATCTGGCGCTATAACCACGCGCATTCGGCGATCTCTTGCGTCGAACTGTACGAATTGAGCACCCACCGTCACTCGTCCGGCATGGAACTGCTGATCGAGGACTACCCTGCCTACTTCAAGGCGCTGGCGGCTTCCGAGATCATCGCGGCAGACGACGCGCACCGGGATGCCCGAACGTGCGAATTCTCGCAACGATACCTGCAGCCGCTCGGGATCACCTCGATGATGGATGTCCCGATCTATGTCGCCGGCAAGTTGGACGGGGTTCTCTGCCACGAACACGTTGGAGCACGTCATCAGTGGATGCCGGACGAGCAGATGTTTGCCGTCGCCGCGGCGAATCTTGTCTCTCTGGTCATCGGCCAATGGGAGCGGCGGCGGGCAGAGGAAGCGCTGCGTGAGAGTCAGGAACGCTTTAAGGCCTTCATGGACAGCGGTCTCGCCGTGGCCTTTATGAAAGATGAAGATGGGCACATGGTCTATACCAACCAACCGTTCGAGCGGTTCTTTAAATTGACGCGCTCCGATTGGTTGGGGAAGTCGGACTTCGAGTTATGGCCTCAGGAGACAGCCCGGAAGCTTCGAGAGAACGATCTGGCGGTCTTTGCCGGAGGTGTGCCTGTCGAACTGATAGAAACTGTTCCTGCCCCCGATGGCTCTCCCCACTACTGGCTGGTTGTTAAGTTTCCCTTCACCGATGTCTCGGGGAAACGATTCCTTGGCGGCATGGCGGTTGACATCACCGAGCGCAAGCTATTGGAAGAGCAGTTGCGTCAATCGCAAAAGATGGAAGCCGTCGGCAAACTGGCCGGCGGAGTCGCCCATGACTTCAACAATCTTTTGACAATCATTACGGGGTACAGTCAGCTTCTGTTGGATCGAGTCGGCCACGAGAGTCCGCTATGCGGGAATCTGATGGAAATCAAAAAGGCCGGGGACCGGGCCAGCTCGCTCACCCAGCAGCTGTTGGCCTTCAGTCGGCGGCAGGTGCTCAAGCCAAAAGTCCTTGACCTCAACGCCGTGGTGGCCAGCTTGGAAGGGATGCTACAGCGGTTGGTCGGCGAAGATGTCCATCTGGTCACGGCGCTGGATCCGGAGCTGGGGCCCGTCAAAGCCGACCCGGGACAGATTGAACAGGTCATCATGAACTTGGTCGTGAACGCCCGCGATGCCATGCCCCAAGGGGGTCGGCTTACCATTGAGACCGCCACTGTGGAGATGACGACGGCAAACAGACATGGGCAGAGTCTGAAAGGGCCTGCCCGCTATGCGATGCTGGCGGTCAGTGACACCGGATGTGGGATGGATGCGCAGACTCAGGCCCGGATCTTCGAGCCGTTTTTCACCACCAAGGAGGTGGGCAAGGGAACTGGACTCGGCCTCTCCACCGTTTATGGGATCGTCGAGCAGAGCGGCGGCCACATTGACGTCTCCAGCGAGATAGGGCGGGGGACCACCTTTAAACTCTACTTGCCGAGGGTGGACGAGGCCGTCGCAGAGAGGGGGAGAGACACGGTTCCTGCCAGCCTGCCACGCGGCACGGAGACCGTCCTGATCGTGGAAGATGAACCGGGGGTCCGGGCCCTCGCGCGCGACACACTTCGGATGCGCGGCTATTCCGTGTTGGAGGCGCGGCATGGTATCGAGGCGTTGGTGATTGGGAGTCAGCACCCAGGCACGATCCATCTGCTGATGGCCGATGTGGTGATGCCGCAGATGAACGGACGCGAGGTGGCAGAACGCTTGTTGCGTGTGCGACCCGAGGTCAAGGTCCTCTATATGTCAGGCTATACCGAGGATGCCATCGTCCATCACGGTGTCTTGACCCCGGGAACCAACTTTCTCCAGAAGCCCTGTACTCCTGATGCCCTTGCGGATAAGGTGCGCGAAGTGTTGGATGCTCAACCGGAGAGGCCTCCACTGAATTGCCTGGAAAGAAAGGCCTCTGGCTGACGGGGTCAGGTTCGACAGAGCCGCACGCCATGAAGGGCGGCACTCTCTTTTCCGGAAAACGTGCTCTACACCAGAAAATGCCAGAGGCTCGCTTGCCGGCCTAGGGACATGTGTGCACACAACGGTCATGCGTCTGCCGGTCAACTCAGAGCAACTGTGAGGGCAACCCGTTCATTTTTCAAGCGGTATGGGTTTCATTCATGTGCGACGCAATCCGGCACTTGCCTTGCACCTGGCTGGTAGATTGACCTGGCTTCTGGCTCAAAGGCAGCTGAAGCCGAAACGAAGCGGAAACCGAAGCAACAATGGACGGCCAGCAATGACCGAGAGTTCGTCTCCGAGACTGACGAGAAGGTTGGACCGTGCGCGCCGATAAGAAGACTCCCATACGCGCTGTTGACAAGAAGAACACCCTCCGCGCTCACAAGCGGGTCGCCGCGGAGGCGGTGAAGAAAAATATCTTGCTGGAAGAAGCCATCGTGCAGATGAACGCCGGGAAATACGGCCAGGCTGCTGGTGTGCTGAAGCAACTGCTTGCCACCAACCCCGACAACCTCGAGGGGCGCCGGCTGTTCGCAACGCTCCACCTCAGACTCGGCAGCCTCATGACCGCGAAGACCGCCTTTGAATCACTCGCGCAGGAAGCCATGCAGCGCCAGGACTTCTGGCTTGCGGAATCCCTGCTAAAGGAATACCTCGCGGCCGGCCCACGGTGTGTGCCCTTTCTGGAATTGCTTGGCAATGTCTATGAAGAAAAGGGCGATCCTCTATCGGCAGTCGTCGAGTACGGGAAAGCTATCGAAATCCTCGTGGAGGATCCAGACCCTGACCAGCCGAACAGGGCGGCCGACCTGTTCGGCAAGGTCAAGGAATTAGCTCCCACCAGCCCTGTCGCCAGCCGATTCGGCCCCATGTTTGGGGTTGCCACGACGTTCACCTCCGTCACGGCGGAAACGACGGCCGAGGTCAACGCACCACCTACGCCGGCTGGTGAAACCGAGCCAGCTGTGGAGCCGACCGAGTCGGTCTCCACTGAGGCGGAAGAGATCTCTGCGCCAGCCGAACCGGAATCAAGCGTGGAGAGGGACCCGCTGCTGCCGTCCCTCCATATGGCGCCGGAGGTTGAGCTGCCGTTGCCAGAGCCCGAGCCGGCTGAGCTGCATGCTGAACCAGCTGCTGCTTCGGTCCTAGGCACAGTGGAAGCACTGCCGCCGCTGCCTCCTGAGGTGCTTGCGGAGCTCGGCCTGCCGGAATTATCAATCACGCCTGAGAGTGAAGCAGAGTGGCAGGCTGAGCCGGCTGTTGCAGAGACCAAAGAGGTGGATCCGATTCTGCCGTCCGTTGAACTGGCTCCTGCGGTTGAGGTTGAGGCGCCACTGCCCGAGCCCGTGAGCGTGACAGAGCCAGAACCGTCGGCGACCTCAACGCCAGCCCGGCAGGAGGAAACGCCACCCTGGGAGCCGCCAGCGCTTGAGCCAGCAGGGCAGGAGACTCCAGCGGCAGGGTACCGGTTCATTGGGGAAGCTGAGGCCAGCGTGGAGGCGAGTCGAGTCCCGACATTCATGGAGCCGGCGCCGCCGTTCGAGACTCCGTTACCATCACCTGAGCTTCTGAGGGTTATGCCGCCGGAGCCCGAGCTGGCCGTGGCCGGTGCGTACCAGGCTGCAGGGGAGAGCCTCGCGCCGGCGCCACAAGCAGCGGGCGTTGGCATGCCGAAAACCCGCACAGCCCCGAGTCTCGTCAGCAGACTAGCCCGGCAGGCAGCCCATGTGCGTCTCAGAGTGTCTCTGTTCGTCCGTGGGTGCATCGCCGCTGCACGCTTCCTTGCGCTTTCTGCCCTGGCTGCCGTCACGATCAGTCTCGTGCTCACCGTGCTGT
>JBOHOI010000233.1:0-4461 GCA_050731155.1 Nitrospiraceae bacterium | reverse complement strand
CGCCACACATTCTTCCAGGCAGGCATTAAGATCCATCTGGGACAGCACCGGTTCCGGCTTGCGAGCATAGACCAGGAGATCCTGAATACTCCGAGAAGCCCGGTCGATTTGGGCTTCCACGATCTTGAGGCGTCTGCGCGCCTCAGCCCCCAATTGTGGATCTTCTTCCAGTAACTGCATGTGGCCGGAGAGTGCAGTTAACGGTGTGCCGATCTGGTGCGCCACGGTCGCAGCCAACTGGCCAATGGCTGAGAGCCGATGAGCGCGCGCCGCCTCCCGCTGAGTAGTTGACAGGAGCTCGATGGTCCTGGCCAGTTCGCGGTTTTTCTGGCGAAGCTCGGCTGTGGCTTCCTCCACTTTGACCTGGAGTTCATCATGCGCATGCTGAAGCTTTTCGAACAGTCGGCTATTTTCCTCTATCGCAGTCCTGATCCTCTGCACCATCAGATTGAACCTCTCACCTAGCTGGCCGATCTCGTCCCGGCCGCTAACAGGAACTGCTGTGAGCAGTTTGCCGCGAGTGACGGCCTCCACTGCCGAGAGGAGCGCTTTCACGGGACGGTGAACCCTAAAATACAAGAAGAGGTTAATCGCCAGAACAATGACCAAGCCTTTCAGCAGGATCCTAGTTAGTTCCAGCTGTCGCTGAGAGGTCTGGATTTCGTCAAAGTGGGCCGTCGAGAATTCCGCATAGGTGGCACCGACGAGTCGACCATCCCTCGTAATCGGGGAGGCCACTTTTACGCGATGCGCAGTTTCCCATCCCCTCAGGTCGCTGACCGATTTGTCTTCCAATAACGCCTGTTCGACCAGTGGGGGGGCGCGTTCCAGTGTAGGGAGAGTGGTGATACCTGCGCTCACGACAAGCATGGGTGGTCCGGCCTGTTCCTCAGGCAGGATATACAGTGCCACATCAAGGAGGTCTGGCCGATTCGCCCTGAGCTTATTCAATTCCATTTCCCGGGCTGTCTGGTCACGGAGATCCGAAAGCGTAGTGATTTCCGCACCAACCTGCCGGACCACACCCATGATCTCTTGGAGGTAATTTCCTTGGACAAGGCTCCCGATGTATTGGCGCTCGAAGTACTCGACGGAAACCGCCGATACCCCCACGATCAGGAGGATGACAAGGGAAACCTTTATGGACAGGCTCATTCCGCTCCAAGGCGAAGTGATGGCCTTATAATAGTCTGGTCTTCCCAAGTGTGTAAACCGGATCCTGAGCTCATCCCCTCCGTCACGAACAGGGGCAGCCTCCATGATCGGAGGAGATGCAATCTCTTCTGGTCGTATGACCTGCCTCAATGCCTTCCTTCTCGGACAGACTGCGCCGCACAGGAAAACCTGTCAGTAGCAAAAATCACAAGATAGAACAGTCAGTTAGAGCAATGCGTTCGCCAAACTCAGGGACAGGATGTCTAGCCCACCCCTGATTCAAACGACACTCCCTTGATCGCCTGAACCTCCATATCCATTTGATCATTGGTCTGTTCTTACTGCGTGACGACTCTCCGCGTATCAGGGAGTGCCCCTTGCACGAGTGAAGGTCATGTTGACGAACAATCATCACTGCAAGGTACCTGCCTGTCTTCGCCATTCGGCAGGACGAATCCAGGGGATTAGTATGAAGCGCGTTCATCGAAGGGAGGTCCGACATGAACTGCCATAGCATGAAGATCGCGCGAGATCTCCTTCTGTTTTTGGTTGTCACGGTGGGGGGCAGGGTTCCGAGTCTTGCAGCAACTCCCCCATCAGTTCCATTGGAGGTAGCTTCCCAGACAGTAAAGGGAGAGGTAGTCATGATCGCCGGCGATTTGCAAGTGGTGGAGGACGCGGCCGGCAAGAAGGAAGTGCACATGATCATGGATGAGCTCTATGTGGATCAGGGTGTCGGGGACCAGGCTGTGCCGTTACACGTGAACGATGCCACCCAGTTGAAAGACACGATTGAGGTTGGGGACAAGGTTGAAGCGCAGGTGGCAGGAGACGGCTATGCTCTCTCCATCCAGAAGACAGAGTAATCAGAGAAAACAACGCAATGGACAAGAAGAGAAAGGAGGCATCAATGAACGACCGAACGAGCGGCATGGTATTCAGCGGACTGGTTTTTATGACTGGCTTGCTTACTGGGCTTGTGACTGGTCTTCTGCTGGCTCCACGAGCGGGAGGTGAGACTCGTCGGCAGCTTCGTCATCTTGCTGATGACGCCAGCAGCGCCGCGGATCGTCTTATCGAAGATGCGCGGCAGGCAGCCAACACAGTGTTCGAGCAAACGAAACGTCTCGTCAGCTAAGAGCAATAGCCAACCGCTTAGGAGGAACTCCATGCGATGCCTCAGGTGTGGAGGGTGGATGGTTCTCGACCAGTTCATGGATCTCCGAGACGATATGGGACGGCTGAACTGGGAAGGGTGGCGGTGCGTCAATTGCGGGGAGATAGTGGATCCGATGGTGCTCTACCATAGAGTCGGTCCCATACGGCAGTTGCCACTGAACCCATTGAAGGGCAGACGGCATTGGCGCAAACACTGGGTAACGTCAAGCGCATAGAGGTTGGAGGCGCCATTGAACTGGCTCGCATGCGGGGAACGTCCCGGCAGACCTGAGAAGCGAAGCCGGACCTCACCGCTGCTCAGGCACGTGGCTGTCTGCCATTGTCCCCTCACTCCACCTTGCGAATCCGAGAAGGACAGTGCGATACGACGGATCTGCTGATTGGCAGACTTTGCTCAGGCATTCCATTCTCCTGATAAGCACAAAACAGGAAAAGGAGTATGACCCATGAAGCGCATATCTTGCACGGGCAGGATGATGGGAGCCGTTCTGGCCTGCGCCATTTTGCTGACCACACTGCTCCGTGCAGAGGAGCCTGTGATTCGGATGCAAAATCCAAAATCTCAAGAGATGCAGAGCCAGGACATCAAGGCTCAGGAACTCAAAAATCAGGAACCGAGGCTCCAGGGCCCCAAAGCCAAAGGGCCAAAAAATGAAGAGACCCTGAGCAAGCCCGCCTGGTCGCTTACCCTCGCGGTGAGGCTGGCGTTGATGGCTGACCAAAGGGTGTTCCACTACCCACTCGATGTGGAATCCAAAGGACAAGAAGTCATGTTGGCAGGGAAGGTGTCCAACGAGACCGAGAAGCTGGCGGCAGCTGAAATTGCTCAGAGACTGGAGGGAGTAAAGTCGGTGGTCAACAAGCTGGAGGTGGTAAAGGAGTTGCCGCAGGATATGGCGCGCAAGCGGGACCAAATCATTACCGAATACGTCAAGGATCGTTTCAAAAAAAGCAAGACTTTGGAATCGGCGGGTTTTGACGTGAAGACGGAAAACGGCGTTGTTGAGTTGAGTGGTAAAACTCGCTTCCAGGTGATCGCGCTTGAAGCGGCGGAAGCTGCCAGGCAGATTCCGGGCGTCAAGGCTGTAAAGACCGACGCGGTCCGCTTGGAGGGCGCAGAGTGATTCGGTGACCTCATACTGAAGATTTCATGACCTATGAGAGACAGACAACTCATCGGGTCCAGTGAGGTTGAGCTGGATTCTCTGCAGACGGAGTTGGGGCCCATCGTGAGCGGACGGCGGTGGCTGCTCACGCGTGACTTCGGACTGGTGTGGTGGGGCCAGTTGGTCTCACAGGTTGGCGATGGGGTCACCAAGCTCGCCCTCCTATGGTTCGTGTATTCGATCACCGGCTCTCCGCTCAAAACCACGACCATCGGTCTGTTGCAAACGGTCCCGCCGATTGTATTCGGCCCGCTGATCGGGGTGTATCTTGACCGGCTACCCAAAAAGCCGATCCTGATCGGGACGGATGTGTTGCGAGCTCTGCTGATTGGTCTGATTCCCTGCTGGACTCCAGTTGAGGCCTTCACCGTCGAGCGCCTCTATATCCTGGTGTTCCTGCACGCCATCGTTACGGCGATTTTCGGTCCCGCTCTCACCGCGTCCGTTCCCTCTCTTGTCTCGCGTCCCCAGTTCACGGCTGCCAACGCCCTGCTGCAAAGCACTACGAGTCTCGGAGTCATCCTGGGACCGGCCTTGAGCGGCATTGGGATCGCGACACTGGGGCCGCAAGAGGTGCTCTGTGTGAACGCGGTCACTTACCTGATTTCCGCTACCTGTTTCTTGCCTGTTCGCCTTCCGGGAGGTGCGTCACTACCGTCCCCAAACGCCTCTTTCATAACCTCCACCCTCCAAGATCTGACGGAAGGGTTCCAGTTTGCTCTTGCCAAACAGCGGACGATCTTGTTGTTTATCGTGACAGCGGCCTTGCATTGCTTCGGTACTGCCGCTTTCTCCACCCTGTTTCCGGTCTTCGGGAGGAAAATGCTGGATTTGGGTCCGGTCGAAGTAGGGTACCTCTGGTCGGCCCTTGGAATCGGGCTTCTTCTGGTTTCTCTCGGGCTCGTGCGGATGACCGAATGGGATCTTTTGAAACGGGTGCAAGTCATCACAGTATCAAGCG
>JBOHOI010000232.1:0-4465 GCA_050731155.1 Nitrospiraceae bacterium | reverse complement strand
GTATACATCACTAGGCTTGCCTTGAGAATTTCCTGGGACTGCCCTTCGCCCACCCCCCTGTCCGCGGTCCCAGCGCCCGTCCCAGGGGCTGCTCCAGCGAGCGAGCCGAGAGATGCCGCCTCCGAGCGCCTCCCTGCCTCACCGCTAAGTTCGACTTGGCATGACGTCCCCGGCAATGCTGCCCCCAGAGAGCCGCTCGGTAGGTCGGTCATCGATGAGATCGGGGCCGACGAAGTCCACGGCGGAAGGCCCGGCGGAACTCTAATTCTAACTGATTTCGGAGGACAGGGTGGTGAGCCCGGAGGGCGGGTGCAATCTTGAGCTGCCAGGGCTCTTCAAAGCGGGTCCGTTGGGCACGGATCGCCTCCTCCCACAGCCGCACAGTCGGCACCGGGAGCAGCCCATCTCGCCTCAGCCGACCGATCGCCTTGGCTCCCATCACGCGACTGCCCTGCTTGTACACCCATAGGCCCCCGCCCGTCCCGGGGTGGTAGATGGTATTGCAGTCGAAACAGATAATCTGGAATTCTTGGAGGGTTAGGACGCGCTGGCGGTTGTCGAACTGCCACTGCTCATGGCAGACGAGCCGAGGCTCCGCCTTTCCGCACATCTCACATCGATGTCGGGCCCGCTTAAGCTCCACCCGGCGGATCACCTTCCATTGGCTCCGAGGTATGAAACGCCAGAGGCTGATAGGCCGGAGGGAGTGCGGGTAACACTCATAGGAGAGCGTGATCCGCTCTCGAGCCCTCATTCCCATACGCTACACACGCTATCAACGCAAGTTATGAGCCGACCTGGAATTATCGGGGACAGTATGCAACATTGATCCTCCATTTAGGATTCCGTGGGTCTAACCCTCGGCCACCCCTTTCCGGGGGAGCAGCGCCCTTCCAGGCGCTTCTCCAGCGGGCGCAAGAAAAAGGTTCCTGACACCTTTATTGCCTGCATGGGAATGCAACGGCCTGGTTGGGCGGCGGAAATTCTCAGGCCCGCTTGCCGAAGCGCAACAGCGCGATCAGGACGATCGCGCCGGCCGTGGCCATGAGCAGGTTCCCTAGGAGGCCGGTCGCATGCAGGCCGAACAGGTCGAAGAGGAAACCGCCCAGCAACGCACCGATGACACCGACGATGAGATCTCCGATTAACCCGAAGCCACCACCCTTCATAATCTGACCGGCCAGCCACCCCGCAGCGAGCCCGATCAGCAAAAACCAAAAAATGTGCATCGTTTCCCCCCTCCAGCGAGCGCGCCGTACCCTATAGCTTCCTTGCCCCACCGCCACCCGACCCTACCGCTCGCCATCCGATGGCTCCTCAATAGGATTATTCGGCAAACATTTCGGCGAGGGCTGCCAGGACTTCCTTCTGCGTGGCCGGGCTGATTCGGCCCAGCCTTTTGACGAGCCGGGCGCGATCCACGGTCCGCAACTGGTCGAGCACAACCTCACCGGACTTGCCTTGAAATCGACACGGAATGCGGGTGGGATATGGCCGCCGTCGGGTCGTCATGGGGGCGACGAGCACGGTGGCGATATGGGCATTCATCTCGTCCGGCGAGACGACCAAGCATGGGCGGGTCTTCTTGATTTCGCTCCCGATGGTGGGATCCAGGGCAACCAGATAGACGTCGAAGCGCCTGACTACCACTCCCACTCTTCCCGGTCCCACTTGGTCACTACTGGCTTGTCAAGGAGGCGGTCATCTCCGTGCTCGGCCATCGACCGAAACGCCTCCTCCCATCCCTCGCGGGGCCGCTGGGCTCGGCGAATGACCAGCTTGTCTTTCTGAACAGCAAGCTCGACTTCGTCGTCGAGATCGAGCTGATCCAGCCAGACCTTGGGAATGCGGATCCCCCGGGAGTTTCCGATCCGCACCACTCTGGCTTTAACGACCTTTCCCATTCGTATGACCTCCAAGACGAAGTAATTACATTGTAATTCTCGATGGATCACGTGTCAAGATCGAAGAATCGTAGGTGACATTAGGGGCTGGATACTTTCTCAGCACAAATAATCAACGACTTCCCGAACAGGACAGCGCGGCTCAACATGTGCTCCGCCAGCTCCTTTTTGCGGGCTCTCTGCCCCACCCCTGACTTCCCATCCTCCTTCAAAGCATCACTCCAGGTGCACCACCAGATGAGTGGAATCAAGGGCGCAAGAAACAAGCTCGACCTCCTCAGTTTTTCTGTCGCGACGCATACGATGCGGAAGCCATTTGTGTGAAGTGAATGTCTGAGCTGCCAGTAGCTACACGGCGAGATATGATTCTGAGGTCGAAAGTATCCCCCTGCATCACAAATCTCATATTGGTACCCGAACAGTGGGTAAAAACCGGCAAGCAGAAACTTGAGCCGGGATGCGAGGTTTAGAATGTTGGGCGTCGTAATCACAAACAAGCCTCCGGGGACCAACAGTTTATGACACTTCCTGACGAGGTTGTAATGATTCTCAAGGTGTTCAACAACTTCGATACAAACCAGCGCATCGAAAGACTCCGGTTCAAACGGCAAATCTCCCGGGCCGTTAAGGTCGCAGGGGCTAAACGGAACTCCCTCTGCTCCAAACTGAACTAGTCCGTGAGGAGCATCCGTCGCATGCACAGCGTAACCGGCTCTCGCCAACTCCCTGGAAAAGTAACCGCTGCCGGCGCCAACATCGAGTATCCGGCTACCTGGCTTCAGCCTCAGCAGAGACAAAACCTTGGGATAGGTGGCCGGGTGTCCAAACTCTCGAAGCGCGCTCACTCGTGACACGTCATTCATTTCGCAACTCGGAATTACCTCGTGCACATCTAAATGCGGGCCAACCATTAACCATACTGGTCAACTACGCGGATCCCCGGGAGTTGCCGATCCGCACCACTCGGGCCTTAACGACCTTCCCCATTCGTTCAACCTCCAAGACGATGCGGCATAATTACATTGCAATGCTTGATTCATCGCGCGCCAAGATCGAAGAATCGAGCGCAATGCTATATCCTGTCCCCGAAAATGCTGGACGATCTATTTGTCATGTCGGCCGAGGTGCCAATCTTCCGGAATCGGAATATCGAGGTGGGACAGTTCGGTTTCGGGTAGATCGGGTCTCGCCGCGGAGAAAGGTCTTGCAGGAACCTGCTGCTCGCGGATGATTTGTAGCTCGTCGCGGATGGCCTGGAGTCTGTTCAAGATTTCGTTCACTCCCAGCAGCCACCGCAGGATCCACACGACCATGACGAGTGCTATCACTCCTACGCTGGCCCAGAAGAGCAGCATCAGGAGGCTAGACGAACTAATCTGGTCCATGGCTGTCCTTCCTTTTAGCAGACGCCGCCCACAGAAGCCCGTACGGTGCCACACTACCCCATCGAAGATATGCCCTGCAAGAGGAAATGCACGTATCGCCTCTTGGAGCGCTTCGTTTCACCTCGTATGCCTAAACCGCCCGACACTCCGCCAAGCGAAATAAATGATAAACCACGTCGCGAGGATCGGCCCGATGGCGAAAAGGAACAAAACCCCTAAAAGGACTCCGGAATCTTCCCAATTCGCGTGGAGAAAAACGAGCATGGCGGACAAGAGGGCGGGAGTGATTGTTCCCCCGTGTCCAGCTCCGAAAAACCCGGGGGCAAACGCGACGGCCAGAACACCGGATCGCCAAAAAATGCGCTTGCGCTTGTCTTCAATGCGGCGCGTGAGTATCCAACCTACGCATAGTATGACAACTACCAGAATCACATACCCAATGGTGATGAGGTATTGGATGCCCATAGATGGTTTACCCTCGTTAGGCGGCGGGAGGCCGATGACCCTCGCGTCAGTCCTCGGCAAACGGAACGATGCGGTCCCAGTCGCTCATCTCTACGCCGTAGGTGAAATGCTCTTCACCCTCGAGGTCATACCACAGCCGCCACGCCCTGCTCTGTTGGTCCCGAAATGAGGGAACATGGATGGCAGTTAACCGAAAGCGTTCCTGTGGTGGATGGTCTTCCCGATAGGCACTCAGGGCCTGGCGAATTCTCGGCTCGAGCTCGGCGTATCGCGCGGAGAGTTCCTCGAAGAAATGCCGCTGGGCTTGGGTGGGGCCGCCCTCGTCCCCGTCCACCAGGAGCTGCACGCCCTCGTAGCCTGCAAAGCGGAATGCACGGTTCTCCCAGCAATTCTCCGACGTCATGGAAATGGCCGCGAAGGTCCGGTCGTCCAGACTCGGTCGGGGCGTGCGACCAAACGGACTTGATATCATGACTGACTTCCCATGATGCTTTGCTCCCCGATGACTGCTGACCGCGAGGCGGCGTCCGTGAACGAAAAACGGCGGCCCGCCGGATGCGGGCCGCCAGAGCGATGGGACAGGCGCAGGCGCCTCAGCGGCGCTTGCCGAGCTTCTTCCGCTTCACGTACGTCCAGAGCTTCTTCGTCATGACCGAGGGTCCGATAGGGACGCTCCCGAAGACCGACTCAAGCGTGTCCTTGCGCCCCTTG
>JBOHOI010000231.1:0-4479 GCA_050731155.1 Nitrospiraceae bacterium | reverse complement strand
ACAGCTATGCCTCCGAAAGACGACCGAGCTTGGTTTACCGACCTCATACAACCGCCCCCGGCGAGCCTGCTCAAGCAGGCCTTCGAGGTGGTCGCGTTTGCCTTCGACCTCGATGGCAACGGTCCGCGATTCATGCAGGACCTAACCCTTGCAGAAGGAGAGAAGAAAGAAATTGGCGCCTTGCTAATCGAAGCTCCGGGTGGCAATGCGCTCGAGAACAATACTGACTTCTTCGTTAAACGAGGCTTTGTGGAGAAGGTGTGTCTATCATGTGCTGCTGCTGCGTTGTTCACCTTGCAAACCAACGCGCCGAGTGGTGGCGTTGGACACCGAACATCGTTACGTGGCGGAGGTCCGCTAACCACATTAGTTATGGGAGACAACCTGTGGCAAACGATCTGGCTTAACGTACTGCCCAAGGGAGCCTTCCTCGCAAGCTGCGGCAATCCCAGGAAAACTAGCGATTCTGCTAAATTCCCATGGCTGGCGCCAACTCGTACCAGTGAGAGGGACACAGGTGAGACGACGACGCCACTGGATGTCCATCCAACTCAAATGTTTTGGGGGATGCCTCGGAGAATACGGATAGATTTCGAACGGATGAGCAAGGGTACTTGCGACGTCTGTGGAGACTCATCCGTCTCCTTAGTAAGTCATTATGTGACCAAACACTATGGAACAGACTACGAAGGCGCCTGGTTGCACCCCCTCACTCCATACTCTGAGGTTGCAGGAGGACCACCCAATCCGCGCAAAGGGCAGCCGGGCGGAGTTCACTATCGTTACTGGCTGGGCTTCGTGCAGGAGGATGATGAAGAGCGCAGAATGCCAGCACGGGTAGTAAAGGAGTTCCTGGAGCGTCAGTTTAAGCCGCGCGACCTGCACAGCGTCTTACGCAGAGCGCCTCGTTTGAAGGCTTTCGCGTATGACATGGACAACATGAAGGCGCGGTGTTGGTACGAAGCAACAATGCCGCTCTTCCAGATTGATAGGAAAATCCGCTCTGACTATGAGGCCATTGTAGCCAAAATGGTAAGGACTGCAGTCCTTATAGCAGGCAATTTGCGGCGATGCATTAAGAAAGCCATGTTTCGTGACCCCTCAAGAGTAAAAGGCGATTACTCAATCATAGATGCTCAGTTCTGGCAGACGACCGAATCCGCTTTCTATTCATTGCTCGAACAATGTAGAGAAAAGTTGAGCGCTGGCGATGATCTCACGCCCCTGAAAATGAAATGGCTGAAAACATTGGCAGGTGCCGGGGAACATATATTTGACGATCTGTCTCAGAACAATAAGCTTGAGGTCGTTGAACCCAAGCGCATTGCTGAAGCGTACCATGAGATGCGCCGTTTGAATGCTCCGACCAGCAAGAAGATCCGCCAACTCCTCGACCTACCGAAGGTGACCTAATGCGAACGGACCACAGCAAGTCCGTTTCGCCTAAATTCAAGTTCTTGAGAGGTGACTCATGACTACAAGCGGAAAATTCTCTTTTAGCCAGCATCAAAAGGCCAGAGAAATCTTACTCGATTGGTGGCAACATCTCGATCAAGCCCGTGGCGACCGGGCTGAACTACGTCGGGCCGCGGCACCGACAGAGGTCGCCTTCTGCCCAGCGTTCCACCATCTGCTTCACGCGCTGAAGCCATTGGCTCATCTGCCCCCCGAGTCGCTTGCGGCGGTCGCTGGAGTACTTGTGCACGTGAGGGAACATGACGGCAGATCACCCTTTGCTGTCCAGATGGCCACACCCAAGTTCGGGAGCAATCGTCCCAGCGTCAGCGGTCATCGTTTCCGCCGCCTTCTCAAGATTGCAGACCGCTCAGAACTGTATCAACCACTCATTCGAACTGTTCACTTACTGGGTGGTTTGGCGAATATCACGAGTTTGGCCGATGACATCTATTTCTGGGGCGAGCCCGTCCGTAAGAACTGGGCATACGCCTATTACGAAGTAGCCCCGTCCGAAGAGTAAAGGGACTAACCTAACAAAGGAGGCCGATTAATGAGCCAGTTCATTCAGCTTCACCTACTCACTTCCTATCCCCCCGCGAACTTGAATCGCGACGAGCTGGGGCGCCCTAAGACCGCTGTCATGGGCGGGTCACAGCGACTGCGGATTTCCTCGCAGAGCCTGAAGCGAGCATGGCGCACTTCGGAACTGTTTGAAGAAACCCTGAAAGGACATCTTGGCACCCGCACGAAGGAAATGGGAAAGGAGGTCTTTGAAAGACTGAAGAAAAAAGGTGTCGCGGAAACAAAGGCGAAGAAATGGGCCCACCAGATTGCGGGGGTCTTCGGCAAGCAGAAGAAAGAGGACAAGGAGAAGCCACTTCAGGAGCTTGAGATCGAGCAACTAATACCAACGCATTAAATAATGTGACATTTTCGCCACGCGATGGTACGCTCCATGTATGAGGACTCCAACCTTAGAGTTGACGCATCCCGACGCCACGCGGGCACGGCTGATCGCCCTGGCCAAGGACATCCCGGGAGCCCGGAGTGGGATGAAGATCGCGGCTCTGCTGCTGATACTGGAGGGTCAGCGTCCGGGGTGGGTGACCGAGGTCCTCGGCGTGACGCGCATGAGCCTGAGCCGGTGGATACACGGCGTGAACGCCACGGGCGTGGAGGCCCTGCGGCCCACGCGGCGGCCGGGCCGCCCGGCGCGCCTGACGCCGCAGGTCCAGCAGGCGCTGGTTGCCCACCTGGACCAGTCCCCGCAGGCCTTCGGCCTCCCCAGGGTCCAGTGGGATGGCCCCACGGTGGTGACGCACCTGAAGCGGCAGTTCGGAATCGCACTGAAGGTGCGCCAGGCTCAGATGTGGCTGCACCAGTTGGGCTACCGCCTGAAACGGGCGAGCCACACCTACCTGCAGGCTCGGGCCAGCGAGGCGCGGCGCTTTCAGCGGGCGCTAAAAAAAACTCCAGGCACTCGGCCCCGGGGAGACCGTCGTCTTCCAGGATGAGACGGGGTTCACCCTGCACCCGCGCGTGGGGCGCGGCTGGGGCCGACGCGGGCAGCGCCTGCGCATCCCGACCACCAGCCAGCACCGGGAGCGGCTCAACCTCTCCGGGTGGGTGGCGCCCCTCGTGGGCCGCACGGGCCTGATTCGGACGCCCCGGGGAAACCGCGCCGGCTTCGTGCTGGCCCTCCGCCACCTGTACCGTCGGCTCCGAGGCTACACGATCTGGCTCTACGTCGATGGCGCCCGCTGGCATCGCGGAGGCGAGGTGGAGCGGTTCCTGCGGACGCACCGGCGGTTGCGGCTGGCCTACCTGCCCCGGTATCAGCCGGCCCTGAATCCGCAGGAGCGGATCTGGCGGCGGGTGCGGTACGAAGCGACGACGAATCGCTGGTTTGACCATCTCGATGCCGTCTGGGAGACCGTCGAACGGACGACGCGTTCGTGGTCTCGACACAAGATCAGGCGATTATGTCACATCAGTTAGTGCGTTTGTATTAGTTGAGATGCGAGACGTGAAGCGGGTTGGGATCATCGCCAAGCCACACAAGGCCGAGGCCCGGACGGTTCTCAGGGACCTCCTGCCCTGGCTGGAGGGCAGGGGCGTGCAACCGCTCCTGGATGAGGAGACCGCCGCCCTGGCCGGGACAGCCGGGGGTCATCTGAAGGCGCAGCTCCCGGACCTCGTGGACCTTCTCGTCGTACTGGGAGGGGACGGGACGCTCCTGTCGGTCGCGCGATTGGTGGGAGCGCGCGACGTGCCGATCCTTGGCGCCAACCTCGGGGGGCTCGGCTTTCTGACCGAGGTGACTCTCGACGAGATCTATTCGACCCTGGACGGCGTCCTCCGAGGGACCTATGAGGTCACCAGGCGCATCCTGCTGAGCGCCGCGGTCAGCCGGACAGGGGAGCGGATCGCCGAGTACGTCGCCCTGAACGACGCGGTGATCCACAAGAGCGACCTGGCGCGGATCATCGAGCTGGAGACCTACATCGACGGCCAGTATGTCACCACGTTCCGCGCGGATGGGCTGATCCTCTCCACCCCGACCGGCTCCACGGCGTACTGTTTGGCGGCCGGCGGCCCGATCGTCTATCCGACGCTTCGGGCGCTGGTGGTCACGCCGATCTGCCCTCACACCCTGACCTTTCGTCCACTCGTCATCCCGGATGCCGCGACCATCAGGATCGTGCAGGCATCGGCTGGCGAGTCGGCCTACCTCACCCTCGACGGCCAGGTCGGATTCACGCTCTATCATCGTGATGTCATCGAGGTGCGCCGCTCGGACCATACGATCGCCCTGATCAAGGTGCCCGGGAAGGACTACTTCCAGGTCCTCCGGGCCAAGTTCAAGTGGGGCGAGCGGTGAGCCCGTGCTGCGCGAGCTGAGCATCGCCGATTTCGCCCTCATCGACGAGCTGCGGGTGGAGTTCGTCGAAGGGTTCAACGTGCTCACCGGCGAGACCGGCGCGGGCAAGTCGATCATCATCGATGCGCTGGGCTTGGCGC
>JBOHOI010000230.1:0-4500 GCA_050731155.1 Nitrospiraceae bacterium | reverse complement strand
ATTCTGGGGAAAATTGCCGAAGCCTGTCAAGCCGCGCCGATCAGGAGCATCCCTACGTAACAAGACCCCCTTGACGATCAGGAATCTGGCAGCGCATGCTGACGGTATTCCGAGACACAAGAGGGCACGCCATGGGGCCGGGGTAACTCAGTGAAGCCCTTGGGTTCGAGATCGAGCCCCTCCTTTGTGCCTTCTCAAGCCGCATGTGCCTGAGAGGGCACGTTTGTTTGAGGAAAGGAGTGCACGCCATGAAAATCTCTCTTATCGTTGCGATTGCCATTCTGTTGGTTTTGGGATTCTCCCTCTCCCTCGCATTGGCGAATCCGGCAATGCTTCCGAAGCACCCCGGCTATCCCGCCGGCAATGCCGTGTCCCCCGTGACCGGGCAACCGTTGGCCAACGATCCGGGGCAGGCGAACGCATTCGGTGAAAAAGCAGCACTCGAGGCGGCGTCTGCTGAAGATGCCCATGTCAGTCAGACTCTCATCGATCCCAACAACGAACGGCTCATGAAGAAGGAAGGGGCGGGTCAATTGCCGCAGGTCCAGGGCCCGCAAATTAAAATCGAGCCGCCGGTGAAGGAAGCGACCAGAATGCCGAAGTAGCTGACGCGTGGGTAGGACTGCTGAGGCTTACCGATCCGGACGGCCGGGGCGAGGATGGGCTGGGCGCCCTGGCGGAGCCTGTCGCGGAGGCAGGTCAAACCCGCGCTGCCGACGGAATTCTCGCCGCTCTTCCGGGCTCATGCCCCGCCACCGTTCCCGCAGCTCTTGACGCCGCTCCGGCGGGAGACTCCTGAACCACTTGCGCGTGCGTCGCAACTCCTGCTGCTCCTCAGGAGGTAATTGGCGGAACCGTTCAAGGCGCTGGCGAATGCGCTCCCGCTGCTCTTCGGGTAGTTGCCGCCACCGTCGGAAATTCTGCCGGGCCTCTTGTCGCTGCTCAGGATTCATTTCCGCCCAGCGCCTGGCCCCGCTGCGGAGGCGGTCCTGTCGATCCGATGGAAGTTGATCCCACCTGCCCTCAAACGACTGCAGGAGCTGTTGCTCTTCGCGAGTGAGTTGATCCCAGGGCACGCTCGAGGGACCTTCCTGCCCCCAGACCGGTAGAGCCAAGAACACCAGCAGGATCCCCAGTGACAGACGGCTACTCACGATCAAGCCTCTTAGGTGGTATAGTCGCCTTTGGAGCTGGGACTCGCTCCCGACGACTTTCCTTCCCAACCTCCTCACCGGGCTTCCTCCCGCGTGGCTGTTCAGCCTGCTTGTCTGTATCGGGGATCGGCATGTCCTCCAGCTCCAAGGGATCGACCCTTTCACCGGGAGCCGTCTCCAAGGAACCGAGAAACTCAAGCAGTTCCATATCGGGTGCGGGGTCATGGTTGCGAGGAGCCGCCTCCGCCACTTGCACCAGGACGCAGAGGCTTATCGACAGCCACTTAGCTCGCACGTTCGTGGTCCGCCAGCCAGCCATAGAATTCCAGGTCTTCGTAGAATTCCAGGCCCTCGGCAGAGGTCAGCAGCTCAAAATCCTCGTGGCCGGGAAGTGGACCAGTCCCGTTGGGAACAAGCAGCCACAGGAGCCCTGCCAGAATCACCACAGAGGCAGTGGCTAATCCTCCCGCCAGCGCCAGCTTGGGAAACTTCCTTGGCTGTTCCGCAAGGGCGCGACGGCGAGCCGCGCGGAGACGAGCGAGCGTCTCCGCATTAAGCTCTTCGAGGCCCTGATCCAGCGTCGCCTTGGCTGCGGAGAGCCAGGTCTGGTCTTTCTCAGGCTCCACGTTCATGGCCAATGGTCCTTCAGGCGTTCGCGCAGCGTATGAAGCGCGCGCGAATAGTGCGTCTTGACGCTCCCCTCAGAACAGCTCATCGCGCGAGCCGTCTCTGCCACGTCCAGCCCTTCCCAGGCACGAAGGAGGAAGGCCTGTTGCTGCCGGAGCGGAAGTTCACGCAAGGCCTCATCCAGTGCGACAGCAGCACGTCTGTGAGCCACCTGCGTACTGGGATCAGGCTGGCCAGTGTCCGGGACCGCTTCGATCGGGTCCTCCGGCTCCTCCTCGCTCGCGCCACCGAACCAGCGCCGCCAGCGATTCCGGACTCTGGTGCGCCGATACCAGTCGCGAATCCGGCTTTGGAGAATCCGGTGAAACAGCGGCCCCCATTCCGATTCATCGCGAGAAGCATAGCGTTGGACGAGCTTGAGCATCGCCTCCTGCACCAGGTCCAGGGCGTCGTCAGGATCGCCGGTTGCGATCTGTGCGATGCGGAAGGCATGCCGCTCGACACCGGCCAGGAACCGGTCCAATGCCTGGTGCTGATCCAGCCTCTACACCCTCCCCTGGAAACGAGACGTGGTTCGCTCGTCCTTGGCACCTTCACCGACGGCTCGACGGCCTGCCGCGGTGCGCGGGACGGTCCAGACGACGGTCGATGCGATCCCCCCTACGGTCCAGCCGATTTTCGATGCGGTCACCGCGCCTGTCCATTCGTTTCTCAATACGATCGCCCTTTCGGTCCAGCCGGTTTTCGATGCGGTCGCCCTTGCGATCAAGCCGATCGGCCAGCGCCTCATTGCCGGCCTCCCTCGCCCTGTCGGCCTTTTGATCCAGGCGCTCGTTGATATTGTCCCCGCGTCGGTCGAGCCGTTCATTGATGTTGTCTCCACGCTGGTCCAAGCGTTCATTGATCCGGTCCCCCCGATTATCCAGCCGCTCGTTGATGCGCTCTCCGCGCCGGTCCAATCGCTCATTGATCCGGTCGCCGAGTTGACCCCGGCTGGTGTCAACCCTCTGGCCAGGAGCGCTTTCTTGGGCTGGAACCGGCGGAACCACCATCAGAGACAGGAACCCGCCCACCAGTAACATTTTCTTGACCATCTGTAAACCCTCCTATTGAGTGAATGAGTGGCGACAACCCCTTTGGCTCCTGATAACGCATGCGCCCGACGTTGGTTGACAAAGGCAGGGAACAGTGTGTCCGCCAGGAAGACGCGTGATTGGGACGGGTTACACGAGGATGCCGCGGCACTGTCTCAAACTAACGGAAGGCGCCTCTCTGTGGACGAAACGCTGAGCGCACGATGGGCTTCAGGCTATGGTGACTGGGGAGCGATCAACACAGTAACGTCCAGCTTGGGATCACCGTCGTCGTCTTTGCCGTTCCTCCCAACGCTGTAGAGCTTTCTCTTTGCAGCATCGAAGAGCATTGGGAGATCTGTAAAGGGATCATAGAACCCTTGCCCGGCCCTGGCGACGCGAGTCAGGACATTAGACTCCTGAGGCGGCTTCCGTATCCGAGCTTGGAGCCCTGCCAAACGGAGGAATGCATCGGTTTCCACAATGCGTCCGCTCAACTCCTCCCAATCCGGCTTCAACCCAACGGCCAGCTCATTATCAATGGGGTTCATGAGATAATCGCTGAAGCCCTGAGGCGGGGTTCGGTCGAAGTCGTAGCGCTTCGGCAGCCTATTTCGAGACGTTTCCGCAGCCTTGATCATCGCCTCATAATAGAAAGCATACCTGTTCAACGTCCTTTGCTTTGGTAACGGCATTCGCATCAGGACAAGCTGGTAGAAGGGTCTCTCACCGCCTGCGTCTGTTCTCAAACCGGCCTCCATTGTCTTCGCTTCCAGCACCAGTTGATTCTGCATCGGCCAGCGCAGGGAGAGTTCGACTTCGTCGAGGGGTCGCCCCAAGGCGGCCAAACTCGGCAACAGCTTGATTGGGAGATCCGGTCTGGTCAGTAATCCGGACACCACCGCCACATCGTCGTTGATGGCTTCCGCCGCCATCATCTTGATGGACAGCGTTTTCGCCTGGGCCAAGACGGTTCGCCAGGCAGCAAGATCGCCCTCCAACCGCTCGACTCCTTTCTCCATATCTTGCGTAAACCCCTCCGCGACGTGGAGACGGTGGGCAACCAAGATCTGGGCGCAATCAGGAGTCCCCAATTCACCATAGCCCCAATCATCAAACGGCATCCTGAACCATTGGCGATAGCGGCTCGTCAGGACGTCGTGCCGGGCCATCCAGTTTCGCACTTGGCTCGCCTGATTCTGGAAGTACGCCGCTGGGTCTGGAGACCGGAACCACTTCGGGAGGGCGCTGGTCGTCGCCTCGAAGCGGAGCGGTGAGGGCGACTTCGCGTCATCGTTCAGGCAGAGATTGACCCGATCCTTCTCAGCCCTGCTCAATGTGGTCTCATAGCCTGCTTGCACCGGATCACGCGAGGAACCGGCGCCGAATCCGAGGAGGAGCAGGTACCCATTTCTTTTTGGATCATGCAAGGTGCGCGACGGGAGCTTCGTCAGGCTGTGAAACGCACTACTCGGCTTCTCCTCGAGACTTAAGTACAGGAGACTGACGACACCGATGCACAGCACGGTGAGCACGAGACTGATCGTGACGGCAGCCAGGGCAGAAAGCGCAAGGAAGCGTGCAGCGGCGATGCACCCACGGACGAACAGAGACACTCTGAGACGCACATGGGCTGCCTGCCGGGC
>JBOHOI010000229.1:0-4502 GCA_050731155.1 Nitrospiraceae bacterium | reverse complement strand
TCTCCGGGTCGCCGGTCACGTCGACGAGGAGATTGACGCCATGGTCTGCAATCAGATCAGTGACCTGGTCCGTCACCTTAATGTTGAGATCCCTGGCACGCTTGATCGCAGGGGCGGCGAGGTCTTTGTCGGCGATGCCGATGATTTCCAGGCCGGGGATCTGACTCAGCAGGTCAAGAAGAACGGTGCCGCCTTTCCCTCCTCCTAGGATGGCAACTTTGGTGGACGGAAGGTTCACCATGGCGCGATCCACTCATCACTCTTCTGGAACGCGTGCTGGAAGATGAAAACCGACTGTTGACGGAACTTTACTTCACATGCAGAGGAGAGGCAAGTGAGCCTCTCCTCCGGCAGGGGAAACGGGAGAGGGGAAGGCATGAGCGTGTCTAGAGTCTAGAGCCGAGCGATATCACGCTGATCCATCGCCTTTGCCACTGCGGTTTTCAGTTTCTCGCCTTCAACCGGTTTCACCAGGTAGTCCACGACACCATCGTTTAAGAACGAGGTGGCCATATTGACATCCGGAAATCCCGTCAGCACGAGCACAGGGACCCTGGGGTATTCTTTCCTGAAGTAGGCGATCGCTTCCACCCCGTTGATCTTAGGCATGCGAATATCGCAAATAATGACATCGAGCATGAGTCGATTCTCCCCGGTGCTGATGACCTCAATCGCCTTCTCTCCATCTTCGGCTTCGAGGACATCGTACCCCGCTTTCTGGAGGGTCATGCGCACGACTTTTCTGATGTCCGGTTCATCATCCACGATCAGAACACGGCCGTTTCCGGTCTTCGCTCCAAACAAGAAATCCGATCTGTACTCTGCCATGTGACCCTCCCCGGTTAGAATGGAGTGCTGGCCTCAACTGCGACGGTGATGGCGAATTGCTCAGCCCGTAACTTAGTACAGCAAGAGCAATGCCAACAAGTGGGACAGCGCGAGTGGGGAAAATTCGTGTGTTTTTTGGGAAAGCCTGGACAGCGTGATAAAGCGCGACCGGGCGAGTTGGTGGAAAGCAACCATCCGGATGATGAAATGCACCAGGGCCTATTTCATTGAGAGGCATATCAGATTGCAGATTACTGGCTCGGTACTGTGTCGAAGGTGTCAGCAGGAGACACGTCTAAGGTTCTGGATCGCAATCCGGACGTTGCGGAGAAAGCCACTATGTTTGGCGCGGCGGATAGGGCTCCGGTGGAAGGTGGCGGAGAATGCTCGTTCACTCAGCTCGGACAGCGCAGTCAGTTGAGGAGCCAGCGTGAGGGGGGAGGGTTGGAAGGTCCGTTCCATCGTGGGGGACGCATTAACGTTGTAGGGGCAGATGTCCAGGCAGTCATCGCAGCCAAAGATCCGGTTGCCCAGTTTGGGGGTCAGTTCTGTGGGGATCTCATCTCCAGGCCGGTGGAGCTCGATGGTCAGATAAGAGATACACTTGCGGGCATCCACCACGTAGGGTTCTGTGATCGCGCCGGTTGGGCAGGCCCTGAGGCACAGCGTGCAGGACCCACAGAGGTCGGTGCCTGGTTCATCGGGGTCCAGGTCGATCGTGGTGAGGATCTCTCCCAAGACCAGCCAGGAGCCGTATCGGGGAGAGACCAGGTTCGAGTGCTTGCCGACCCACCCCAGACCGGCTTGCTGAGCCCAGGCCTTCTCCATGACCGGACCTGTATCCACGTACCAGCGTGTCTCGGCACCAGGGGCAAGGGTTCTGATCCGTCCTTCCAACTGGTCAAGTCGTTGCTTCAGGACCTCATGGTAGTCCTCTCCCCACGCGTACCGAGCGATGCGGCCGTAACCGGGACGCTCATCTGCTCGATGAGGCGTGTAGTAGTTCATCCCCAGCGAGATCACAGACCGGCAGCCTGAGAGGGCCTGCTGTGGGTCAGCGCGCCGCGCCGGATCCCGTTCCATCCAATCCATCGTGCCGTGGTAGCCCCGCTGGAGCCAATCCGCGAGACGGTTGAACAAGAGGCGGGATAACGGGGTAGCGGGGTAGGGAGGGAGGGGAGTTGGCTGACTGTTGCTCGCTGACGACTGCAAGCCCGCAACGCGGCTGATGCCGACGGCATCGAAGCCGAGGCCACGCGCTTCCTGTTTGATGGCCTCAGAGAGCGTCATGGCTACTTTCTCTGCGAGCAATCGAACATGACGCCGAAGCGGGCGGAACACTGAGTGGACGTGCAGCGCTCGCAGGTGCCGGTGATGCGGGTCTTCCAGTCGGTATCCTTCTCACTGAACCGGCAAGTGGTGGCGCCCCCCTTGGAGATGTTGCTCCAAGGGCGGGTGGTCCCTGGGAAATGGGCCACGACGCAGCCCTGCGGAACTGGGACGCTGCAGCTTTGTCGGACTTCGCCTTTGGTCATGCCGAAATTACAGGAGAATTCCGTGGTGGCGGTCGAGTCGCTAAGCGGCTGCGCCGCAGCAAGATCGAGCAGGAGCAAGCCCAGCGCGAGCCCCAGTATCACGGCAGGCGCCCTGAGTGGTATGAGGAGCCACATCGCCATAGGGCCGGCGAATCGTACCACACTCCTGCGGCTTGCGGCGAATGGAGGTGGGGGGTAGAATCGGACCGCAGAAATGATGAATGATCAATGCTGAGTGCTGAATGCAAAAAGCTGAATATTGAGGGCGAAGCGGTGGAATGAGGAAATGGATAAACGCGAGATTGCCAACATCTTTCAAGAGATCGGTCTTCTGCTTGAGCTCAAAGGCGAGAATCCGTTCAAGAGCAACGCTTACTACAACGCGGCCCGCACGATTGAGTCGCTGACCGAGGATGTGACCGAGCTGGTCGCCTCCGGTCGTATCAGGGACCTTAAGGGGATCGGACCGGCGCTGGCCGAAAAGCTGGCGGAGCTGGTCGGGACCGGCCGGCTGACCTACTACGAGGAGCTCAAGCAGAGCGTGCCGCCGGGACTCCTGGAGATGACCGCTATCCCAGGCATGGGTCCCAAAAAGATTACGGCAGTGTGGGAGAAGCTGGGTATCACGACGATTGGAGAGTTGGAATACGCCTGTGTCGAGAATCGTCTGGTCAGCCTGCCAGGCTTTGGTCAGAAGACACAGGACAAAATCCGACAGGGCATCCAGCAACTGAAGCGGCGGCGAGGATTCCACCTCTACGCCACCGTCATCGGAGAGGCTGAGCGGATTGTCGAGGTGATCAGGCATTCGGCAGGGGTGAGATCCGCTGAGTTGGTCGGCGAACTGCGGCGGCGCCTGGAAGTGGTCCAAACGATCTCGGTGCTGGTCAGCGCAGACCGGCCCCAGTCTGTTCTGGACGGCCTCCGGCAGATTGAAGGACTCTGGGAGCTGACCAGGGCGGGAGACAAGGTCATCGGAAAATCGCTCTTGGGGATTCCGGTGAGCGTGGTCCTGTCGGAAGACCTGACCGCACAGGCGTTGCTTGCTGCTATGGGGAGCGAGAAGCATCTTAGCGCATTGGCGGCCAGGGCTGTCCACATGAAGATTCCCTGGAACCTGACTCCGGACGCTGGCGGGAAGCCTGCACCCAAGGCCGATTCAGAAGAAGTCCTCTACGCCGTCTTGGGTCTCCCGTTCATTGAGCCGGAGTTGCGCGAAGGGTTAGGAGAAATTGAAGCGGCAGAAGCGGGCCTCCTGAAGCCCTTGGTGGAGGCCCGGCAGATCCAGGGCATCTTCCACAATCACACCACCTACAGCGATGGCTCGGCCAGCCTTGATGACATGGTGGCTGCCGCGAAGGCGCTGGGCTATCGCTACATTGGCATCTCGGACCATAGTCAGTCGGCCTTTTATGCCAACGGTCTCAAGGAAGACCGTATCCGCGAGCAGCACGCGGCGATTGACGCGCTCAGACAACGCACTGCAGGCATTGCGATTTTCAAAGGCATTGAGGCGGACATTCTCGCCGACGGTTCGATGGACTATCCTGATGACGTCTTGGCAAAGTTTGATTTTGTGATTGCTTCAGTGCACAGCCGGTTCAACTTAGCAGAGGAAGAGCAGACGGCGCGTGTCATTCGGGCTCTGGCCAATCCCTATGTTACGATGTTGGGCCATCCCACTGGCCGGCTGCTGTTGTCGCGCGAAGGCTATCGGATTGACATGAAGCGGGTCATTGACGCAGCCAAGCAGTATGGAAAGATCGTGGAGATCAATGCGAACCCCCACCGGCTCGATCTGGACTGGCGGCTCTGCCGCTATGCAAAGGAACAGGGCGTCAAGGTGAGCATCAACCCCGACGCCCATGCGACGGAGGGCTTGGAAGATGTGCCCTTCGGAGTGAACGTGGCCCGCAAAGGTTGGTTGGAGCCGTCCGATGTGATCAATACGTTAGGACCGCAGGAGATTGTGCCGGCGCTTACCACAGGTCATCGCTGACATGAATTGTTGAGAAGGAGACACTATGCTTGCGACGCGCGTGAAACAGAAAGACAGCATCTTTTATTTCATCTCATATAAGGCGGCTGATCTTCTGGACAAGGTTCGGTTTACCAGCCGGTATTACTTCGAGGGAGAAG
>JBOHOI010000228.1:0-4503 GCA_050731155.1 Nitrospiraceae bacterium | reverse complement strand
GGACAGGATCAGCAAGACAGCCCCTGCGAGAAGAACCATCAGCGCTTTGGGGCCCAGGCGTTCCAGCATTGCATCTACCGACTATTTCTGAGGGGGTTTCCCGAGCTGGATGATCTCCTGTAGGCGACGGTCCCGCTCCTCCCTGATCTTCTTCCTGCGCTTCCAACGATCCCACGTCCACCACCGCAGTCTCTCCGAAAACGCGACGGTCGGCGGCGGGACGCTGCCGGCTGGCGCCTCTTGGAAGTCATAGCCCTTCGCCTTGTCTCGATTCTGAAAAAACTTCTCGTACAGGTGGTCGTAGAGACCTTTGTCGCTCATCTCGGACTCCATCAGCCAAGCCACGGGTACCAGGATCTCTTGCCACTATTCATTATCGTTCACGCACTTGTTATCCAATCCGACGCCTCTGGCTTCCGGACTGTTTGAAGGCCTCACCCCACCGAGCGAAAAACGCGATGACAAATGCATGCTCGTCTTTAGGCTCGGTCGCCAGCGGGGCAAGCGCCAACGCCACGCACAATGCGATATGATAGCCCTCCGAACGTGAGGCCACGGCACGGTGGTAGGCGGGATGCGCCACGTTCACCCATACAGTGGACTCCACCAAGCGCCCTAGCTCCGCATCTCCGGGTCGGTCTTCGAACTGGATGCCCAGCCCATATCGCACAGGCATTCTCCTGCCTCGATTGCCGGAAGGCAACGGGCCAAGCGCTGGAGGTTGAGGTTGACCTGGCGGCACAGGTTCACTACTCTCGTCACTATCCTTAGGCTCTGCGGATGACTCCGGGACACCTGGCTCAGTCTTCCCTTCTCGTGTCGTAAGGTCTACAGAGGCCAGTTCCAAGGTGCGCCTAGCTGCTACTGCTTCGTCTCTCCCGATAGGCAACCTCCGCTGACCGCCAGCATGCCGCTCAACCAGGGAGGCAAGCAAGGGAAATTCATCGGAAAGGTCCACAAGGACCCGTTCGAGGTCGCGCTCAAGCGGCCGCGCCACGCGACGGCGCGCCTCTTCGGCAGGCTCACGTGCGTCGCCCCAAGCAGTGAGCTGCCTAGAAACGGTCTCCTGGATGGACTTGCGGTAGGCAAGGTAGGTGGCCCCGCGCAGCCCAGTCCGAATGAAGTCGCCCTTGTTGAGCGTCAGGCAGGCCGCCAAGGCGGGCACTTCTATCACACCGCCGATTCGATTGGGTTCCCTAGGTGTCACGCCGAGCCAGTCCCAACCGTGCTTGATGATCTTGCCGAAGGTGCTGATCGCGACCCCGTGCCGGTCATCCGGCAGCGGAAGGCCTTGACGCACTAGATACCCTGCTGCAGATGGCTTACGCTTGCGCATCAAGCGCACTTCGATCGGCGATACTTCGGGCGCCTGCCAGCCTTGCTTCTCAAGCACGCGCCCGTTCACCTTGATGCCAACGCCGCGAGGATAGTGCTGTGCGAGGAGTTGCTCAAGCGCAGGGTCCAGCAGGGGCTGGTAGTGACGGCGCAACGAGCCCTCGAGGAAGCCTGGGTCCAACAAGGGCGAGAGCGCGTTCTGAAGCTTGAGGCGAACGGACGTCCCCCGCCTATCAACCAGGCCCGGCGGCGGGACCCACTTCCACGGGGCGCGGTGTCGCGAAGCCAAGTGCCAGATGGTGGCGACATGCGTCTTGCCACGCCGGGTCTCGGTCAGCACTTCCTCGCTCACGAGCAGGCCGAGCTTGATTCCCACACCCGCGAATCCGATACCCTGACCGCGGGTCTTGGTGCTGGCCGCGAGGTCGTGGTAACGGGCCAGCTCCCGGCGCTGCATGCCGGAGCCATCGTCCACCACCGTCAGCGTGGCCTGCCCGGCATCCGCTTCGACGCGGATCTGGCTTGCTCCAGAGTCGAGCGAGTTGGCCACGATCTCAATGAGAATTGTCTCCTCAATTGCCCCGGGGTAGGCATCACGCAAATCCTCGAGAAGGTGGAGCAGGTCAACGCGGGTCTCGCCCATAGAGCCCCTCGGATGTGGCTATAGCAGCTTCTCCAACGCAGCCCAATCGGTGATCGGCCGCGAGCAGGTGAAGTGATGACAGACATAGGCCGTCGGGTTGCCATCAAGAGCGGTCTTGCCTCGGGCTGCTGCCGGCACGTTCTCTGAGCCCACCTCCTCGGTTCCGTCCACGACCACCAATGTTTTGTTCGGCACGTACCGTCCGTGAATCTGCCTCAACAGGTCCTGCATGCCGGGGTCGGTCTTCCGGCCAACCAGGACGATCTCCTTTGGCTTGGCCAGATAGAAGTCCAGCGCGCAGAGCATTGCGGCGCTGCCATAGGCGTTCTGGTCCATCTGATTCCGGAAGAGCCGCAAGGTCTGCTCGGCTCGGTCGAAGTAGCGCTGCTCGCCAGTATAGTAAAACAGCCGCAGCCCATTCATCGCCGCCACAGCGTTGCCTGAGGGGATGGCGCTGTCGGTGCCCGACTTTATGCGCTGAATGAGTGGCTCGTGGTCTTTCCCGGTGAAGAAACAGCCGCCCCTCTGCTGGTCCCAGAACCGTTCCATCATGACCTCGGTCAGTTCGCGGGTCTTGTCGAGATAGGTTCGGCTGGATGTGGCCTCGTAGGCGTCCATGAGGGCCGCCGCCAGGAAGGCATAGTCATCAAGATAGCCGTTGAGTCTCCCCACCTCGTCCGTGACCGTCCGGAACAGTCGCCCATTCTGACAGGCATGATCCAGCAGAAAGGCCAGCGCCGTCTCGGCCATGCTGAGATACGCTGGGACGCCAAGTGTTTGGTAGGCGTCCAACAATCCCGAGATCATCAAGCCATTCCAGCTCGTCAGGATCTTGTCGTCACGTCCCGGCTTGGCACGGCGCTCGCGGACTTCCAGTAATTGCCGCCTCGCCGGGGCCAGGATTCGTTCGACCTCCTGCATTTCCTCAGGCTGGAGATTCGCGCTCGCGAGCCGATTGAGAATCGATTTGCCCTCGAAGTTGCCCTCGCTGGTCACGCCATAGACTCGGCAAAAGAGCTCGCCGAGCTCCGTCCCCAGGATCGCCTTGATCTCAGCCTGTTCCCAGACAAAGTGCTTGCCTTCATGCCCCTCGCTATCGGCATCCTGAGCCGCATAGAACCCGCCGCCCGGGTGAACCATTTCGCGGCTGATATACTCCAGCGTCTCTTCCACCACCTGCTTGAAGCGGAACTCCCTGGTGAGCCGCCAGCCATCCAGGTAAATGCGCACGAGCTGCGCGTTGTCGTATAGCATCTTCTCGAAATGCGGGACCCGCCACTGGCCATCCACGGAGTACCGGTGGAACCCGCCGCCTAGGTGATCATAGATGCCACCAGCCGCCATCCTCCTGAGCTGGTGTAGCACCTTGTCTTGCGCTGAGTGATCCTTCGTTCGATAGGCCTGACGGAGGAGCAGGCTGAGCGGGGGGACCGTCGGAAACTTGGGTCCATCGCCAAATCCGCCGTGGACCGGCTCATAGAACAGGCCGAGGTCTTGCACCGCCCCATCCAGCAGGGCTTCATTCAATGGCTCCTCAGATGGTTGCGGGACGCTCACTCGCCGCAGCCCGGCCTTCACCCGCTCGATGTTCTTTTGGACTTCGTCAGGATGCTGCCGGTACGCTTCCACCACGCCCAGGAGCACCTGGGGAAAGCCCGGCAGGTTATAGCGCGGCACCGGCGGAAAATAGGTGCCGCCGTAGAAGGGCTCCTGGTCCGGCGTCAGAAAGACTGTCAGGGGCCAGCCCCCACCACGCCCCATGAAGACCTGTGCCGATTTCTGGTAGATGTCGTCCAGGTCTGGGCGCTCCTCGCGGTCCACCTTGACGTTCACGAAATGCTCGTTCATGAGTTTGGCGATGTCCGGATTCTCAAACGATTCATGCGCCATGACGTGACACCAGTGGCAGGCCGAATACCCGATCGACAATAAGATTGGTTTGTTCTCAGCCTTGGCTCGGGTCAGCGCCTCCTCGCCCCAGGGATACCACTCCACCGGGTTGTATGCATGTTGCCGCAGGTACGGGCTCGTCTCATGGATGAGACGGTTCGTGACTGCCGACATCTTCCGGGCATCGGACATGGGCCACCTTGGAACCAGGTTGGAGGCATGGTACCCTGCCGATACGAAGCTGCGCAATGGGTGACAAGGCAAGGGGCACGAGCATGGCTGTCAGACGGGCTGTCCTTTGGTGGCTGTTCGTGGTCGCGTTGCCGGCTGCAGCCTCAGCCGAGCCGGCCGAGGATCAGAGCGCCCTGACCAAGGCGCTCGCCAGCTTGTCCGGAGATCGGCTGCTGGCGGATGTGACCCGCCTCAGCGCTCCGGATTTCAATGGACGCCAGACCGGCACCGAGGACGATCTCCATTCAGGCCTCTTTGTCGCGGAGCGGTTCCAGGCGCTGGGGTTACAGCCAGGCGGTTCCCAGCCCCTCAGTGCCACGCCGGCAGGACCGTTAGGCCCACAGGCTGCCCTGTCACAACCCTGGACGATGGTGGAAGCGGTCACAGTCACCCGACTCGGGGAC
>JBOHOI010000227.1:0-4510 GCA_050731155.1 Nitrospiraceae bacterium | reverse complement strand
TCACCGGGCTCCTCCCCCGCGCCCGCCCGGACACCGTGGGCAGGACTAGATCTTGGCGAGTTCGGCCGCCGCCGCGTCGATCAGCGCTGACACGTCGACCGGCTTCGACGCCAGCGAGGCGTGGCTCGCCGCCAAGGTGATGATCTTGCGAGGATTCATCCGCCCTGACATGTGCTTCTGGTTCTCGGGATTGATCATCCGGTCCTCGCTGGACACCTGGTACCAGCACGGCTTCTTCTTCCACGCGGGCGCAGTGATGCTGTTGCCGAACGTGCTGGCCAGCGGCGCTTTCTGCGTCACCGCCATCACCAGGGCTTCGTCCAGGGTCAGATCCTGGCAGAAGCTCTCGTGGAACTTGTCGGGCTTGATCCACAGATAGCCATCGCTGTCTGGCGCAAGATTGGCGATCGCCACTGGCGGCTTGGCCTGGCTGATGCCACCGGGGCTCTCGCCGGCGTCGGGCGCGAAGGCGGCGATATAGACCAAGCCGACCACGTTCGGAAGGTCGCCCGCCTCGGTGATCACCGCGCCGCCGTACGAATGCCCCACCAACAGCACCGGGCCCTGCTGCTGCGCCACCATCTTGCGTGTGCGTTCGGCGTCGTCGGCCAACGAGGTCAAAGGCAACTCGACCGCGCGCAGCTTGTCATACCCCTTGCGCGACAGTTCGACGATTACCTTGCTCCAGTGCGCCGCGCCGCCCCAGAAACCATGCACCAGGACGATTGTGGGTTTTCCACTCATCGTAGTCCTCCTCTTTCGTTATTCCCCGCGATTGTCCGTCGGCAGCCTATTACACTACTGGCCCGCGGCCTATTTCTGCCCAAACCACCATCAACGTCCGCCCAACCCCAGCCTATCGGCAGAAATGGTACGTATCCCCATTTCCCCCATTTCGCATTTCGCCTTACCTGCTTAGGAGACCGGACATTTCCATCACGCGCTCCGACCAAGCTGCCGACTGCTCAGCCACCTTACTGCGTTGCACCGGATCATCCCATATGCATGCCCAGTTGTATTGCCAGCGGGCTAACTGAATCTGCAACTCAACCAGTTCTGCCGCTGTATTGACCTCTGCTTCTGCCGCCGTCCATTCGATGAAGAACTTGCTTTCGTCAATCATGCTTTCGACTGCTTCACGACTGGCATCATGAGTAGCGAATGACTTGATACGGCTCAAATTGGTGGCCAGTCCACCCAGGCGAACAGGTAAGTTGTCGCGGAGATAGCGCTCGCGGATTGCTGCCCAGTCCTTCATACGCCACCAAGTAGTTGATATGCAATCTGAGCCACCCGTTCTCGAATGGCTGGATCCAGTATGCCCATTGACGGGTTGTTCTGCCGAGGGCGGATGTTGATGAGTGACTCAAAGGTAACCTGTTGTGCCGCGGGATTCCAGTCAGCGCCCCACACGTCTTCCTGCTGGCTGCCATCTTCCAACAAGGCCGCTTCACAGTCTGCGTGCATTGCTCCGCCGCCAGCCAGAATCCCTCGCCGAATATCGACTGCCAATTTGATATACGTGCCAAGCGCTTGAAGCATATCTGCCATGTGCTGTTTGGTGGCGCGAGAGCGTACGATATGAACCACGGCTTTGTCCTGGAACTCTCCTTACGGTCGCCAAAGTATGCACTGCCTGCGAGGCGTGCCCAACGGGGGGGCGGCTGAGCCGCAGGCGCGCAGCCGGCGCGGACGGAAAAGGGGAATCAACCTATAGATAATACTAGGATCAGCGAGAGGGTCAAGGCGCTTGTTGTCCATGGTTGGGGGATGATTCATGCTGGATTTTATCCACTCATCAGCTGGTGGAAGAGGCTCGATTCTCGCTTGTAGAAGCCCTCGGTGTGGAAGGATTCTTCGAGCCCGAGCAGCTCGTAATCGAGATGGTGGCAGAGTTCGTGGAGGAGGGTCCTGAGAAAGGTCCGGAAGGCTACCACGCGACGGTGTTTTGCCGTCCGCATCCACACGGTCACGCGGGCGGGTCGCCGTCCCTCGGCCGGTGTGTAGAGGCCGTGCAGTTCGCCCCAGTCCTTGGAGGGACGCGCTGCCAGCACCTCGACCTGGACAGGGGGTACCTTGAGCCTCGCTGTGAGGGCAGAGGTGAGATCCTGGGAAACTGCCTCGATCCTGCGACGGTCCTCGTGTTTCAATGCCTCGGCGAGCCGCTCGACCAGCGGGGCGAGCGCTGCCGCATGGGGCAGAAGGATGCTGCCGATCTCGTCGCTTTGCCGGTAGACGCGCTGTTGGCTGCGCGTCAGACGACTGTAATACGCAAAGACCATGAGGGTTCCTCGGCGCGAAGAAGCTTAGCCAGATTCGCAGAACCGGACAAGAGGAATCTCTTCCTTCTTCAGCCTGGCTTGGAGGGGAGCCGCAAGAGGCGGGCGTTGATGGCGACGATGACGGTGGAGAGGGACATTAGCACGGCGCCTGCCGCCGGCGAGAGGAGAATCCCCTGCGAGTAAAGGACTCCGGCGGCCAGCGGAATGGCCACCACGTTATAGCCCGTCGCCCACAGAAGGTTTTGGACCATCTTGCTGTAGGTTGCCCGGGCAAGCTGGACGATGGAGACCACATCTCGAGGGTCGCTCCGCACGAGGACGATATCTGCTGACTCGACCGCCACATCTGTTCCGGCCCCGATAGCGATGCCGACATCAGCCTCTACCAAAGCCGGGGCATCGTTCACGCCGTCCCCGATCATGGCAACTGTCAATCCCCGCAACTTCACCTCCTTGATCTTTGCCGCCTTCTGATGCGGGAGGACCTCGGCGAAAACGTCATCCAGATGAAGCTCTTGAGCGACCCAGCGCGCCACGGCTGCGGAATCCCCTGTGAGCATCATGACTCGGATCCCCATCGCCTTCAGCGCATTGAGCGCCTGGCGGGATTCCGGGCGGATGATGTCTGCGAGAGCTATGGCACCCATGACCTGTCCATCCACCAGGACGAAGACAACCGTCTTCCCCTCGGCAGCTGCTTTCTCCACACGCTTATCGTTCACTACGATCCTGTTTTCTCTGAGGTAGCCGGGACTAACGACTTTGATCTGTTTGCCATCCACGGTGGCCTGTGCGCCCTTACCGGGAATCGCCTTGAAGTCACGCGGGGTTGGAAACGAGAGCTTCTTTTCCTTGGCCGTCCGGACGATGCCAGCCGCGATGGGATGCTCTGATTGGCTTTCCAGGCCTGCCGCCGTCCGCAGCAACTCGTCCTCGTTCTGGCTTGCCAGGGGAATGATGTCGGTGACGCCGAAGCGGCCTTCTGTGAGGGTCCCCGTCTTGTCAAATACGACGGCCCGGAGCAGGCGTGCCCGTTCAAACGCGGAACGATCACGGATCAGCAATCCGTTTGTCGCGGAAAGCGCGGTGGAGACCGCCACGACCAGCGGGACGGCAAGTCCGAGAGCATGGGGACACGTAATGACCATGACCGTGACCATCCGCCCCAAGGCAAAGTTGAAGTCCATGCCCACGGTCAGCCAGGCCGCCAGGGTGATGCCCCCTGCGCTCAGCGCAATGATGGTGAGCAACAGCGCGGCCCGGTTGGCGAGGTCCTGCGAGCGCGATCGAGACTCTTGCGCCTGGCGGACGAGCTGGATGACCTGAGCCAGATACGTCTCTTCACCCGTCTTTTCTACAGTGATGACGATGGCAGATTCTCCATTGATACTCCCCCCGATGGCCTTGTCCCCCTCGGTCTTCTCAACCGGCTTGCTCTCGCCCGTAAGCATCGCCTCATTGGTGGTCGTGCGGCCCTCGACAATTACGCCGTCAGTGGGAATCTTCTCGCCCGGCTTGACGAGGACTCGATCACCCCTACGGAGCTCGCTTAGGGGCACGTCCTCGATGTTGCCGCCTGGTTTCAGTCGGTGAGCCTCCGAAGGCATTAACTTCACCAGCTCTTCCAAGGCCCGCGAGGCTCCCAGTACTGACCGCATCTCGATCCAGTGGCCAAGCAACATGATATCGATCAGTGTGGCGAGCTCCCAGAAGAAGACTTCCCCCTGGAGGCCGAATACCACGAGACTGCTGTAGTGGTAGGCAACACTGATGGCCAGTCCGATCAGGGTCATCATGCCGGGCTGCCTCTTGCCCAGCTCTCCGCGGATTCCCTTGAGGAAGGGCCAGCCACCGTAGAAGAAGATGATGCTGGAAAGGCCGAACTCCGCGAATCGGTCGCCCGGGAAACTCCAGGCCTCTTCGACCCCCAGGAGGTGCCGGATATGGGAGGACAGCGCCAGGACCGGGATGGTTAGAGCGAGCGAAATCCAAAACCGGCGCCGAAAATCCGCCACCATATGTGCGTGGTCCGCATGGTGACCGGGCGCGTGTCCAGCGCCAGCGGGCTTGTCTGCTCGGTGGTGACCGGCAGGGTGGTCGTGGTTGAGATGAGTAGGTTGATGATGAGAGTGTTTCATTTCCTGATCCTCTTTGGAGCCTCTTGAAACACTGCCACGCACACAAGTCTTGTACTCGACTTTTATAGCACGGGAGGGGGCCGAGCAGGC
>JBOHOI010000226.1:0-4597 GCA_050731155.1 Nitrospiraceae bacterium | reverse complement strand
GGCCGCGTTGAAGCAGGTGCCCACCTGTGAATATTTCCCTTTTGAAGCGGTCAGGACGAATATCGAAGGGGCTGAGAACATCGTCAGGGCTATTCGCGAATTGCATCTTTCCGTGGATACGGTCGTAGGAATCTCAACCGACAAAGCATGCAAACCCGTTAACGTCATGGGGATGAGTAAGGCAATTCAGGAGCGCATCCTTATCAGCGCTAATCTGACCTGTCCCTCAACTCGGTTCATCTGTGTCAGGTACGGCAATGTCTTGGCGTCCAGGGGGTCGGTCATTCCTCTGTTTCTGGACCAGATTCGTCACGGCGGTCCAATCACGATCACCAGCCCAGCCATGACCCGCTTCCTGCTCAGCTTAAACCAAGCCGTTGATGTCATCTTTTCGGCAGTCCGTGGCGCCAAGCTAGGAGAGACATATATTCCGAGGGTGTCTTCCGCCAGGGTGATCGACATCGCGGCTGCGTTAATTGGCGACAAGCCGATTAAAACGAAAATCGTGGGGGTTCGGCCGGGGGAAAAGACTCATGAAATCCTGATCTCGGAAGAGGAGTGTCACCGTTCGTTCGAACGTGGGGGACATTACGTCATCGGGCCGATCCTTCCAGAAATCGGTCATGATCATGATGCGGGCTCAGCGCTGTCAGCGGAATACAGTTCTGAATCGAACGTGCTCTCTGTGGACGGCACCAAAAAGTTTTTGATGGAGCACAAACTCCTTGTGGAGGACCAGGACCCGGAAATCGGAGAGCTGCTTCGATGAAAGTGATGACGATTTTGGGCACACGCCCAGAAATTATCCGACTCAGCTTGATCATCCCAAAACTTGATCGGTGGACGGACCATACCTTACTGCATACCGGGCAGAATTACGAGCCGGAGTTGGACACTATTTTCTTTGAGACCATGAAGATCAGGCGCCCCGATGCCTGCTTGGATTCACGCTCTAAGACTGTCTTCGGGCAAATTGCGAAGATCCTTGAGTACGTCGAGACGTGGATCGAGAAGGTAAGGCCGGATGCCTGTCTGATCCTCGGTGATACCAACAGCGGACTTTCCGCGATCGTTGCCGAGAAGAAGAGTGTGCCGGTCTTTCACATGGAAGCCGGGAATCGCTGCTTTGACCTCAAGGTTCCTGAGGAACTGAATCGGAAGATTATTGATCATGCGAGTTCCTGGTTGCTCCCGTATGTCGAGGGTAGTCGGATGAACTTGCTTAACGAGGGGATCAACGGCGAACGGATCTTTGTCACTGGCAACCCGATTTTCGAGGTGCTGGAGTATTACCGTGCCCAGATCCAAGCGAGTGAGGCGTTGAACCGGCTAAGGCTTAAGGAAGGAAAGTTTTTCTTGGTTACCGCTCATCGCGCCGAGAACGTGGATGTTCCAGAACGCCTGACCGGGATTGTGTCAGCGCTGAATCGACTCGCTGAGGAATACAACTATCCAGTCATTTGGAGTTTTCATCCGCGTACCAGGTCGCGGATGGAGAAACTCTCTCTCAAAACCCATCCCTTGATCAACCTCTGCGCACCCTTTGATCTCTTCGATTTTGTCAGATTGGAGCAAGCGGCGTTCTGTGTCCTGACCGATAGCGGCACGGTCCAGGAAGAGTGCTGCATCTTCCATGTGCCCGCCGTCACGCTTCGGGATACGACCGAGCGTCCGGAGACCATCAGATGCGGCAGCAATCTCCTGACCGGATGTGATGTTGACACGATCATCCGCGGCGTGGAATTAGTGACACAGACCGGTTTTCGATGGGAAGTTCCGACGGAATACGTCGATCCTCATGTATCCGACAAAGTGATCCGGCTGATTCTCGGTCATGTTGGAGGATGAATTCTGCCAAGCCTCCTTGTGTTGAGCCTTCCCAGATTATCACAGGCTCTCTTCACTCTTCAGAGCAGGACGTCTGGTCGCTGTCGTGAAACAGGTTTTGGTCACCGGAGCGGGCGGCTTTATTGGTCGTCATCTTGTGGATCGGCTGTTGCAGGCCGAATGTGGTGTGAGAGCTTTGGTGCGTCCTGGATCCAGTCGGCCGGAATGGGGTCAGAAGGTGGACGTTGTGGAGGGTGATGTTCAGGACTTCCAAGCAATGAAGCGGGCTACTGTCGGGGTGGATACTGTCTTTCATCTGGCGGGTAAAGCTCATGCGCTTTCAGATGTTCAGCAAGATGAAGCTGCCTACCATTCTGTCAATGTGGATGGTACTGGAAATGTATTAAAAGGAGCCGTCGCCGGTGGCGCTAAGCGGTTTGTGTTTCTCAGCAGTGTCAAGGCGATGGGTGAAGAGGCATCTGAGTGTCAAGATGAATCTCAAGAGGCTCTGCCCAAGACCGCTTATGGGCGATCCAAATTGGCGGCAGAGCATCTGGTTCTGGATTACGGCAAGCGGGCAGGTCTCCACGTGGTCTGTCTGCGGCTTCCGCTTGTCTACGGTCCCGGCAACAAAGGCAACCTCTTCCAAATGCTCTCCGCTATTGACCGCGGCTTTTTCCCCCCACTCCCTGATCTTGAGAACCGTCGGAGCATGGTCCATGTCTCCAACGTGGTCAAAGCCGCGCTGCTTGCCGCCAACAGTCCGGCGGCAAATGGGAAATGCTACATTGTCACAGACGCAAGAGCCTATTCGACACGGAAGCTTTACGAGATGATCTGTCGGGAGTTGGGAAAGCAGGTCCCCCAACGGCATGCTCCCTTGGTTATCCTCAAGGTGCTGGGTCGCGTGGGCGACATGATTGGTCTCATTCGTGGCAAACGCTTTTTGTTCGACTCCGATGCCCTAGAAAAATTAATCGGATCTGCCTGGTACAGCTGCGAGAGAATCTCTCGAGAATTAGGCTATCGTCCCTCCATTGCGTTTGAAGACGCCCTTCCTGAAATGGTTACGTGGTACCGAGAGGCTAGGGGGTGAGCCTTGGCCTTGCCGTGCTGGTGTTCCTTCTGTCGTATTGGATAACAGGGCGTCTTTGTTCCCCTGCTTCTCAGTTCTATCTCCTTGATCACCCCAGTAACCGCTCCTTGCATGTTACTCCCACGCCTCGCACGGGCGGGATTGCCATCCTCAGCAGTCTCGTGGTGGGCCTGATTGTGGCCCAGCTCGTTGGATTGTTCGACATGTATCCCCGGGACATAATGGCACAGATGCACGCGGTCGCGACTGCCTGGGCGATGGGACTGGTTCTGTTCATAGGAGCCGTCTCTTTTTGGGATGACAGAGCCGGTTTGCCGCCTGGGATTCGGTTTGTCGTCCACGGGCTGGTAGCTGCTGGATTGGTCTGGGGCGCTGGCGTGACGGTGAACACAATCTCAGTTCCTCTCCTGGGCACTCTGCCTCTGGGATGGTTGGCTATACCGGGGACAATCTTGGGCCTCATGTGGATGACCAATCTCTACAATTTTATGGATGGAATGGATGGATTTGCCGGCGGAATGACAGTCCTAGGGTTCGGGTTTCTCAGCTATGTTGCTTGGACCGGTGCGCACCACACGATCGCGATCCTCGCTCTTCTAATTTCGGGGGCTACGGGCGGGTTTCTCTATTACAACATGCCTCCCGCACGGATCTTCATGGGGGATGTCGGTAGCGTGGCGCTTGGTTTTCTGGCAGGAGCGCTCTCTGTAATGGGGATTGACGATGGGTTATTTGACATGTGGGTGCCGCTGCTGATCTTCTCTCCGTTCGTCGCAGACGCCACGGTGACGCTCATTCGCCGATTGCTGCGAGGAGAGAGGGTCTGGCAGGCACATCGCGAGCACTACTACCAGCGTCTGGTCCTGGCTGGTTGGGGACATCGCAGGACCATGGTGACTGAATATGTATTGATGCTGAGCTGTGGGCTGAGCGCTATCGTGTATGTCCGTGTCGGCGAGAGCTGGCGTCTGGCCATCCTGATGGGGTGGATCGCTACGTATGTCATTCTGGCCTGGGCTATCCGCAAGGCGGAGCAGCATCCGAGGGAACCGAGGGCTCGGGCATGAACGAGGCGGGGGCTTCCGGATCTTGGTGGATGTCAGACGACCTTGCTCGTCGAACCCATTGTCAGCTTTTGGAAATGTGTCTATGATAGCGCCGCTGCAGGATAAGAAAGAGGGACGGAGGAGGGTGTGAGAGAGTTTGCCAGGTGGCTGTTCCAGCGGGTGGCCGTAGCCTTTGAAGAAATCCCGCCCAAACCTCGAGTGGTCTTGGTGACTGGGGTCCAAGTAGGCCTGGTTCTCCTCAGTAACTTCATCTCATTCGTGTTGCGCTTTGAGGGTGAGATCCCGCCGGATTACTGGCAACTGGCGCTGCGAGGGCTTCCGCTCGTTGGGCTGGTCTATGGTGTCGGATTCTGGGGATTCGGTCTCCAAAGGGGTCTTTGGCGCTATGTCGGTTTCCACGATCTGAAGCTCATCCTGTGGGCCGTGTCCGTCTCGACGATCGCGTCATTCGGTGTGCTTCACGGTCTCCTACGATGGACGGCCTATCCTCGCTCCGTCATCATCCTGACAGGGCTGTTAAGCATGGTCTTCCTTGGCGGCATCAGGGTCGCGGTCCGGATCTTGCGCGAGTGGGCGGCTGCTGCGGGCTCGACGACCACGCGTGTCC
>JBOHOI010000225.1:0-4611 GCA_050731155.1 Nitrospiraceae bacterium | reverse complement strand
TGGTTCTCCTCTGTGGAGCGACCTCACTCCTCGTCCAGTCGGCTGGACGAGGCGTGGGCAGCCATCCCCAAGACGATTCGCTTATCCCGATAGACTTTCCGCGGTGACTTGAGTGTTTCCAGCGGGACTGAACCGGAAGGAATGGGAGCGTCGTAGTGGCGATCCCGACCGCTTCGCGATCCGACTACAGTGCACCGGTCGTGATCCATCTCTAATACTAGTCTCTGCGTAGTCGCGAGTCAATGAAAATCGGTTTCGATGGTCCAATGCGCGGCAAGCGGTTGACCGTCGGTGTGCGGAAGCTAGACAGGATCCCCCCTCCATGACGTGGGGGACCTGCCTGTCACTTGGCGAACTTAGCTGCGCGAGATTCTGGCAGGGGGGGCGGAGCCATGGACACTCCAGCGGATCGAGTTCGGAAGGCGGCCGAGGAGGCCAGACGGAAGAAGGCGCAACACGAAGTGGATCGAGCGCAACACGAAGTGGATCGAGCTCGTCAGGCCGCTGAAGAGACCAGACCATAAGAGGAGCGAGACGAGGCGAGGAAACAAGACGCGCAAGCCCGGGTGCAGAAGAGCCGTCACGACATGGGGCAAAGCGCAACGAGGGTGGGGGGCAAATTTCTGGCTCGAGCGCAAGAAATTCGAGACCAGTCGGGGTGGGACATTCATCTGTCACTCAGTATCGAGCAGGAGTATTCTGATCCTCAATTCTTCCTTGCGCTGGGACAGCCGAAGCGTGGCAGGCGAGGGATGCGCGCGATTCCGACCGCCGATGGACAATGGCAGGTCAGCACTTACAAAACGGTCGGGACAAGTTCCACAGTCTATCACAGTGACGAGCATCTGGAGCAATCCTGCGACGGACTGCTCGAGCCGCTCATGATCGAGGCGGGGGCTGCGCTGGGAGCTGGAGACGAGACGCTGGAGAGGAGCGATAGCGCGCCGGGCTCCAAATCCCGCGAAGGGTCAGGGGCACAGAGAAGCCCCAACAGCCTTCGCTCATGAACCGGGCGAAAAAGGGATGCCGAGATTCTTGAGATGTGCCGGAATATTACTGGTGGGGGGCAGGCGGTCATCTTGCAAAATGGTGGCGGGAGCCCGTTTCCCTCATTGTTGCAACCCTGCCGGATCAGGGTTGGCTGGGCGTCACTGCAGCAGAAAACCCGGCAGACGATAGCCAAACCTATGAAGGGCGCGCGCTGCAGCTAGCTGGTCGCCCTCGCTCGCGGCAGCGTGACCGAAGGCGTTGGCGAGGCGGTTGACGACATTGAACACAAAGCACACGTGGAGCGCGTCCACAATGGCAGCATCAGACACCCCAGCGGCGCGCACCCGTTCGATGTCGCCTGGCGCAATCACGCTGGAGGCCGACGTGATCTTCTCGAGGAGTTCGAGGACCGCCCTGATCTGCGGGCGGAAGGGACTGCTCCGCCACCGATCGAGGAGCTGTACGGTGATATTCGCGCGCAGCCCCAACGTGGCGGTTTGGGTGTGGATGCCGACACAGTACGGGCACGTGTTAAGGCGTGAGGTGTGCGCCGCGAAGAGCTCACGCTCTCCCGCTGTCCACTCAGACGGCCCGCGCATCACCTCTCGGAGCAAACCTATCCAAGGCCGGCCGAAGAAAGCCGGTCGGTAGAGTGACGTTTTTATGACATCGTCAGGCTCTCCTCCACCCACGACCCGCATGATCCGGAGTGCAACCCTCGCGCGAAGCCGGTGACCCCGCTCGAGTATTCTTAGTCGCATTATCAGCCCTCGACCACAACAGCCCGGAGCCCAGCTTCCAACAGACGCCCTGCGGCACCGAGGGCTGCGGCCAGGGTGAATTCAAAGATCTCTTCCTCAGGTGAAGCCCGAGTCTCGCAGCATGGCGATGTCTTCCTCGCTTACCCGAAAGGAGTAGTCCCGCACCTTCACCAGGTAACCGCCCAGAGGCGGTGGGACCTCTCTTCCAGCAAAGGCTGCCTCGCGGAGCTTTGGATTCGTTGCGCCTGGACAGCTCAGCACAGTGCGACGCAACTCCTCGACCGCCATACGATGACGTCGAGTGGGTGACAACAACCTCCCGTTGCCCTCGAATCCCCATGGCCTGTCTCCTCGGCGACCGCGTGATACCGCTCACCGGCCCGCGTTTACACCGCTGGGATATTTTTTGGGCCCAACCTGAAAACCTCCTGCGCTCCTGGCGTCCGAACTGGCTGAGGATCGGACAACTTTGCCAGGGTACATAAGACGCTTGGCATGACCCCGGCGATGGCGGCCGGAGTAGCTGATCGCATTTGGACAGTTGAAGAGATAGTGGCTCTGCTAAGGACGAACTAGGTTTGGCTTCCCCTCCTCTCCCGAAAACACCACGAGAAGTTTGAGGGGTGTCGTTCCCAGATTGCGACCATTGTGCCAAGTGTTGACTGATTCAAGGAATGACTGTCCAGCAGTGGCAACGTGTTGAGGATGGCCCTCGTGTGCGATTGTCACTGTCCCTTCAAGCACGTAAACGAAAGTGGGCACCGGATGCTGATGGCGGCCTGTCTCGCCTCCAGGGGCGATCTCTACGAGAAGCGCACTAATCTGGTTCCGAAACAGCGGGAACTGAATCTCCTGACCGATCACTGTTCTTGTCCCCTGTAGTAGGGGCGTGGCCCTGAAACCGACCTGGGCCAAAGCAGTACCTCCGATGAAGCTAATTCCAACTGCCGTCACGAACGCGAAGACGGCCTTGCGACCCATACTGCACCTCCTCTGAATGTCCCTCTCGCCCAGGGATGTTCGGTTGTCTTGCGCGGTGTACCTCCGCCGATTTACCTCTCCTTGCCATCGTTACAGGTTTTTAGACCGGGCAATCCTCAAACTAACCCACTACCGAATCTGTATGGCCTTGGGGGGAGTCGCCACAATATCAGCCGGTTTCTGGATATGGCCTCGATTAGAGCGTTCCAGGGCCCTCGCCATTCCATGACCTGGCGCGCGGTTTTGCCCAATGTCTAAGGCGTGAAATCTGACGGCACAGTTGTGCATTCGTGGAAAATGCCAGAGAAGAGGAAATTAGGCTTGCCAGGAGATGGGGAGGCGGGGATCGGGTGTATAGGAGCAGAATGTCCCGGTCTTGATCGTGGAGGCCAGGTGGCGCGCCAGGGCGGGGCTGTGTTCCCTGATCCGCACCAGCGCCGCCTTGATGGCCTTGGTCGCGTTCACCCGCGCCCGTTCGGCCGCCGAACCGGTCTTGCGGACCCGCCTACCCAGTCCTGTCGCCGCGGACAGCTCCTGGACGAGGAAGTCCATCTCTTCCCTGGCCCGGGCCGCCCGCTCGGGGTCGCTCCAGGCCTGTGCCTCTTCCAGTTCCTCCTCCAGTTCGGCGAGCCGACGCCGGTAGGCGGCCCTGGCCTCCGCATCCAGGACCTCGCCTGTATCCGCCCAGGCGGCGGTTCGGAGGGTGATCCGTTCTGCGGCCGATCCCAGCACCTGAGGCATCGCGGTCTCCTCCCGTCTGCCCTCCTCCGCAGCCACCAGGTCCATGCTGTGAAACTCCCGGCCCGGGGTCTTGAGCAGGCGGGCAATGAACCGCAGGCCTTTGGCGTCTTTCACACGGAAGACGTCGGTCTCAAATGCGATCGACCAATACTCTCCTTCCCGGCGGAACACGCTCGGCCGGACTGAGGGCCGGTGCGCTTCCTCCCGGGAAGACTGCAGGGCCGGCACGCGGGCGACAGGAGGCGCGGCGCCCAGTTCCTGGAGAAGCGCCGAGACTTTCCCCGCCAGCGCCATCTCAAGCGCACGGCAGGCCTCCAGTGCGCGAGTGAGGAGGCCCAGCGCCCTCTCCCGGTCGCGAGGGAGATTGCGGCTCAGCAACATGCGGGCGTAGTCATACTGCGTGCGCGCTACCCAGGGTCCCGCACCCCCCTTGCTGTTCATGGCCAGGGCATCCTGGAAATGCTGTTCGGCCTCCTCCCAGCGCGCCGCCATAGCGGCCAGGTTACCCAGGGGCCGTGAAACAGAGCCGGTGCATACGTCAGGGTTGCTGAGCGCGTTGCGCTGAGCATAGGGGAGCAGAAGCATGTACGCTTCACCCGCGCGTGCGAAGTCGCCCAGGGATTCGGCCACCTCGGCGAGCAGGCTCATGGCGAAGATCCACTCGTCATCGCGCGCGAGGGTCGCGAAGCCATCGCGCGCCAGCACCGCAAAGGCCTCCTGCGCCTCCGTCCACTTGTTGACCTCGCAGTAGAGATGCGCCAGCGCGCACTGGAGCACGTAATATATCGGGAACTCATCGGCCACGCGCTTGAGGTGGGCCTCGAGCTCTCCAAGCCGCCCCTGCTCCCGGCGGAGGGCAAACAACTGCAACATGCGGTACACGCCGGCCATCGAACCCTGCGCGCGCTGGCCGAGGCGGAAGGCGCGCGGGATCCGCTCCTCCGCCTCATGGAACCTGCCCTCGAAGGTGGCCAGCGTGGCGCGCACCGCCTCCACGTACCATGTCTGTGATGGCTGTCGCAGCTCCTCGGCCAGCCGTGCCTGCGCCTCCAGGTCCGCATACACCCCCGGCATGTCTCCGAGTTCGAGCCGGCCGAGGCAACGATAGTGGTAGCCCTGATGGGCGCGCTCCTTATCC
>JBOHOI010000224.1:0-4667 GCA_050731155.1 Nitrospiraceae bacterium | reverse complement strand
AAGAACAAGATGATCCGTCCGACCACGATCCCCCAGACACTCGACGAGCTGCAGATCGAGCAGGCCATCGCTCGGGAAGCTTTGCGGCTTGCGCTGATCCATCATAAATCGCTGGCCACCGGTCTCAAGGGTGTGCAGCAGGAACGCAGCATTTCAGACATTTTTGAGCAGCGGGCATCCGGCCAGACGCTCATTGACATGCTCAAACTGGACCTGATCGTGGGCAGCGGCGGCATCCTGTCGCACGCGCCACGACGCGTCCAGTCCATGCTGATAATGGTGGATGCCTACGAACCGCTCGGCTTCACCCAGCTGTCCGTAGACAGCATCTTCATGATGCCGCACCTGGGAGTCCTCTCCACAGTGAACGAGCAGGCAGCCACGGACGTATTCGTGCGAGACTGCATGATCTACCTCGGCACCTGCGTGGCTCCGATCGGACAAGATAAGGACGGGGAGCGGTGCGCAGACTATACCATCCGCTTCGCAGAAGGCCGCAGGCCGGAGACCGGGACGCTCTCCTTTGGCGAATTACGGCTGTTCCCGCTGGGTCGCGACGAGCGCGCGCAGATCGAGCTGCGACCGGCCAAGCAGGTGGATCTCAGCGAAGGCAAAGGCCGGTCGGTGACACGCGACGTGTATGGCGGCGAGGTCGGCCTCCTACTAGATGCCCGCGGAAGGCCCCTGCAGCTTCCGGTCAAACCAGAGGCTCGACTGGCAGCCCTGACCCGCTGGCACCAAGCCGTAACCCTGTATCCAGGAAAAGGTTGAGGTTAAGGTTGAGGCTGAGCGGGAGACGAGTTAGTGAATCCTCACTCAGCCTGAGCCTGAACCTTAACCTTGTATGAAAAGATGGGCCACGCCTACACACCAGGTCTGACTGTCACAGAACGGACGGTCATCAGGAAGCGCCGGCTCTTGCCAATTCCCGGCACGGTGCTGGCCAAAGCCGGGGATCGTGTCCACGCGGAGACGGTGGTGGCCCGGGCGGAGCTGCCCGGAAAAGTCCATGTGCTGAACGTAGCGAACCTTCTTGGTATCGCGCCGGATGAGATCCGCGACTACCTCGTCAAGAAGGAGGGAGAAGCAGTCAGCGCAGACGAAGTCATCGCCGAGAACAAACCCTTCATCAAATGGTTCAAAACAGAGGTACGCTCGCCCATTCAAGGAAAGTTGGAGTCAGTCTCCACCATCACAGGACAGGTGCTGCTGCGCGAACCGCCGCGTTTACTGGAGCGGCTAGCTTACGTGGACGGGACGGTGGTTGATCTTCTTCCCGCACAAGGCGTGACGGTCGAGACCTCCTGCAGCATGGTCCAGGGCATTTTCGGCATCGGCGGGGAGACCTGGGGAGAACTCGTGATGGCCGTGGATTCACCGGATAAGACTTTGCCTGTGGCTCAGTTGCTTCCCACCATGAAGAGCAAAATCGTAGTCGGCGGCGCCTTTCTGGGCATCGAGACCATGAGGCGCGCACGCGAGATCGGCGTCGCCGGCCTGGTCGTCGGCGGAATCCATGACAAGGACCTTCGGGAACTGCTCGGCTATGACCTGGGCGTGGCGATCACCGGGACTGAGCAGGTCGGCTTCACGCTGGTCATCACGGAGGGGTTCGGCACGATCCCGATGGCGTCCAAGACCTTCGAGTTGCTGGCCAAACATGCCAGTCAGAAAGCTTCTATCTCAGGTGCGACTCAGATCCGGGCAGGGGTGATTCGTCCGGAGATTTTGATTCCTCGGACGAGCGACCAGCAGAATGCGGGGCCGGCTGGAAGCGCCGTCCCGGCAGCAGAACGCAGCGGTATCAGAATCGGAGACCATGTTCGCATCATTCGAGACCCCTTGTTCGGCCGGATCGGACAGGTGGCGGCGCTGCCGACAGACCTGAGGCAGATCGAGACCGAAAGCGTGGTTCGAGTCCTGGAAGTGAAATTTGCCGATGGCACCTCGGCGGTCATTCCGCGGGCCAATGTGGAAATCATTGAAGGGTAATGCTGAGTGATGAATGCTGAGTACGGAATGTTGCGACTTCTCGCGGCTCTTCTCTGTCTATACCTGCTCCCCCTCACGATTTCCGAGGCTCGAGCCCAGCAAGCTTTAGCGTCGCCTCAGAATCTCCGAGTCATTGATACGCCCAGCGATGCTGGAGGAGGGTTGACCGTCCTGTGGTCCAAGGCAGACTACGATGCTCCCGACGTTCGCTATCAGATTCTGATCGGCGAAGGGGCCGAGAAGAAGATGGTGGCCGAGTTTCCTGCTAATTCTCACTATGTCCGTGACGTGAAATGGCCCTGGTGGGCCCGTGTTGACCGACCCGACGCTCATCAGTTCAACCTGAGATCCGGCAGAGGCCTGGAACTGAAGAACGGCACGTCCTATGCCGTGACTGTTGCAGTCGTGAAGGGCACTGAGCGGGTGGAGGTCCCTCCGGTCCAGGCCACTCCCGAGCCGAATTGGGTGAACTGGAATCAGATGAACAATCTCTTGCTCGTCCTCCTGTTCGGAGCCGTGGTGCTCGGCTCGATCCGGACAGCGAAGCAACGCGACATCTTTCTGCGACGCATTCCCGGTCTGGATGCGGTGGATGAGGCGATCGGCCGGGCCACCGAGCTGGGCAAGCCGATTCTCTATTTGACCGGCGCAGGCGACATGAGCGAGCCTTCGACGATTGCGGCCGCTGTGATCCTGGGGCGCGTGGCGAAACGGGTCGCGGCTTATGAAACTGACCTGCTGGTGCCGCACCGCGACCCGATCGTGATGGCGGTTTGCCAGGAGATCACCAAGCAGTCATACCTGGAAGCGGGCAAGCCGGACGTGTTCAAGGAAGACTCGAACTTTTTCATTACTCCCGATCAGTTCAGCTACACCGCGGCGGTGGACGGCATTATGTTGCGGCGCAAGCCGGCCGCGAATTTCTTCATGGGGTCCTATTTTGCGGAGGCCCTGTTGTTGACCGAGACCGGCGCGAGCACCGGCGCGATCCAGATCGCCGGCACCGACTCAGACCATCAGTTGCCCTTTTTCGTGACGACCTGCGACTACACCCTGATCGGCGAGGAGCTCTATGCCGCGAGCGCCTATCTGTCGCGGGAGCCGATCCAGGTGGGCACCTTGCGGGGGCAGGATCTCGGCAAAGGGTTCGTTCTGGTCGTGCTGGCGCTCGGGACGATACTGGCGACCGTGGGGGTGCTGTTCAGCACGGACTGGCCGCGCATCATGCTGGACCTGTTCAAGGATCTCAAATGATCTTTCTGAGACGACAGTTGCCGCTGGTGATCACGTTCGTCACGGGTGTGCTCTTCGCCGTGCAATACTATGTCCCGCATCCGCGCTCGGAACTCATGCTCACGGAGGTCACCAAGTGGCTCCAGATCATCGGCGGGTTCGCGCTGGTGCTCGGGGTGACCAGTCTGTTTCACATCCATGCGGTGAAAATCCGGCGGAAGGAACCCGGCTGGGGCTACAGCCTGGTCCTCTACGCCGGGATTCTCGGGACCATCGCTGCGGGGTTCGGCTACAGCCTCACGGCCGGCCAGTGGGTGAACGGGAAGGAGACCATCAACGGGATCATGACCGCCTTCGGCTGGATCTACTTGAATATGATGGTTCCGCTCCAGGGGAGCATGTTCGCCCTCCTGGCGTTCTTCATCGCCTCGGCAGCCTATCGTTCGTTCCGGGCCCGTAGCCGCGAAGCGGCCCTGTTGCTGATCGCCGCCGTCATCGTGATGATGGGGCGGGTCCCGCTGGGCGAGATGCTGCTACCCGTCAGCGGGGACGTCACGCAGTGGATCCTGAACGTCCTGAACGCGGCGGTGCGGCGTGCCATTTTGATCGGCATCAGCCTGGGCGCGATCGCGCTGTCCTTGAAGATTATCTTCGGCATCGAGCGCGCCTACCTGGGCGGCAGCAAAGAATAGGTAAAAGGGAAAAAGTAAAAGGGCAAAGGTAATGATTTCGAAGATGCAACTTTTAACTTTTCACTTTTACCTTTTCACTTGCGAGGTCACCAGGTGAACTTCGCTGAGCGCATGTTGCACATCGATCGCCGGATCATCTTTCTGGTGATCGGGGTCTGTACGCTTCTGCCGCTTCTCTATCCGGTCGGCCTGGCGATCAAGGTGTCCCCCGAGGTCCGTGGCGTCCATGATTACATCGAAGCCCTCCCGGAAGGATCCGTCTTCTTGCTCTCCATGGATTACGATCCTGCCTCCAAGCCGGAGCTGTATCCTCAAGCGGTGGCCCTCCTCCGGCAGGCGTTCAGAAAGAATCTCCGGGTGATCGGGATGACCCTCTGGCTGCCCGGGACCGGGCTCGCTGATCAGGTCATGACGCAAGTCGCGCGCGAGATGGACAAAGTGAGCGGGAAGGATTACGTCTTCCTGGGCTGGAGTCCGGGAGCCGGGTCCCTGATCATCAACATGGGGCAGGACCTGTACAAGGCCTTTCCAACCGATTACTACAACCAGCCCACACGCGAGTTGGCAGTCCTGAAAGGCATCCAGACGCTTCGCGACGTCAATTACGTGGTGAGTCTGGCGGCCGGAACATCGGGGATCGAAACCTGGTACGTGTACGGGAAAGACAAGTACAAGTTTGAGCTTGGAGGCGGATGCACGGGCGTGATTGCGCCGGGCCTTTATCCACTCTTGCGGAGCGGCCAAATCAAC
>JBOHOI010000223.1:0-4694 GCA_050731155.1 Nitrospiraceae bacterium | reverse complement strand
TCCCCCTCTGCCTGATCATGTCCGCATTCTACAGAATGCCTGATGGAGGGTCAAACAATTGGAAGGCAGTTGCAAGACAGCGCTCGCATCATTTGACGACCAGGACGTGCAGGACGAGAGCTCAGCTCACCTTTCTCCTGACATAAAAAACTCCTACCAGGCTTGTGCCGGTAGGAGTCATCAGCCGGATGCCTGGTTATTGGCTTCCGGCGGTTGAGGTGAACTCCATCACCAAAGTATGGAACGTCTATACCCCATCTTCGAGGGCCTCGTCAACAGGCGGGTGGCTGTTTGGAGACTCAATCGTGTACGAAGGCACACCAGGCGACAAACCGGATGGTCAGGCCTGTCTTACCCCATGGCTCCACCGGCCTCACCGCCTGCTTGCCGACGGCCTAAGCCAGGAGGTATGATAACCCATAAGTATGGGGCGCAAACATGGGCTTGCGCGCTGACTTGATAACAAGGAGGGCGCCATGAAACAGCGACATCTCCTCCTGGGAAGCGGGCTGGTCCTGATCGCGGCGGTCCTGGGCGGCTGCGCTACGGAGCCGTCTGGCCCTGGCACGGCCGGTGCTGGGATGTTCAAGAGTCCCGCCGAGACAGCGTTCCACTATCGCCAACAGGCGGCCGAACTCCGGGACATGGCCCGACGTCTGGAGCTGGAAGCGGAGTGGTACGCGACGGTGGCCAAGGACGAAGAACGGGCCAAGCGCAGTCGGGAAATGGCGAAGAGCTTTCGGACTACGGCTGACGAGGCCGATGAGCGGGCGCGTGAGCACCAGCGACAGGTCCCGCACAACCAGGTCTTCTGATTCGGTGAACGGGAGTTGACGCGCCCGGAGCGTTCCGTGCGAGCTAGCCACCCTGGTGTTCAGCGAGGGGCGGGGAGATGCGCTGGCAGGTTGTTCGCCAGCGCGTGCGCTCGCAAGTAACCAGCGACGCACTGCTGTGAGCCGTGATCTCGCCGAACGCGGTCTGATGCGTCGCGGTTTGAGCCCAACTCCGGTCCTCGCTGGACTGCTGGATGCGGAGTAGTTCGAGTCGCTTCTCCAGAACACAGTTCGTTCTGGTCTCAAGAGATTCATTGGCTACTGAGCAGTACGCCGCGATGGCTTTGGCCAATCTCGCATAGGCAGCGTGCCGTTCCTGCAAAGCCTCTCTCACGAGAGCGTCATGGTAACCCTTCTCAGCGCAGCCCCACAGTGGGCCTGCAATCAGCAGTAAGGTGACAGCCCGCTTCAGCATCCTTCGTCCTCCCAGTAAAGGCCGTCGCGGGCATAAAAAAACGCCCTTCCGGCCCAGATCCTGAACCAAAAGGACGCCCTTGTCCTTATGTTTCGCTGTGAGAGAAGACGCCTTTGTCCTCTCTCGTCAGCATTTTCGTGAACGCCAACTCTTATAACAAGAGATTACCTGTCCTGTCAACTACTCGTTTGTTCCCTATCGGGAATGAATCGAGACAACTCTGGGGCGAGTGTTCTTTGATTTATTTCGGCGAGGCGGACGGTCCCGAGCTCGCCGTGGTCGAGTCGGAAGGAGCGACGGTGAAGCGCATCGTGCCAACCAGGCTGATCTCGTTGACCTTCCAGCCGATGTGGATCTCCACCTTGTACTTGCCGGGTTTCCAGCCACCTTGGGGCGCGTGCAGCTTCACATAGCCGCTTTCGTCCTCGAGAGCCAGGTACATCACGTCCTGGGCGATCACGGTTTTGGGGTCCAATCCGTCCACCTGCTCGGGAAAGCAGACGCCGAAGACCTGGAAGGATTCGTAATGTTGATGCACCTGGAAGACGGCGAACACGGCGGGGGAATCTGGGCGGAAAATCTCGGTCGGGCTGACCGGGACCATCTCGTGTGTTCGGCGGAATCCCATCTCTTCTTCGAACCCCTGAGCTAGCTGGATGGAGCGAAAGATGCCTTCCGGCGGGGCATCGAAGTTATAGGGTCGGACATCTTCTTGCCGATTTTGAAACTCAGGGATCGGCACGTTTCGCGTAAACGGGAACTCGTCGGCGAGACCTTCGCCGACCGACAAGGCTCCAGCCATGACGGTGGCCAGGGAAAGAGGCCAACCTCGTTGACGCTGCTTTCTGCCTTGGTCCATGTAGCTTTGGTACACCCTCGGCTGACTACCTGTCAAGCAAACGAGGCAAGCCCCCTTGCCCTCCCCCTTGCGGGGGAGGGGAGGGTGGGGGATCAACTGGTTGCGGGCACGTCGGTGGTTTGCTAGAATCCACTTCCCTCTTAGCGAGCAGCTCACAGCTAGCAGCCAGTAGCTCGGAGCTATGAGCTAACCGCCGTTTGCATTTGCTTATGCTGAAAGATCCAGACGCGCTCCCGCAGCTCATCGGTGAGTTTCGACCGATTGATAAGTGGCAGGCACACATCAATCGGATCTTTTACGGACTCCGAGGCGGCCGCCTCCGTGAGTATTATCAGACCTTCGCGGCGGCGGACTACCGGCTTGCGCACGCGCTCGCGACCGACTACTACGCGCGCGTCACCGAGCGCGAGAGGCCGAGGGGTAAGGGGGTAGGGGGGTATTCTGCTACCCCTTTATCCCGCTATCCCACTACCCCTGATTTGGTTATTCACGAGTGGGGCTGCGGCAACGGGAACCTGGCCTCCTGCTTTCTGAGCTATCTGAAGCGACTCGACAAGGACGGGACCGTCTATCCGTTGGTCCGGTATGTCCTGGTGGATAACCAGCAGGCGGTGCTGGAAGCAGCCAAAACCCATCCGGATCTCGCCGAGCATCGGGACCGTGTCGAGACCCTCTGCGCGAACGTCGAGGATCTCGGTTCGGTCAAGGATGGCACGGTGGACCGGATCCTTTGCAACGAACTCTGGAACGATCTTCCGACCAAACTGATGCTCAGGAAAGAGGGCGAGGTCGAGGAAGAATATGTCCGTCCCAACCTGAGCGAGACGAAGTATGAAGCCATTGCCGACTGGCCCGGTTTTATCCGAGCTTTCGAGGCGAAGGACCTCGACGCGCTGAAGGGCTTCCCTCCCTTCCTGGAAGATATCATTTGGGAGCGGGAGTACCGCAAGACCGACTGGAAAGAGGTCCCTTACCGGAAGACCATCACGGAATTTCTCAAACAGATTGAGGAGCAGGTGCTGGTTCCGGTGAATCTGGGCGCCTGCGCGACAATCAAGGAAGCCAAACGCCTCCTCGCCTCGGAGGCGATCGGGTTTAGCAGTTTCGATGCAGGCGCGGCCGACGTGAAGGTCCTCAACGACCCTGAGAAACCCTGCTACGGCCAGTTCGGCGGGCAGTACAGTTTCATGGTGAACTTCCCACTGGTTGAGGAGGTGGCCAAGCATCTGGGCATCCGCTCTGTGACGATCGAGCCCCAGAGGGAATTTGTCGGCCGCAGCCTGGGAGCCAACGTCATCAGCCTGATGGACCTCTTGGCGACCTATCCCTCCGCCGGGTCGCTCAAGCCCTGGGAGCAGGACCGATTGATTCTCAGGACCGTTCGCGCGCTGAACGAGCGCTATCACAGCCCCTACGAACGGACGATCGACTTTCCCATCCAGCAGGACATGCCGGCGGAGGAACGAGCGTCGTTGGAGGACATCGTGCTGTCCTTGAAGCGGGATGGGGTGCCGGACACCATCGCCTATCTCACGGAAGAGGAAGTGTTCGGGTCCATCGGCGAGCTGGAAGCCCTCGGCTATGATCGGCAGGCCATGAGGGCCGTCCTGATGGCGGAGCCCTCTACGGTGGAGTACCGCCACCTGTTCTGTCGTCCTTCGTGACCCACCACAGAACCATTAAAACCATTGAGATTTCCTCAAGAAATGTCTTGACTATTTCGAGAAACTTTTATAGCCTGTCGGCCGTCCGCATCCCATGCCCTCCCACAGCCGCTCGACATAGGGCCGTTGAAGCCTTGAGCCATGGCATCAATCGCGGTCAACAAAATCTTCGTTCATCAGCTTCACCGTACCTCTTCTGCCGTGGTCTCTGGGCCTTGCCTGGGTGATGGACGAGGAGAGCAAGCATGGTGAACGGAACGTCTTCTTTAAAAGAAGGTTAGGGGAATATGTTCGGGTCGTTCGGCTGGATGGAACTGCTGCTGATCCTGTTCATCGTGCTGATCATCTTCGGCGCTGGCAAGATTCCGCAGCTTGGCGAAGGGTTGGGGAAGGCGATCAAGGGGTTCAAAAAGTCGGTTAACGAGCCGGATGCGATCGACGTGACCCCTCCGTCGGCCCAGCCTGAGCAGGTCGCGCAGCAGGGGCAGCAAGCGCAGCCGTCTCAGATGGGCCAGTCCGGGCAAGCGGCTCCTCAGAGTCAGGGCGGCGCGGCGCCGCGACCGCCGGATCAGCCGAAACAGACGTGAGGCGTCAGGGGTAAGGCGTGAGGGGTAAGGCGGGAGGACGTGATGTTCGGCTTGGGAGCGGGAGAGATTCTCATCATCCTGATCATTGCCTTCCTCTTGTTCGGTCCCAAGCAACTACCCGAAATCGGACGGCAGGTTGGGAAAGCGGTCAAGGGGTTTAAGGAGACGGCGGATGATCTCCGGAAAACCGTGGAGCCGGAGATCAACCTGATTCAACAGGAAGTCAAGATGGTCGAGCAGGATTTCGAGGCCTCCGTGAAGGAAGCGGAAGAAGAGATCAACGCGGCCACGAGCCAACCAGGCCAGGGGACTGAACCCACAAACAAACCGGGACAG
>JBOHOI010000222.1:0-4741 GCA_050731155.1 Nitrospiraceae bacterium | reverse complement strand
GTGCAAGACACCTGAGCTGGCCGCGCAGGTGACGCTTCAGCCCATCGAACGCTTCTCGCTCGACGCGGCCATCATTTTTGCCGATCTTCTTCTGCCGCTGGAACCGATGGGGCTTCGCTTCGATTTCGAGGAAGGCGAGGGGCCAGTGATCCACAACCCAGTTCGGGACCGTGCTGCGGTCGAGCGTTTGCGGGTTGTGGATGGAGATGAACTGGACTACGTTGCGGACGCCATCAGACAGGCCCGTCAAGCCCTGGCTAGCCGGGTCCCGCTGATCGGGTTCGCGGGAGCGCCGTTTACGCTGGCCAGCTATGCCATCGAGGGCGGCGGCTCTCGGCATTATATCGAGACCAAGCAGTTCATGTACCGGGAGCCGGAGTCCTGGCATCGCTTAATGGACAAATTGGCGCGCGTGGTCACCGGGTACTTGCGCCGCCAGATCCGGGCAGGGGCCCAGGCTGTACAGGTGTTCGATAGTTGGGTTGGCTGCCTTTCGCCTGGCGATTATGCCGAGTATGTGCTGCCGCATGTCCAGCTCATCTTCGACGGCTTGAAGCATGAGGGCGTTCCCCTCATCCACTTCGGCACAGGCACAGCGACCTTGCTTCGGCTCATGCGGGAGGCGGGCGGGGACGTGATCGGCGTGGACTGGCGGGTGCATCTGGACGAGGCTTGGGCGATGATTGGACACGATGTGGCGATCCAGGGCAACCTGGACCCGGTCGTCCTGTTTGCTCCACTCCACGAAATCGAACGACGGGTGGAGGATATTCTCAAGCGTGCTGCCGGTCGCCCCGGGCACATCTTTAACCTTGGTCATGGGATCCTTCCCAACACTCCGGTGGAAACGGTTGCCGCGACAGTGGAACTGGTGCATAAGCTCTCCCATAGGTGAGCTCAAGTAAAAAGTGAAAAGTAAAAAGGTAAAGGTGAAGAACATCTTTGCTTCCACCCCAACTTTTTACTTTTACCTTTTTACTTTTCACTTGGCGTGAGGGAAAGAATGCCGGGACCGCAGAAGCCGATCGCGGTGTTGCTGATGGCTATGGGAGGGCCAGACCGCCTTGAGAACGTCGAGCCCTATCTGCTCGATGTGCGAGGTGGACGGCCAACCCCTCCGGAACTCGTGGAGGAGATTCGCGAGCGCTATCGGGTGACGGGAGGCAAGTCTCCCGTGCTCGGGATTACCCGCGAAGTCGCGCGGCGACTTGAACAGAAGCTGAACGGTCCCGGCGGGGAGCGCTATCGCGTCTATGTCGGGCTACGGCACTGGCATCCCTATATCAAGGATGCGTACGCCGACCTCTTGGATGACCAGCCGGAGCGGCTGATCAGCCTCTGCATGGCCCCGCAGTACTCCTCTATGAGCATCGGGGCCTATATCAACAAGGTCGAGGAGGCGAGGATGTCACTGGGCGGCGACTTCCCGGTCAGCTACGTGGAAAGCTGGCATCGGCACCCGGTGCTGGTGAAGGCGATCGCCGACAACATCGTGGCTGCGTTGCAGAAATTTCCTGCAGCGGTACGATCACTCGTCCCTGTCATCTTTACCGCGCACAGTCTCCCCGAGCGGATCCTGCAGATGAAGGACCCCTATCCGGAAGAGGTCCGCGGAACGATGGAGGCGGTGTGCGAACAGGTCAAGCCGGTGACGGCTCGTTTCGCATTCCAGAGTCAAGGACGTTCCGGTGAGAAATGGCTCGGGCCCGATGTAGAGTCCGCACTCGAGGAGCTGCACCGCGACGGCCACCGCCAGGTGCTGATCGCTCCAATCGGCTTCATCTCGGATCATGTCGAGGTCCTGTACGACGTTGATATTGAGTTCAAGCGGGTGGCTGAATCCAAGGGCATGCAACTGGAGCGGATCCCGATGCTGAACGCGAGCACGGCCCTGATCGAGACGTTGGCCTCCGTTCTGGAAGAACATGAGTCATCGCTGGTTCGTTGACAACTTCCCTTCCCGTGACAGGCTTTCCCAGACAAGTGGCGATCGTGGGCGGCGGGATCGCCGGGTTGGCGACAGCTTTCACGCTCCAGGAGCGGGCAGCGGAGGCAGGCCTTCCCCTGACCTGCACGTTGATCGAGGCGGAATCTGAATGGGGAGGGAAGATCGTCACACACAAGGTCGGTGACCTGATCATCGAGGCCGGTCCTGATTCGTTCCTCTCACAGAAACCCTGGGCGCTTGAGCTCTGCGGAAAACTGGGGTTATCCGACCGGCTGATCAACACGAACGAGTTTCAAAAAAAGACCTTTGTCTTTTCGCGCGGGCGCCTGCGAGAACTGCCCGAAGGGCTGGTGGTCATTGTGCCGACCAAACTCGGGCCGTTGTTTCGGAGCGGGCTGCTCTCCTGGTCAGGGATCGTGCGAATGGCCCTGGACCTCGTTCTTCCCGCGAGGCGTGGGGCCGGTGATGAGTCGCTGGCTTCATTCTTCCGGCGACGGCTTGGTTATGAGGCTTTCGAACGGCTGGTCGAACCCCTGATGGCCGGCATCTACGCGGGCGATGCGGAGCAGATGAGCCTCATGGCAACGTTTCCCCGGTTCTTGGAAATAGAACAGCAGCACGGCAGCCTGATTCGCGGGATGCTGGCCGGGCGCAAGACGGCTAGGCCAGCGGCGCGGCACGGCTCGCTAAACCGGACGATGTTCGTAACTCTCCAGAATGGCCTGGGGGAGATGGTCAAAGCCTTGGTTGGACGGATTGCAGGGGCCGGCGCTACACTGATGCCTGGGCGGCAGGTCGTGGCGATCCGGGTACGCTCTGGCCGACCGGGTGGCTGGACTTATGACGTCCTGCTGGAGAACGGTTCGGCTGTGTCTGCGGAGGCGGTCGTGCTGGCGACTCCAGCCTTTGTGTCGGCCGAGTTGGTCCGCCCGTTGAGTCCGGTTTCGGCCCGGTTATTGGAGACGATTTCTTACGCGTCCACTGCGACGGTGTCGCTGGCATACGACGCTGGCGCTCTTGGTTCTTCAGTGGGCGGGTTCGGGTTCGTCGTTCCGCGAACGGAAGGACGTGAGCTGATTGCGGCCACCTGGACCTCGTCGAAGTGGGCTCATCGGGCGCCTCCCACGCAAGCGCTGATCCGTTGCTACGTCGGCGGGGTAGGGCGAGAGGCTATCCTCAAGGCTGACGACGAGACGCTGGTGCGGCGCGTGCGCGAGGACCTTCGGAGCATGGCCGGCATCGCCGCTGAGCCCACCTATGTTGAGGTCAACCGCTGGAAACGAGGGATGCCGCAATACACCCTGGGCCATCTGGATCGGCTCGAGGAGATCAAGGTGTCACTGGGCAGCTATAGGGGGCTCTATCTGACCGGTGCCGGTTACAGTGGAGTTGGCATCCCTGACTGCATCCGCGACGGTGGTGAAACGGCGGCAAAAGTGATTCGGTACTTGGCAGAGCGTCAGTAAGAGAGCTCAGGCTTCAGTCGAGCTTGCCAAAGGCCGAAGTCAAACTTATAGTAGGGCGCGTTCTGACTTTCTGAAGGACGATGCGGAGGTTGCCATGGGAGGAGCGCTCTGGGCACTCACGGTTTTCAGTTTGGCAGTCGCCCTGCTTGCGGTGCGACGGGCATGGAAGCTCGCGAAAGACATGGATCACTTGAAGCGTGAGCAGTACTATACCAGCAGCCGACTCAAGCGAATACCGGAGGAGATTCGAGAGGCGGTGGAGCCCGTTCGGTTGCATCTCGCCAAGTTAGCTGCTGGAGGACGTGTCCCACCCAACATGATTCTCGAGGGTCGCTTGTATCAGGATGTGACGGCCGATGAGGCGCAGCAGATCCTTGAACAGGAAGCAAGCCAGTCAACGGGAAAGGTCCTGTTGGTGGACGTCAGGACTCCGCGGGAATATGCAGCCAAACGCGTGGTGGGCGCGAAACTAGTTCCGTTTGAAGAGCTGGAGACCCGCTATAAGACTGACATCCCGGAGACGGTGGAGAAGGTGTTCCTGTATTGTATGGGCGGCGAACGAAGTCGCTCCGCTTGTGATTTTCTGAGCCGGCAGGGGTACACGAATCTCTACAATATCCGGGAGGGCCTGCAAGGCTGGCGTGGGCCAACCGAAGGGGATGGCACGCTTAACCTGGTCCAGATTCAGCCGTCACGAAACGCGCAGCGCGAGGCCTGAGGATTGACCCGTGGCGAGAAGCGTGACGTAAGGAGGATCAACACAGCATTCCTATGGAGACCCCAGTTACGATTTTGAACGTTAGTGGACCGTACCGTGAGCCACGTGAGCCTGCATTCTCGTACGATTATTCTATCCAGCGCTCCAGTTGGCCTACGCTACAGGGGGTGCGGGTCAAGGTCTCGATCGCCGATGAACTGGATTACCTCAGGAGCAAGGTGTTGGGCGTGAGCGGGGGGAGTCCTGGGCAGCAGCTTCTGGTCACTCAAATGCTGTCTCGTCGGATTGCGGACCGCAAATTTCAGATCGCCGGTGAAGAGGGTATGTTCTCGGAACGACGCGATGTCATGATCGGTCCCTTCACGGGCGACCTGGGTCATCTCTTTGCGCGGCTGGAGATATGGATGAATGAGGCTCGATCAGTTATTCGGGAAGAGATCCGCCAGAAGGTTGGGCTCTAAACAGACCTGGCCGCCTCACCAACTCGGCGGCTTGCGCAGACCGGGTACCCGCTTGGCGGATGAATCGTTATTCCTCGCGGCGCGCAACCCCCAGAAACTGTGGACAAGCATGTGGACAACTGCTTTTGATGATGAGAATTCCCTCGCC
>JBOHOI010000221.1:0-4786 GCA_050731155.1 Nitrospiraceae bacterium | reverse complement strand
TTCTGAGCAAGCGTTGCGAGACCTGCCATATCCCTGAAAAAATCAGCGAATTTCTGTTGAACTAAGGGGACCGCAGGCACCCAACTGAATCCTCACCATATCACCCCATGTCCCTCCCAATCGTTGAAGTCCAAGGTCTGACCAAGCGGTTTGGTGACTTCACCGCCGTGGACGGCATCTCGTTCGAAATTCGTCAGGGCGAGATTCTGGGCCTGCTCGGTCCCAACGGAGCCGGCAAGACGACCACCATCCAGATGCTGCTGAGCTTGATCACGCCGACCGCCGGTTCGATCCGCATGTTCGGCCTGGACCTAGCCACGCACCGTGAGACCATCCTGAGCCAGGTCAACTTCTCCTCCACCTATATCTCGATGCCCTATTCGCTGACGGTGGAGGAAAATCTCTGGGTCGTCGCGAAGCTCTATGGCCTCACAGATATTCCCAGGCGGATCAACGACGTGGTCAAGAAGCTGGAGATGGAAGAGTTTTGCAGGAAGGTGACGAGAAAGCTGTCCTCCGGGCAGATGACCAGGCTCACGCTGGCCAAGGCGATCCTCACGGAACCGAAGGTGCTGTTCCTGGATGAACCGACTGCCAGCCTCGACCCGGACATTGCGCACAAGACGCGCAGCCTGCTGAAAGAAGTCCGCCGGTCGGCCGGCTTAAGTGTGCTCTATACCTCGCACAACATGCGGGAAATGGAAGAGATGTCGGACCGGATCATTTTTCTCCAGCGGGGCAAGATTGTGGCACAGGGTACGGCTCAGGAGGTCATGGCTCGCTTTGGCGAGCGCGATCTGGAAGAAGTGTTTCTTAAGTTAGCCAGAGAGCACTAGCAAGGCGTCGAGAGTCATAAAGTCATCAAGTCCTAAGGTCCTGGTGCAGACGTGACGACTTTCGACTTTAAGACTTTCGAACAGGCTTTTAATGAAACTCCATCGCATTACGGCCCTCATTACGCGCCACCTTTTTCTGTACCGGCGCAGTCTGCCCCGGTTGATGGAAATCTTCTACTGGCCGTTCCTTGATCTCGTCGTCTGGGGCTTCATCACGGTGTACTTGATGCGGTTTCAGGGGCAGTTGCCAGGCGTCGTCACTTTCTTTCTGGGTGCGCTGATCCTGTGGGATGTGCTGTTTCGCGCGCAGCAGGGCATCACGATCTCGTTTCTGGAAGAGATCTGGGCCAGGAACCTCATGAACCTCTTCGCCAGCCCGCTCAAGCCCAGTGAGTTCCTGGCGGCCACCATGGCCATGAGTGTCTTCAAGGTTACGGCGGTCTCGATTATCATGGCCGTCGCAGCCCTGACGTTCTATTCCTATAACGTGTTCATGATCGGCCTGTGGTTGATTCCCTTTGTCCTCAACCTGATCATCGCCGGTTGGACGATCGGCGTCTTGACGACATCGCTCATCATGCGGTTCGGGCAAGAAGCCGAGGTGCTGGCCTGGGGCATGGTGTTTCTGTTTCAGCCGATCTCCTGCGTGTTCTATCCGATTGAGGTGCTCCCCAAGTGGCTCCAAGCCATTGCCTGGGCCAACCCAGCGGCGCACGTGTTTGAAGGCATGCGGATTGTGCTGAACCAATCGGCGATGCCACTCGTGCACCTCGTCTGGGCAATTGGGCTCAACCTCCTCTTCCTCACCTTCATGGTGGCCTGGTTCCACCACACGGTTAATGTCTGCAAAGAGCGGGGGCTGTTGGTGCGCGTCGGAGAGTAGAGGCTGGGAAGGGCTGGGCTGTTGGAGCGTGAATCAGAGCCGTTTTGGTCCGCCGTAGGCCTCGCCTCTGCTTGGCTGCGGAACTGGTCCTGTCCCGAGCGCCGCTCGAACGGGACTTCAAACAGTCCTCGCCACCTGCCTTTGGCGGGACGCGCCGGTTCGGCAACGTCGGAGCACAAAACGGCTCTGATTCACGCTCCAACAGCCCAGCCCTTCCGTACGCTGGCACCAAAGTTGTGGGTAGGAGAAGTGTAAAAAATGCGGTCGAGTCTCGCCCGTTCTTCATCACCCGTTGCACAGCAGAGAGCAACGAGTGCCCGGCACATCAGCGTGGCTCGTCCGCGACGTCGCTTCGCCACCACCCCCGATGCTGGATGGGGCACCCGAACTTCGATTGGAGGGGGAAGAGAAGGGTTGGTAACGGGGGTTGCTGGTGTGCGTGGGGGAGTGAGTAACCTTCCACGGCGCTCAAGAGCGGAAGCTACCTTTACCTGCTCTCATCGGCAGAGTTGGCGAAGAAGAAATGTGACACCTTCGGCCGGAGGGTTTCGATGTAGACTTCCCATTTCCTGAATCGCCGTTCGGCTTCTGTGTCTGAATCCACAAAAACTGCTGCATCAAAGGCCCTTTCAATGTCAGGGAAAAGCTGGACGATGGCGCGGGCATCTGCAAGACGCTTACGAGCTTCCTTGATTTGAGGTTCTATCTCGAATTTTTGAATCGTCAGTCCGGCAGCCACCCATATGGCTCCAGCGATAGGAATGGCGATCGCTGCAGTGGCAAAGATAACGGCAGGGCTTGAGAAGCCAGCCACACCTCCCACAATCGCGTCAACGATCGAGTATTTCTTGCTCAGTTCCTCGTTGGCTTCGAGGTTCTTTTCGAGCGCGTCGATATAATCAGTGAGACTGGTCTCACAGTTGTGAAAAAAAATCAGAAACTCCTCCCCAACCCGCTTCTTGTCCTGAGGGAGTCTTGCTGTGGCTAGGAGGTCAAGATCCACCGGTAATCCCATGTGTGTCTGCTGTATGGGGTTATAGTAATCCTCGGGCCTTGGTACGGGAGTTGCGCATGACAGGCATAGCGACGCAGCAATGACCAGAACAACAGTGCGGCGAGTCAGTCCCAGTGTTGGTTGAAATATTGGGGCAGGCTCGGGCATGGTCGTCCGCCACGCCGGACCAAAGTTGGACAACCGCTGGCCGGTAGTCATCGATGGATGTACCGGGAAGCGCAGTTTTATCCTGGTTGAACGACGATTTGTTGTTGGACCTCCGAAAGGATACGCCAAACCTCTCGGAAAATCGATATCCAGATCTTCGGTCTTGACGATAGGTTTTGGTGTAGATCACCTCACCTGAGCTGCTCTGGTTCGTATTCCTCCCTGAATTGCGGGATCATCTCACGCCATGTGGCGGTGGGTGTCGGTCAGTTTGCTGATTGCTGGCCCCTCTTTTCTGGCCCTGGTGGCGTGTGACTGTGTGGGGGAAAGTTTGAAGGATAATTAGGTTGCTATTTGGGCTTAGACGTGTTACCGTACAGGCACTTCATCGCATGGGCCTGGTGATGGAGCCACAAAAAGTAAGGCCCGTCACCGATGTTGTTTTGTCCGGGAATCTGATCGGAAGCCAGACCTAAGTCGCTGCACTGTTCGCGTCTTCGGCCCGTTCCTTCCTCTTCTGTCCTCGCGTCCAAGACAATATCACTATCCATAAGGAGGAACCCTCATGGGTTCGAAGATTTACGTCGGTGGGTTGCCGTATTCGGCGACCGAGCAGCAACTCAGTGATCTCTTTAAGGTGCACGGCTCAGTCGAGTCTGCGCGAGTGATCACGGATAAGTTCACTGGGCAGTCGCGGGGCTTCGGCTTCGTGGAAATGTCCACAGCCGAGGAGGCCAAGGCCGCCATCAGCGCGCTCAATGCGACGCAGATGGACGGCCGGACGCTGACGGTGAATGAAGCCAAGCCTCAGGAGGCACGTTCCGGAGGCGACAGCCGAGGCGGCTTTGGTGGCCGTGGAGGCAACCGCGGCCGCTGGTAACAACTCGGCGCTGCCGAGTGGGGGGCTGCCGTCTGAACGACGGCAGCCCTTTTTGTTTGCGCCCGCTGGCGCCGCTCGCGTATGACTAGGTGACGGCATTCCCCGTTTGAGGGGTTTCCCCCACCGAAGAGGAATTTACTCTAGGCGGCTCTAGGCCTGAAACTCCACCATTCACACTATTCCTCTGTCAAACCGGACGGCTGCCAGACGATTGAGGCGGATCGGAGACCTGGGTGGAGTGGCTTTATTGGTTTAAATTACCTCGGGTCAAACGCACGGTTTCTCCCACCGGAGCGGACTCACGCAACAAGGCTCTCGAAATGGGGCCGTCCTTGCTGGCGTCCTTATTCCTGGTGGTGGTCACCGGGCATCTCAACGCCTTGGAAAAGGCCGCGGAGAAAACGGGTGTTCGGTTGAGTGCAGACCAAAAGGCTGCGCTGTTCCGCCAAGTGTGCCTGTTCTACTATGCGCTGTGGCACACGCTCCTCCTGCCCACTCGTATTGTCGAGACAGGCCGAGTCCTGCGCGAAAACATGACGGCCTTTCGCGAACGGGTTCGGGGAGAGATCGTGAAAACCATTGCTCAAGCCGACTATTTGCCGGAGGCCTACCGGAATTGGGCCACCGCCTCTTCGTCTGAAGCTCTGGAGGCCCACTGTCATCTGTACATGAAAGGGGTCGTGCCATCATCGGGCGACGCTGATGTCAAGAAGATCCTCTTGGTCGGGCAGGCATCGTTGGACAAGTTCGTGCTGGAACTCGCGGCTCAACTTCATCGCCGAACGTGCCAGATTGTTGGATCGCTCGAAATGGGAGATGCCCTCGTGCAGGAAGCCTGGTGGAGTCGCCAGTCTCGACTGCCGGCCGAGTGCGTCGCGCTGTTCAACCACATTGTGCCCCTGCCGGAGTGAACTGCACGGATAGCCGTCGAGAGTCTCTCAGAAGCTGAACCTTACCTAGGTCTACTGTCCTTCTCTCGCCTCCGGGTCTTCCAATAGATGAGCTGGGCGCCGGGCTTGTAGGTG
>JBOHOI010000220.1:0-4798 GCA_050731155.1 Nitrospiraceae bacterium | reverse complement strand
GTGTTCGTCGCACCGAATCTCTGAGGTCAGCGAAGATCCAGCGGAGCGGTCACGGTAATAGCCCCGGCGAGGTCCCCTTCGCGGGCTCCTTCCTTCGGGTACCCGGAAATGTCAAGATCGCCTTTCCGTTCCCCATGACACTTCAGACAATCCCTGACGTAATAGATAGGCATGACCACCCTCAAGGTCCGGCCCTCCTCAGTCAGTTCGCTGACATAGGCCTCAGCCCGGGGCCGTCCGGCCAGCCATTTCAAGACTGACGCTTCGTACTCATCGGGTTCGTTTTTCGGATTCCTGGGCTGCAGCGTGGTTTGCTTGAGTCGGACATTGGATTTCTTGGAAAACCGCGCCGCCGCCTGACTGCCATAGGTAGCCGGGATAAAGTTTTTGTACCCGATTCCCCGTTGATTGATCACCACCTGGGCGTCACGGACCACCTCCTTGCTGGCCTGAACGAGGGCGGGCAACAGTTCCCTCGCCAACCGGGGGACGGTCAAGGACACCGGTGCAGTCTGGAGAGAGGAAAGATCGATGCTCGTTTGCTTGCGGAATTCCTCTATCAGTTGTCTCTCGAAGACTTCCGGCGTGAATCCCTTGTCCCCCTTATGGGAATCATCGATCAAGAGTTGGTTTTGATCAATCACCATCCGGCCGGCATTCAGCAGTTTGGCCAATAACCGAGCGGTCTCTTCCGCCTCCGCGCGATCCACCGCCCATGCCCATTCCAGGGTTATGAACTCGACGGCCAAGATCGCTACGATCCCCACTGTGAACGCTATCCAGACCCTTTTCATAGAACCTCCGTTCCTAACCTTTCAGCGACTACGTTCCACGCGACACCTGCCTTGATCGTAATGGGCGACCATTTTCTCGACATCGAACGCGAGGCCCTCAGCCGAAGCTCGCCGAGGAAAGGCATAGGCCTCCTCAGTCCACCGTTTCCTGATCTCAAGCAGACGGCCAGATTCATCAAGCCTGAAGAGGAGACTATTCACAAACCAGCGGAGCCGATAACTTTCTTCCGCCATGACGACGGAATAGTGAGCTTGCGTAAGAAAGAACGGCCTTCCATCGTCACGGGTCAGGAGCTTCCAGTCTTTGCGGACGCGCGTCGCTGTGAACTCGAGAACCGGCTGCGCTCCCAGGATGACGTCAATCACAGGATCGTTGGACGCGTCAGCAGACTCAAATGCAGCGGGTAAGGAATCGCACAAAACCAGCCGGCTCGTTTTCAAATTTGCCTCGGCATAGAGGTGTGCCGCGGTTAATTCCTGGACCGCAGTCGTGAGCCCGGTTAGGGCCCGTTCATTCGCGATGAGCCCGTCGGGAGCAGGATTCTCGGCCTGTGCGCGAAGATTGGCGCGCACTCGCTCGATAATCTCTGGACGCCGCGCAATGCCGCTGATGCCACCATTGTAAAAGTAGGGAATTGAATAGGCGAACCCAGCTCGCGTCGGGGAGGGCGTATTGGCTGCCACAGCCGAGACGAACAGATCCAACTGCCCTTCGTTCAGGAGTGAAAAGAGGTCGCGGAATCGGACCAGATGCAACACAGGAGTAACTGGTTTCCCGCAGTGCTGTGAGAGTGCATCAATGATCAGTCGCACCAACTCCACATCAAGACCAGTTACCCTGGCCCCTTCATCAGTCCAGATTGCGGGAAATACAAACGGCCTAAAGGGTTCAGTTGCTAGGCCGATCCGAACTTGTCGCCGCTTGCAGATGGCGTCCAGTTCGTGACTGGCAACGGGCATCACATACTGGAGGGCATCATAGGCCAATCCACAGCCTTGAAGCGCGAGACAGAGTGTTAGCCCCCACGCAGGCCACAAGGTCCGGTTTTTCAACCGTGATTGATGCTGCATCGCGTCAGACACTAGAATCGGAGTCCCGTTGTCACGACCCACTGCTGTCCCTGGCCCGCCTCGCCACGGAAATCCACCGCAAACTGGCTGTATTCCACCGCAATGTCGACCGACACACCGAGTGCCAATGGGAACCGTACGCCGAGTTGTCCACCGATAAAATGCCCTGGTGCCGACCCGCCAGGTCCCGGCACAACCCCACCGGCAAGCAGCCCCAGGTACGGGATGGCGCGGTCCTCCAGAGGACCAAACAACACATGCCGGATGGTTCGATTGATCGGATTTGATTTCGGGAAATCTAAGATATCAATGAAATTATTCCAGCGAGGATTCACCAGCAGGGCATTCTGATCTGTCTTGAACTCTGGCGTGTGGTAACTGAAATGTCGATAAAGCCCTCGCACCTCCAAATTCCCGTATCGCAGTGCCGTGATCCCGGCCTGGACGGTGATCTCACGGTCGTTCGGGGCAAAGGTTTGTTGGCGGAAGACCACGTCAAAACTGATTGGCCGGATGGGCATGAGCTCAAGGATCGCTTCCTGGGCCATCGCACCAGTGGGAAACAGCAGCGAGAGTAGCATGGTCACGATCCATTGCCTGGTACCCCAGACTGTGATGCTCTGGAACAACATGAGCCGCCCAATGCTCACTTGTCCACCTTCACCGTTGGCTTGTCCGTCTGTATAGGATGCCGAGAGAAATTAGTGCGCGTGACTGTAGCACAGAACTTTGTATGACGGAGGGAGAAAAGAACCGGCGGCACTGACCGTAAGAATAGCTGGCTCCGCCGGTTGTGCTTTCAGATATTTTCTCTTACGGAGCCGGAGGAGGGGTAATTTCCGTCTGAGGAATTTCTATCTTCCAGGGCGTCTGCGGCATCAGCGGAGCGGGCTTGGCGTCGGGCGACGCGACCAGCACGGCAATCGCGCCGCGCAGCGCACCGGTCAATGAATGGGTAACGAGCGGGTAGGCGCCGGCTGATTCCACCACCACGTCGAATGTCGCCGCGCTGCCAGGGCCGACTACATAAGTCTGGACCCCGCTGAGCTTGTTCGCCGGGTTGCCGCTCTCATAGACATTGTCCCAGATCTCACCAATTGGGTGGAAGGCTGAAAACTCGTTCGGTCCCGCATTCACAAAGTAAACCCTGACTCGCTCGCCCGGCTTAGCTTCCAATGCATGGCCGCCGGTCACGAAGGGGTGATACTTGAACACGCCTCCATTAAAGACTATATGGTCGAACTTCCGGTCGAACATGGCCTGTACGTCATCGGGATTCTTGAACAGCTCCGACTGGACCAGGACATACTCTCGGTCCGCCTTGGGCCAGACCTTCGTATTCTTCGGGTCGACGATGATGGCGCCAAACATGCCGCGAGCCACGTGCTGGATCATCGGAGGGGCGCCGCAGTGATAGAAGAAGACGCCTGGCTTTTTAGCGACGAATGTATAGCTGATGGACTCGCCAGCATTGATCGCTCGGTAGTTTTTCAGAAAGTCGATCTCGGCGGCGTGGAAGTCCATGGCGTGGGGGAAGACGTTCGTCTTTGGATTGTGGAGGGTAAACTTGACTGTGTCCCCCTCTGTAACCCGGACGACCGGACCAGGGACCTGGCCATTGAAGGTCCAGGCCTTGTACTTCATCCCACCTCCGTCCACGACCAGCTCCGACTCCACAGCGGTCATTTCGACCTCGTGGGTCTTCGCCGATACTCGCTCAATGTTTAAGGTCAAACTTCCGAAAACCATAACGGACAGTGCGGCTACAAACGAGAGCCAATTGCTAGGTCGTTTGTGTGCGAACAACATCTGATTCCTCCTGTTCATCCTTGTTGGCACGCTTGTCCAGATCGGTTGGATTGGGGAGAGAAGTATAGATCAACAGGGTGAGCAGGAACATGATCTAGATCATGTTCCTGAAATTTAATTTTGAGCTGCTGACTGAAAAGTTAGGAGTGGGATGATGCGAGTTGCTCGAGCTTGCTCAGATCCCGAATCACGATGTGCTTGGCCGTGCCGGAGACCAGCCTGGCACGCCTAAACCGGGCCATGGTCCGGATCGCGGTCTCCACCGTGACGCCAACCATGTTCGCCAGATCCTGGCGCGTGAGCCTGACCTTTAAATGTAGGCCATCCGGCTCACGGACACCAGCCCGCGAGGCCAGGTTCGCCAGCAACGCGGCTACTCGTTGTTCGGCTCGGTCCAACGCGAGGACCTTGGCGTTTTCTTGCGCTTCGTTCAGGCGCTTGCCTAGATATTTGATCACTTCCAGCGCCGCTTCGGGGTTCCGGCGCAGCATTTCAAAATAAGATTTCTTTCTGAGGCGCAGGATGCTGACATCGCCCATCGGCTGGGCGGTCCCGGGATGAGGCACTCCGTCAAAGACCGCCGCCTCGCAGCAAAAGAGGTCTCCGGGCAGCAGGACTTTCAGCGTGCATTCCTTGCCATCTGCGGAGGACTTGACGCACTTCACCGCCCCTTCTTTGACAATATGGAAGTAATTGGCGGGGTCGCCCTCGCGGAAGATGAACTCGCCCTTGCCATAGTGGGCCTCGGTCACTTCAGCAGCAATCTTGCGGCGGTCTCGTTCAGCCAACATGCTGAAGAGGGGAATCTTCCGCAGTGGGTCCGATTTCTTCATGGCCTGGACAGAGGGAATTAGAGGATCCGCTTGGCGGTTTCGACGATCGTGCGTGCGCCGATCCCAAAGCGATCAATCAGCTCGTCCGGCTTGCCGCTGTGGGGGATCTCGCGGACCGCCAGCTTGTGCACGCGGACGCCTTCGCTGCCGACTGCGCTCAGGACAGCATCCCCCAGCCCCCCATGCTCATAATGATCCTCGACCGTGAGGATTCTGCCCTGCGTGGCTCGGGCGCTATCGAGGAGGGTAGCCCGATCGATCGGCACGATGCAGTAGAGATCAATGACTCGC
>JBOHOI010000219.1:0-4824 GCA_050731155.1 Nitrospiraceae bacterium | reverse complement strand
TGGCACCTGGCAAACGCCCCGTGACAAACCGTAGGGACCGACTCATTTCCCTGCAATCGGCCTCTTGGACGTGGTCAATGGCCTCACCACTGGCGACCTGCCGCAAGCAATGCCTCCGCAGCTTCACAGTCCAACGGCTGGGAGAAGAAATAACCCTGCCCATATTCGCATTTAAGCGATCTGAGAAGTGACAATTGCTCCGCTGTTTCTACGCCTTCCGCAATCACTTTCCTGCCCAAATTGTGAGCGAGCGTCACGATTGTCCTGACTATTTCCAAATTCTCCCTATTCAGGCCCATGCTGTTGATGAAAGATTGGTCAATCTTTAGGGTGTCAAACGGAAAACGTTGCAAGTAACTCAGAGAGGAATAGCCCGTGCCGAAGTCATCCATGGACGTTTGAACATAGAGGGCTCTCAGTTGTGAGAGCTTATCGATAGCCGATAAGGCATTCTCCATGACGACAGTTTCAGTGATCTCAAGTCGTAAACTACCCGGTTCCAAGCCAGTCTCCAGCAAAGTTTGTTCTATTTGCTTCACCAGATCCGATTGTAAAAACTGTTTGCAAGAAAGGTTCACACTCATGGACAGGGGCGGGGTGGCGATAAATTGCGCCTGCCATGTGCGCAACTGGAGGCAGGCCTCACGAAGCATCCATCGGCCGATGGGGATGAGCAGCCCGGTTTCTTCTGCCACCGACAGGTATTCTGCCGGGCACATGAGACCACCTTGTGGGTGCTGCCAGCGCAAAAGGGCCTCGAACCCGCTAATCCTGCCGGTCTCCAGCGACACAATGGCCTGATGGTAAACCAGAAATTCCTGGTGTTCTAGAGCCCGCCGCAGGTCCGTTTCCAATTTCAAGCGAGACATGGCTTGGACGTGCATCGTCGTATCGAACACCTCAAACCGGCCCTTACCAAGACCTTTCGCACGATACATCGCTGTGTCGGCATCACGCAGGACTTCCTCGGGCCGGTTATACCCGGTCGTACTGAAGGCGATGCCGATACTCGCGCTAGTAAACACCTCGCGCCCATCCACATAAAACGACACCGCAAGTTCCAGGCGGATCCGGTCTGCCACGCGGGTGGCGTCACTGAATCCTTTGATATCGTCGAGCAGGATCGCGAACTCATCCCCTCCTAGACGCGCGACCGTATCTCCAGGACGCAAGCACCGCTCCACCCGTTTAGAGACCTGGGTCAGCAGTTGATCCCCGGCGGCATGCCCGAGGCTGTCGTTGACAATTTTGAATCGATCCAGGTCCATGAAAAGTACCGCAAATAAATACGCCGGACGCCGCCTCCCATGCAGGATGGATCGCCCCAAGCGGTCCATGAACAAGGCCCGGTTGGGCAAGTTTGTCAGCGCATCGTGGAATGCATCATGGAGTAATCGTTCCTCGGCCAGCTTGCGCTTTGTTATATCGGTGAAAGATCCGGCGATGCGTTTGCCTTTCCCTGATGCATCCTGAACCAAAAGGCCTCGAGTGAGCATCCAGCGGTAGGTGCCGTCATTATGCCGCATGCGATAATCGTGTTCGAAGTGGGGAGTCCGTCCTTCGAGATGGGCGGTGAGCTCAGACTTGACCTGTTCCAGGTCATCGGGATGTATCCGATTGAACCATTCGTCTGGAGTGTTTGCAACCTCATGTTCATCACACCCGAGCATGGATTTCCAGCGTGAGGAAAAATAGATTTCCTTCGTGATCAGATTCCAATCCCACAGCCCATCGTTGGCACCAAGTGAGGCAAGCTCATACCGCTCCTTGCTCTCCCGCAGGGCGAGCTCGGCCTGCCGCTTCTCCTCACGGAGACGTTTCTGGTCCAATGCATGTGTCACCGCTTGCCCCAGGCGTGCCAGTCGATCTTTGAGTAGATAGTCGGCGGCCCCTTCTTTCATACATTCCACCGCTAATTCTTCCCCAACGGTGGCGGACACAATAATGAAGGGAATATCCAGCCCGTGCTTCTGCAAAAGATGTAGTGCGCGCCGAGCGTCAAACTGAGGCAGGGAGTAATCCGCGAGGATGACATCAAGCCGCAGATCTAGGTGGGCGATGTAATCTGGCTCGGTGTCTACTCTCCGCCAGTGCGGGTCAAACCCGGCTTGTCGGAGTTCCTGCAGCATCAGCTCGGCGTCAGCCGAACGATCTTCGAGGATCAGCACGCGGAGAGAGTTCGGCATTGGCACCATTTTGGCTCATCGGACACGTGACAGATCACACAGACCAGATAGCGAGTCATTCGTCATAGGCTAGGTGCCACTCCGCACTAGCCGAGGTTGGTTAAGCAGCAGCCAGTACAGACCCAGGGTGCGTGCAGCTTCAGTGAATTTATCGAAATCCACTGGTTTGACAATGTAACTGTTCACGCCGAGCTGATACGTTTCTGCGATATCCCGTTCCTCCTGCGACGAGGTTAGAATCACAACCGGCGTAGTCCGGGTACGCGGGTCGGCCTTGATCTGCCGCAACACTTCCATCCCGTCTACTTTAGGCAACTTTAAATCGAGGAGAATCACTTTGGGGGCGTCGCCGATGCGCCGGTGCGCATAGGCACCGGTGCAGAAGACAAATTCCAGCGCCTCAGCCCCGTCGCGTACGACATGGATGTGGTTGCTGAGCTTGTGCTTCTCAAAGGCATGGAGCGTCATCTTCACGTCGTACGGGTTGTCTTCGACCAGCAAAATTTCTACGTGGTTCTGAGTCATGGGAAGGTCCCCCCTGTGAGAGTAAAATAAAATGTCGCGCCGTTGTTGACCTCTGCCTCAGCCCACACCTTCCCGCCATGGCGGTGGATAATGCGCTGAACAATGGCCAGGCCAACGCCGGTGCCCTCGTAGTCCTCGGCGCGGTGGAGGCGCTGGAATACGCCAAAGAGTTTGTTGGCGTATCGCATCTCAAAGCCCGCGCCATTGTCTTTCACGAAATAGGTGTTTTTAGAGTCATCTGATCGGCAGCCGATCGTGATCAAGGCTAACTCTCGGTGGCGGGTAAACTTGAGCGCATTGGAGATCAGATTTACAAAGACCTGCTTGAGCATGGCCGGATCGGCCTCGCAGGCAGGAAGGTCTTCTTCGATCGTGATCTTCACGTTCCTTCCCTCTTGCTCTCTGTGCAGGTCTCCAAGCACTTGGCGCACGAGGTCAGCAGGTCGCACAGTCTCCCTGGTGAGTGGCTGGCGTCCCAGACGGGAGAACCGGAGTAGATCATTGACCAATTGGTCCATTTGCTGGGCGTTGTCCCGCACCATGTGCAGGTAGTGCTGCGCCTCGTTTGGCATTTGCGACGCATGTTCTTCGAACAGAATCCGCGAGATCCCGTCCATCGCCCGTAACGGTGCCCGCAGGTCATGAGACACCGAATACGAAAAGGCTTCGAGTTCATCGTTGACCGCTTTGAGTTCGACGACCTGCGCCTCAAGGCGCGCATTGGCATCCACAAGTTGTGTCTGCTGCGCCGCGATGACGTCCTGCATCTGCTGGAAGGCCGTACTGAGATGCGCCACTTCATCGCCGGGTTGATCAAACGCAGCCTGGGTTGACCACCCCTCTCCCGTTCCGCTTATCTCCTGCATCCTGCTAGTTAACCTGGCCAACGGCCGCGTGACAGTCTGTCTGGTTCCCACAGCCACGATTCCCACGACCAGCAGACACAGCCCGGCCCCGACAAGCACGGTCCAGAGAAGCTCCCGCTGGTTATCTTTCAGGTACTGACCCGAGGGAATCGTAATCTCTAGGCCCCCCATCAGATCGTGCAGTTTAAAATCACGCCGGGGGCTCTGGGGATGGGCGTTGTGACAATCCACGCAGGACTGGGCCGAGGCCCGATCGGCCATGATGAACCGCATGACCCCCTTACCCTCAATCGTGTCAGTCCGTAGAAACTGCCCTGTCGGCTGCTCTGCGAGATAGGCAAAGGCGTCACGTTCGAACTGATCTTTAAGCCCTTTGTCTTTGTTAATCGGCCAGGGGCTGATGAGGTTTGCCGTATAGCTCTCCTGGGCTGTGGCTGTGCGTTCGGACACCTCGCGAACAAAGGTTGCCGGCAAAGGGAATTGCCCATGTACTTGGTGATAGTCAGCCCCCAGAGATCCTCCCAGCTCAAGTACTCGGGGGACAATGACCGAGGCATAGTATTCTCGGTCTGCCATGATCTGGGTGTGGAGAGCCCCGGCTCGATGCATGAGCTTCTCGGTAAGTTTGGCCGTGTTCTGCTCATGCAGGGCCCAGGCCGTAAGCACCGTCACCGCAGCGATGAGCGGGATGGTGAGGCCCATGAGCTTGGTTCCAATCCGCCAACTCTGAAAGCCTACTCTCGGAAGAAGACTCATAGGCCTATTCGCTCTGCTTAACGGTTGAGCGACCAAGTTTGAGAGCCACTGGCGGTTCACTTAAGCCTAACGGGTTATCACCAGGATGGTGAAGCCTTCTGCATCATCCAAAGGAGCTACAGCCCATACCGCTTGACCTGAAAAAAGAGATAAGAGATCGGGAGGGACAAGAAAAAAGTTGCTTGAACAAGTATTGACTATATTGTCTTTGGGAATGACTCACTTAAAGGGTAAGCGACGCTTCCTTAGCATACGGGCCAGGAGGCACCCTCATGGCTTTGTATGCGTATCGGCATGTGATCGCCAACGAGCGCACCTGCTATTGGTTGCTCCATCGCTTGCGCTGGCCGCACGGGGTTCGCTACCCGCGCTGTGCCAGCGTGGAGGTCTGGCGGATGGACGAACGGGGACGCTGCGAGTACCGGTGCAAGGCCTGCCGCTACCACTTCTCCCTTCTGACAGGCACCGCCCTGCAGGGCACCCGGCTGCCG
>JBOHOI010000218.1:0-4842 GCA_050731155.1 Nitrospiraceae bacterium | reverse complement strand
CGGGCCGGAACCGCCATCAGCCAAGAGAGTCTCCGTTTCGTGCGCCTGACGGAAGTCGGGATGTGGGTCCCACCCGAGATCCGCGACAATCCCGAGGCGCTCGCGATCTTCGAAGAGGCCGTGGCCAAGACTGAAGAGGCCCAGCAGCGACTGGCCGAGGTCCTGGGGATCGAGGGGCGGCCATTTCACGAGAAGAAGGTCCTTACGTCGGCCATGCGCCGCGTCGCGCCCGACGGGGTGGCGACCACGATCATCTGGACAGCCAACGCCCGGACCCTCCGGTGGGTGATCGAGGCCCGGACCGAGCCCGGGGCCGAGATCGAGATCCGCATGGTCTTCGGCAAGGTCGCCGACATCATGAAGAAGGAAGCGCCCCATCTCTTCGGGGACTTCACGCCGATCCCCCTTCCCGACGGCACCTGCCAGTGGAAGCCCGAGCATAGCAAGGTCTAAGCGCACGAACGCTTAGTCCGTAGACTGCCGATCCGAGCCATCCGTATTGATGCTCTTGACAGCGCCGATATATGGTGTTAAATGCCATATATGAGGGCGGAACTCGTCCTGCGCGAGAAGGTGATTGATGAAGCGGGCAACATTCTGGAAATGGCGATCTGGCGCGTGCCAAAAACTCCGAAGACCCCCGAGGGCGTCCGGTACCGGCTTGCCTATATCCTGACTGGGGAAGGGCAGCCAGCCGTGCTCTACGACAACCATCATCCGAAAGGGCACCATCGGCACTTTAGGGGCACGGAGGCACCTTACGAATTCCAAGGCGTAGACCGCCTGATTGAGGATTTCAAGGGGGATATCTCTAGGTTGAAAGGGGTGAAGCCGTAGTGAGGAAAACATTGACGATTCGAATCAAGGCCTTTGATGAGGCGCTCGAAGACTTCCGGCGGACCTATAAAGCCGTCCAGGCGCGGAAAAGGGTAGTCCGCGACGAGGGAGTCTATTTCACCAGCATCGAGGCTGCTCGAAACCTTCTCACCAAGAGTCGCTTGGCCCTGCTCCATGCGATCCGGCAGCATCATCCTCGGTCGATTTACCAACTCGCCAAGCTGGTCGGCCGCAACCTGAAAAATGTCCAAACCGACCTCCAGCTCTTGGAGCGATACGGTTTGGTCCGCTTTGAAGAATCGAAGAGGGACGGCAACCGGCGCGTCAAGGCTGCCGTCGTCCCGTTCGAAGAGATTGCTGTGAAAATAACCCTTTGAGGTCTTCTGGAAGGAAGGATCGGGCGATAAGGAATCAAGAATCTTCTTGGATGGAACGGTAGGGATGGGCCACAAAGCTTTCCTCGGCGTGAGTGGGACGATTTTCGGGATCATTGCCGTCCTACACCTGCTGCGAATCGCTTACGGGTGGCCGGCTCAGATCGGAAGCTTTGTCGTGCCCACGTGGCTTTCCTGGCTCTCACTCGTCGTAGCCGGCTATCTCGCCATCGCCGCCTTCAGTCTGTTGAGGAAGCGGTAACGACCCTCCTTTGAGAACCCCTTCGTCAAAGCGTGGAGGCGTGGTGGTAGGCTACCGTGCACCAGTGCTTCATCCGCGCCTGCATCTGGGCCCTGGGGATGTCTGGGTGGAAGGGGTAAAACGAGACCCACTCCGGGCCGAGTTCGGGAAAAAGCTCTCCGCCCTCGGCCAAGGCGGTCGGCATGTCTTCCTGCGGTAACCTGAAGAGCAGCGTGCGCATGCCAACCGCCAACCCATAGATAGAGCCCGAGGGGGTGTGGAGAAAGACATAAGCGTAGGACCACTTGTCGGGACAATACCAGTGACGGTGGGGGATGGCCTGCGCAGCATCCAACAACTCAGAGGCGATGTCCGAGTGGGCCGAAGGATGATGAGTCTCCAGGTAGCGGATGACCGCGTCATTCTCCGGCCGGTTGAAACGCGTCTTGAGTACTGTGGTGTCCCAGCGCATTTCCTCGACCGCCTCGCATAGCGAGGATAGCGCGACCTTAGGGCTCGTACCATTGATTTTCTGAATTCTTCTCTTGACAAGCGGTATATAGTTCGGTATTTTTCGAACTATGAAAGTAACTATTCCGCTGGCCAAGCTGGAGGCCGATGAGGCCCACGTGGAGGCGTTCAGGGCCCTCGCTCACTTGACCCGCCTTCGGGTGTTCTTCTTCCTGGTTCGGGCAAGGCGTGAGGTGCCGGCCGGAGAGATCCAGGAGGCCATGGAGGTGCCATGGCCCACGCTGTCGCATCACCTGGACCTGTTGCGTCGGGCCGGGTTGATCCAGAGCCGGAAAGAGGAGCGGTACGTCTATTATTCCGTCAAGCGCGAGATGGTTGCCCAGATGGTTCGGCTTTTGACCGCGTGCTGCTAAAGGAGGATCCCATGAGCGCCAAGGTGCATATCCACATCCATGTGTCGGACCTCGCGAAGAGTCGTGAGTTCTACCAGAAGTTCTTCGATGTCCTGCCGGTCAAAGAGCGGGCCGGCTATGTGAAGTTCCTTCCAGCTTTTGCCCCGATCAACCTGGCGTTGTCCCAGGGCCTGCCCGCTGGCGGCACCGAGGGCATGGTGCATCACCTGGGCATCCAGGTGGACTCGACCGAGACGGTGGTGGCGCATCTCGCCCGCGCGAAGGCAGCCGGAATTCCGGTCCACGAGGAGATGGGAGTCAACTGCTGCCACGCCAATCAGGACAAGTTCTGGGTCCGGGATCCGGACGGCGTCGAATGGGAGATCTATCACCTGAACTACGACTTGCCTCCCGCCACCACAGAAGTCCCGTGCTGCGCCGGCCAGGAATTGTCGGAGAGGGTCGGGGTCGGTTCTTGTAACCCTAAGTAGGGCTCCAGGACCGGGCAAGGAACGCCCTACCGCAAGCCGCGAATGATCCGGTCCAGGTCCTTGCGGGCGACGATGGCGAGGATCACAATCACGTCCTCGATGAACCGATAGACTGCGCGGTAGTCTCCGATCCTGACCCGGAAGGTGGGCACCTTGAAGCCAACCAGTCGCTTGCTCTTTGGGGGACCGGGGAAGGGATTTTGGCCGAGGGCCTGAAGTTCGTGGAGGATTTTCAGGCGGAGATCGGGAGAAAGTTTAGCAAGCTGGGTCTGGGCTGGCCTAGCGACCTCGACGCGCAAGGCTCTTCTCCGCGTCCTTGATGAGGTCCTCGATACGGATGCCTCCCTTTCTACGGTAGCTTCCGAGAGACGCCTCGATCATTTTCCGGAAGCGGGGGTGGTTGGCAAGGATGAAATCCTCGAGGTCTGCTTCGTTGAGAGGCAGGATGGCAGCGCGAGGCTTACCCCGAGAGACGATGATCACGTTCTCCCCTTTTTCTGCAAGGCTGAGATACTCGGAGGCCTTGGCCTTGAGTTCACGTACATTGACGAACCTCATGTGAACCTCCTCACAATGTGGTCTCAAATGTAGTCTACATTATTTCTGGCTTCCGTCAAGCCCTTTCCGTGCCGACATTCACGGCAACGATCTCCTCGCAAGACCCGACCCCCAACGCTGACCCTAGGAGAGATTGAACATGACGGCAGTGTTGAAATCAAAAACGCTGAGTGTCGCCATCAATTGTGATCCGAAAAAGCTGTACGAGTTTGTCTCGAAACCAGAGAATCTGCCGAAATGGGCCAAGATGTTTTGTCAGTCAATCAAGAAATCGAAAGGTGGGTGGGTGGTCGAGACGCCCCAGGGTCCAGTGAACGTCAAGTTCTCCAAGAAGAATGATTTTGGGATCTTGGATCACTATGTGAGTCCCGCTCCGGGTGTGGAAGTATTCGTTCCCATGCGCGTGGTGCCGAACGCTTCTGGGAGCGAGGTGCTCCTGACGCTGTTTCAACCAGCCGGTATGTCAGACGAAAAGTTTGCCGAAGACATCCGATGGGTGGAGCAAGACTTGAGAACCTTGAAAGACATCATGGAGAGGAGAAAAAGGGCGTGAGTGGTTGGGGCTCGACGCTTTACATTTTACACGATCTCAGGATTTGGGCGCGGATGGCCTCCTCCTTTTCGGGGCTGCCTTCCGGACCGAAGACGTCCACGCTGCACCAGAGCTTGAGTTTCGCTTCTCGCCAATCCATCTCGGGCGCGATCTGCTGGAAATGGAATTCCATTTCGGTATCAGTCGCCCGGCGATGCAGGGCGGAATGATGTTCGTTGGCTTGGCCGGTGGGCTCCCCCCTAGATGCGGGGGAGGCGGAGGGACTGGGCGGCCTGGTAGATGGGGATCACGTCGGGGAGGGCGGGCCAGGAGAGGATGCCGAGGGAGTCCTCGACGTAAGACGGCTTGCGCATGCCGTTCAGCACGCAGCTTACGCCAGGGGTGCTGGCGAGCACCCAGAGGGCCTTGCGGGAAAGACTCTCGGCCCGCCGCTCGGGCGGCAGCAGCGGATCGATCGCCGCGGAGACCGCCTGGCTCAGTCGCTGGCTCTTGGCGGCCGCCTGCCGGCGGAGCTCGGCCATGAGCTTGAGCAGCTCGCCAAGGTAGCGACTACGCCAGGATTGCCACTGGGCCTGTTGCTCGCCCTCAAGGTGGGTATCGAGTGCCCTCAGCAGATGGGCGAGCTGTGGCGTGATCTGGCCTTCGATCTGCTCCCAGTGTTCAAGGCTTTGAATCTGGTCCGCCATGCCTTGCAACTGGTCGGCCCACCGGAAAAAGTCGTCAGCGCGCATGCTCCCTGCCGAGGTCTTGATATGGGGCGAGAGCTGGCGCCGCCACTCCGCCTCGAGCTCGGCAACGATCTTCCGCTGTGCCTCGAAATCGATCGGTTTACCCTCGGCGTGAATGTCTGCCAGGCGCAGCATGCTGTGGCCAACGATCGCATTCAGTGGCCGATTGATCAGGACGCCGACCCCTGCCTCACGGG
>JBOHOI010000217.1:0-4880 GCA_050731155.1 Nitrospiraceae bacterium | reverse complement strand
GCCGGTCGGATCCGGCAAGACCGCGCTGGTCGAGGCGCTCTGCCGGCAATTCCGGGATCGGTTGAGCTTGGCAGTCGTGACCAATGACATTTTCACGAAGGAAGATGCAGAGTTTCTGACGAAGCGTGGGGTGTTGCCATCTGAGCGCATCATCGGCGTGGAGACCGGCGGCTGCCCCCACACGGCTATTCGGGAAGACGCTTCGCACAACCAGGAGGCGATTGACGAGCTGCTGCACAGGATTCCCGGCGTGGACCTTATCTTTGTCGAAAGCGGGGGCGACAACCTGGCGGCGACGTTCAGTCCCGAGTTGGTGGACCGTGTGATCTACGTGATTGATGTGGCCGCTGGTGACAAGATCCCGCGGAAGGGCGGCCCCGGCATCACGCGGTCGGATCTCCTTGTCATCAACAAAATTGATCTAGCACCTCACGTGGGTGCAGACCTGTCAGTGATGGAGCGGGACAGCCGGCGCATGCGAGACGACCGCCCGTTCGTCTTTACAAACCTCCTCACCGGGCAAGGCCTGGAGCAGGTGGTGGAGTGGGTAGAACGACTGCTGGCCGAACGCGCTCAACTTGCTCAACGGTTCTGACCGTGCCGCCAATCATGCAAGGCCGAACCACGACAGCCTGTGATGAGCATGAGACCCTTGCCCGCGTCGGGCGTGTCGGCGAACTTGTCCTGGACTACTCCCGACAAGGACGAAACACGGTTCTTTCCGGGTTTCGGAGTCGAAGCCCCTGGCATCTGTTTCCACCGATCTCCCTTGACGATACAGGCTGCGCCTATACGCTGCTGCTGAACCCGTCCGGCGGGCTTGTCGGTGGGGATCAGCTCTCACTCCACGCGAAGCTCGGCCCTCGGGCTCATGTCCTGTTCTCGACGCCTTCGGCGAATCGGATTTACCGCTCAGCATCCGAGACCTCCACTCAGTCGGTGGACCTTCTCGTGGGGCCTGATGCCATAGTCGAGTGGCTCCCTGAGGTCACGATCCCCTATGCCGGCTCGCGGTTTCGTCAACGGATTCACGTTGAGCTTGAACCCGGTGCGACCCTCTTGCTCTGGGATGCGATCGCGTCTGGACGGATAGCCAGAGGGGAACGCTGGGCCTTTGCCAGTCTGGACAACGAGATTCGGATCACCATTGCTTCAGGCCAGTCGGTGCTGGAACGATATCAGCTCCAACCAACTGAAAGGGGCAGGGTAGGACTGGCGACCGCCTGGGACTATGTGGCATCGCTCCATCTGGTCAATGATTCGGTCAATTCAGAAGTCTGGAAACAGCTGGAGGAGCACCTTGCAACGATCCTGGAGGAGCGTCCTGGCTCGGTGTTGGGGGGGGTGTCTCAGTCGGCTGTGCCAGGCTTGGCCGTCAAATTGGTGGCCCGCTCGGCGCCGGACCTGAACGCGGTGCTGGAAGGCATGTGGGGAGCCATCCGGGCGCAACTGTGGAGCCTTCCCGCCCCTGCCTTGCGGCGGTACTAAGAGTACGCCTTCGGCTCCTCGCTCACTGCGGCCGCGCTGGGCGACCTTTTTGAACATCCGAGACGGTGTCCTGAGATCATGGCAGCCATTGCTGGGTTTTCCCTTGAATAGGCGTCGAAGTGGCTTTTCAACAGCCTGCTAGGCTTAAAAAGCACTTGACAGGCTCGTTTCCCCGATGGTATGAGAGTGCCTAGTTTGCTGGAGACAATGACGTCTCCACATCAGTCTAAGAAGCACTGGTAAGTGGACAAAGGCGTCCTCTGTCCCCTATGGGACCGAGGGCGTTTTTTTTAGCCAGAATGCTGAAAACGGCCCCTAGCTTTGTTCTCGCTCACTTGGCCCCTCAACGTACTACCCACAAGTACGCCTCGGGGCCTCGTTTCGCTGTGGCCACGCTGGATGACCGTTTTGAGCATTCTGGTGGAACCACCGGATAGATTTTGAGGACTATGCGGCACTTTCGTATCGCCATGGTCCAGATGAACCCTACGGTCGGGGATCTGGAGGGGAATGTGCGTCGGATCACCACCTGGCTACGGGAAGCCCGTAAGGCGAAGGCTGATCTAGCCGTGTTCCCGGAGCTCGCGATCACCGGCTATCCACCGGAAGATCTGCTGCTCAAGCCGAGGTTTCTAGAGGACAACCGTCGGGCTCTTGAAGAGATCGTTCGCGCTTGTCGTGATCTTGCGACGGTGGTCGGGTATGTGGGACAAGGTGGCGGGTCTCACCCGAAGTCGGCCCATCCGATGGTCGTCCCGGCCGGCCGACACGAGCTCTACAATGCAGCGGCGGTCATAGCGGATCAACGGCTTGTGACAACTTATGAGAAGCAGTACCTGCCGAACTACGGGGTCTTCGACGAGAGCCGGTACTTCCATCCAGGTCGGCGCATCCCGATTGTGGTGCTCAACGGCACTGCCTTGGGCGTGAATATTTGCGAGGATATCTGGTTTCCAGAGGGACCCTGTCGGGCCCAGGCTGCGGAGGGCGCCGAAGTGATCGTGAATATCAATGCCTCGCCCTTTCATGTCGGCAAGAGCCGATTCCGGGAGCAGATGCTGGCGACCCGCGCCAGGGAAAACGGTGTGATCGTCACCTACACCAACCAGGTGGGCGGCCAGGACGAACTGGTCTTTGATGGCAATAGTCTCATTGTGGACCAGAACGGCGAAGTCATCCTGCGGGGGAGGGTCTTTGAAGAAGACCTGTTGGTTGCTGATCTGAACATTGCCGCGGTGGCCCGGACGCGACTGGCTCATGGGCGAAAGAAATGGCCAACCGGGCGGTCTGGGGCTACGGTTGAACGTGTGGTGATCTCGGAGTTCTATCGGCCAAGGAGACGCACTAGGCTGATTCCCAGCAACGCGACTCCGCTGGACTCTCTGGAGGAAGTCTATCGTGCCCTTGTGGTGGGCGTACGCGACTATGTGAGAAAGAATGGGTTCAAGCAAGTGGTGATCGGGTTGAGCGGGGGCATTGACTCGGCGCTGACCGCAGTCATTGCTGCCGATGCGCTGGGCTCGGCCGATGTGCTGGGCGTCTTCATGCCTTCTCCCTACACTTCCCGCGAGAGCCATGAAGACGTGGCTGAGCTGGCTCGCCGCTTGCGGATCAAGTTGCGCACGATTCCGATCACGGCTCCTTTCTCCTCGTACCTAGAGTCTCTCGCGCCCTCCTTTGAAGGCAGGGCTGCCGACACGACTGAGGAAAACCTCCAGGCTCGGATCCGGGGCAATCTCCTAATGGCGCTCTCCAATAAGCTAGGGCATCTCGTGTTGACTACCGGCAACAAGAGCGAAATGAGCGTGGGCTATGCCACGCTCTATGGCGATATGGCCGGCGGCTTCGCCGTCATCAAGGATGTCCCCAAGACGATGATCTATGATTTGGCGCGCTTGCGCAATCGAATAGGGAAGACATCGGTCATTCCTAAGCGGATCTTGGACCGGCCCCCATCGGCTGAGCTGAAGCCGAACCAGAAAGATGAGGATACGTTGCCGCCCTATTCGATCCTGGACCCGATCCTGAAGGCTTATGTGGAGGAGGATCGGGCGCCGGAGGAAATTGTCGAGATGGGGTTCGAGCGGGAAACGGTCGCACGGGTGATCGCCATGGTAGACCGCAGCGAGTACAAGCGGCGGCAGGCTCCGATCGGGATCAAGATTACGCATCGGGCCTTCGGCAAGGACCGCCGGATGCCGATCACGAATGGCTACCGAACGATTTGAACAGGCTAGAGTTCACTCGACAGGGAGCACAGGCGGAAGGCATCTGTGCGGGCGACCCTCGCTGACTGCACTCACAAGGAGGCCATTGTGACAAAGGTGGCGCGATATGGGGTCCTGATCCTGGGGATCATCGGCTGTGTGCTCGTGTGGGCGACCAGCGCCTCGTCACAAGAGACGCCGCCGCTGCCGGCTTCAGCGAAGATTGACAGCGGAGATACGGCCTGGGTCCTTGCGTCCTCTGCCTTGGTGTTGGCCATGATCGTGCCGGGTCTGGCGCTGTTTTATGGAGGGCTGGTGCGGAGCAAGAATGTGATTGGCACGATGATGCATAGCTTCATCATCCTCTGCGTGGTCAGCCTGATCTGGGTCTTGTTCGGGTACAGTCTGGCCTTCGGACCGGATCGAGGAGGAGTGATCGGAGGGCTCGATTGGGCCGCCCTGAGCGGCGTCGGCGCTGCGCCCCATCCGACCTATGGTCCGACGATCCCGCACCAGGCCTTCGCGATATTCCAATTGCTCTTCGCGGCCTTTACCCCGGCACTCATCGCCGGCGCCTTTGCCGAGCGCATGCGGTTCAGCGCGGTCCTGCTGTTCACCATCCTGTGGTCTATCTTTATCTATTGTCCGCTGGCTCATTGGCTGTGGGGGGGCGGGTGGTTGAGCAAACTGGGGGCCTTGGATTTCGCCGGAGGAGCGGTCGTGCACACCAACTCAGGAGCCGCCGCGCTGGCCTGCGCCGTGGTGTTGGGGCGGCGCCGCGGCTGGCGAACCGACTACATGGCTCCGCACAATCTCCCGTTCGTCCTCCTGGGCACGGGGCTTCTGTGGGTCGGATGGTTCGGCTTTAATGCCGGGAGCGCCAGGGGAGCCAATGCCATCGCCGTGGGCGCCCTGGTTGCAACCCATCTCGCTGCCTCCACAGCGGCGCTGGCCTGGATGACGGTGGAATGGATGCACCGTGGCAAGCCCACCGTCCTGGGGATTGCCAGCGGGGCCGTAGCTGGCTTGGCCACCGTGACGCCCGGGGCCGGCTTTGTGGGGCCTCTGTCGGCCATGCTGATGGGGGGCGCGGCTGGCGTGCTCTCCTATTTCGCCATTGTCTGGAAGGGGAAGATCGGCTATGATGACGCGCTCGATGTCGTCGGGATCCACGGTGTCGGTGGC
>JBOHOI010000216.1:0-4892 GCA_050731155.1 Nitrospiraceae bacterium | reverse complement strand
TCTTCGCGTTGCGTCGAATTGAACCACATGCTCCACCGCTTGTGCGGGCCCCCGTCAATTCCTTTGAGTTTCAACCTTGCGGCCGTACTCCCCAGGCGGGACACTTACTGCGTTAGCTGCGGCACCGACGGTAACCCGCCGACACTTAGTGTCCATCGTTTAGGGCGTGGACTACCAGGGTATCTAATCCTGTTTGCTCCCCACGCTTTCGAGCCTCAGCGTCAGAAACGTTCCAGAGCGCCGCCTTCGCCACCGGCCTTCCTCCCGATCTCTACGCATTTCACCGCTACACCGGGAATTCCGCGCTCCTCTCCCGTCCTCTAGCCTGGCAGTCCCCTCCGACCTTTCCGGGTTAAGCCCGAAGATTTCCCGGAGGGCTTACCAAACCGCCTACGCTCCCTGTACGCCCAGTAAATCCGAACAACGCTTGCCACCTTCGTATTACCGCGGCTGCTGGCACGAAGTTAGCCGTGGCTGCTTCTGGAGGTACCGTCCGAACGGTTGCCCGTCCCATCTTCCCTCCCGAAAGGGGTTTACAATCCGAAGACCTTCATCCCCCACGCGGCGTCGCTGCGTCAGGCTTTCGCCCATTGCGCAATATTCCTCACTGCTGCCTCCCGTAGGAGTCTGGCCCGTGTCGCAGTGCCAGTGTGGCTGATCGTCCTCTCAGACCAGCTACCCGTCGTTGCCTTGGTAGGCCATTACCCTACCAACAAGCTGATAGGACGTGAGCCCATCCTTGAGCGCCATGCCCACGGCATGGCTTTCTTTCCGTCCCCGCAAGGACGGAAGCGTACGCGGCATTAGCCCGCCTTTCGGCGGGTTATTCCCCACTCGAGGGTAGGTTACCCACGTATTCCTCACCCGTTCGCCACTGTACAACTGTATTGCTACAGCTTCTCGTTCGACTTGCATGTGTTAGGCGCGCCGCCAGCGTTCGTTCTGAGCCAGGATCAAACTCTCATAGTGGTTTCTTCTGTGGAATTGGATCCAAGGGCCACCACTTCAATACACCTTACTCATTCGCTCTATTCAGTTGTCAAAGAACAAGAAAATCCGTGAAAGGTGCTCACCTTACTACACCAAGATAGTGATGTCAAGTAGGGATAGAAGCAGGCAGAATAATTCGCAGCACGGATTATTTATAGAACCCAGCAACGGCATTGTCAAGAGGAGCGCGGACATGGGGATGAGGGATCTTCTGTCACACGGAATCCCCTTGCGGGACTGAGAACCGGTGTATGATAATGACCCAGAATGGGTTCCCCAAGACTGCCGGTATGATGTTCAAACGTCGGACGATTCTGAAACTGGGCGGACTGGGTCTTCTCGCCGGCCTGACAGGAGGCTGCGACTCAGTCGGAAGCGTATTTGGCCGTATGTTTGCGGTCCCCCCTAGGGACACCGTTTATTTCACGCCCAACGACCAGTTCTATATCGTCAACTACATGGACTCGCCCTTTAACATCTCAAGAGACCTGAACGTGGAACAGTGGAGAATGGCGATCACCGGCGAGGTCAAACACAAAACCTCACTCGGCTGGCGAGATATCTTGAACCGAGACGCCTTTGATCAGGTCGTCACCCTGGAATGTATCGACACGCTCCCCGGCGGGGATAGCCTCGGGAACGCGCAATGGAGAGGTATCTCACTCAAACAGCTCTTGCAAGACGTGGGGGCCGAGGAAGAAACGGCGCGCGATGTGGTGTTCCGGGCGGCCGACGGCTATCACGACAGCATTCCCTTTCAACGAGCCATGCAGGATGACGTGATGCTCGCCTACGCCATGAATGGAGAGAAACTGCCCAAAGCGCACGGCTTTCCGGTCCGGCTCATCGTCCCAGGCCTGTACGGAATCAAAAACGTCAAATGGATTACCGAGATCGAGGTCTATCACGGGGACTATCTGGGATATTGGCAGCAAAAAGGGTGGACGGACGTCGGCACGATCAAGATCTTTTCCCGCATTGACAGTCCCGGCCATTATCAGCCACTGAGCGGCCCTGAGCATACCTTCAGAGGCATCGCGTTCGGTGGTCCCAGTTCAATCAGTAAAGTTGAGCTGAGCTTAGATGCCGGAAAATCCTGGAACGAAGCCGAACTGGAGCCGGCCCTCTCACCCTATTCCTGGGTCATCTGGAATTACCGCTGGCACCCGTCGAAGCGCGGCAAATACCAGGTGCAAGTCCGGGCCACTAACAGCAAAGGTCAACTGCAGACCGCAGAGATCGTTCGCCCCCAGCCGGCCGGCGCGTCGGGCCTCCACACCATTATTGCGGACGTCGAAAGTGTAGAGACGCGGTCGGCCTAACTGCTTCCGCTCAAGGCCAGAGCCGTTCCGGTCCGCCGTAAGCCTCTCCTCCGCTTGGCTGCGGAACTCGTTCCATTCCGAGCGTTGCTCGAACGGAACTTCAAACAGTCCTCGCCACCCGCTTCCAGCGGGCCGCTTCATTTCGGCAACGCCGTAGCACGAAACGCCTCTGATGCACGCTCCAGTAGTTCAGCCCGGCCGCTTAATGGGGGGAGAAAGCATCGCGCATGCAAGATCGATCGTATTTTGATCAGAGCGGGCGGTGCTCCTCCGATGCGCGCAGTTCAGGACAGTTAGACCGCCCCTGCAGGTGAGAGGAAAAAAAAGAAACAGCCGCAGTTGGACCAGCCCAGCAGCCCCTCCGAATTTCTATCTCCAGATCAACGGATTTCTTTGACGGATCGTCCTTCCGCTGGCACACTATAGTTGCACAAGGTCCTTCCAGGAATGATGTGAACGCTGCTGGTGAGGAGCAGATGAAGGGAACGGTGCGCGCAAGGGAAGGAAAACTGGTCTGTGGCATGGTGATCCTGATGGCCCTGGCATTGGGCGGCCTGCCAACTGGTATTCCGGAAGCCACAGCGGATTCGATCACCTTTAAAGGTGTGGTGATCGGCATTGAAGATGGGGACACCCTCACGGTCGTCAGGAATAAGGCTCGCTTCATCATGAACGTCGCGGCCGTGGATGCTCCGGAACTGGATCAACCCTACGGGCAGGAAGCCAAACGCATGGTGGCAGCCTTGGTGAAAAACCAAGTGGTGACCATCAGAGTCTATGGAACCGTACGCCAAGGCCGATTGACCGGGGAGGTCTGGTTGAAGGATCGCCGGAACCTAGCCAATGAATTGGTGAAAGCGGGGTTAGCCTGGGTCAAACGAGGAGCACTTGTGGCAGCGGACCTCAACCAAACCGAGGCTGATGCCAAGGAAGTCCAGCGAGGACTCTGGGCGGACCAGGAGCCAGTTCCACCGTGGGAATGGCGCAACGGCCGACGGTCTATAGGAGTAACACCATAATAGGTTGAGGTGAGAGCGCGGCAGGCAACCGGCACTGGGCTTTTTGACTTTTGATGGAAGGCGATCAGGTACCAGCTAACTGAATCTCTGAACGACAGACTCCTTGCTTGGGAAGCACCGTTCCAGATGTGGTGCCGACGCCCTTGTCGCGACAAACGCGGCAGGCACCCGTTCCCAATGCCGTAAATCCGGCCGGAGCGCACCCTCCAACACTCGAGGAGCTGTGCTCATCAGCGCAATCCCTCCTATCATGGACACCTGACACAAGGCTCCTCGCCCCCCTCCTGCCGCATCAATCATACAGCCCCCCACAAGAACCCCGGCACCTGCCGCCAATGGCACGAGGCCGTACGTGATCCCGATCGGCAATCGAATCCACGTCTGCACATTGAGAAGCGGATGGTACGCATGGCTATGGCGCATCGCCACTTTTTCGAACCAGCTCCGTGTCGAGAGTCGCACCCCCGTTTCCGAAACGCAGACGGGCAAGAATTCCTCCTTGGCTTTCACTGCGAAATATCCGGTGGTGGAGCCAAAGAATTGAAGGTCCCATTCGAGGTCCGGAAATCGTCCTACGCCGTATACGCGCCACCCAGATTGAGGACGCTCACCTCGATCAATGCTGTCCACCTGCCGATCGGCAAAGAGCCGAATTCTCTTCTCCTGGCCTTTGTATAGGATGCCCAAGTCCCGGAGTCGCAACCAATCCACTCGGGCTTCGCTTCTCTCCCCTAGCTGCTCCCACAAGACGGCCGACAGGAGGATATTGACCGGATCCTCTCCGTAATTGTAGAGGGGCGTAAACAGCTCATGATCCAGTTGCCTAAGCTCGACTTTCGCCTCTTCGACTTTCTGTGCGTGCAGGTAACTGGCCGCCAGCAAGAGACTGAGAAACCCACGCTCGTAACTTTCCAAGACATAATCGATGAACGTGCCATCGGGGACGAAAATGCTGGCAGTCTCCTTAAGGACAGAAAAGGTCTTGTGTCTAAATTCCGATCGGGCTTGGGCACCATAGGTGATCACGGTGTCATAGCAGTCCTTCGCAAAGGCATCCCCCAATAGGTTCAGAGTTTCGATCCGCTCTGGTAGATTGATACGCTGCTCGAGTTCAGCACATTCCTGTCTGCTCTCATTCCGGAGATCTTCAGACTGACAGCCGACTAGACCAATCGCAAGGCAGATCGCCATGCCAAGGGAGAAGAAAAGGAGGACATTCTGAGCTAGCCCCACTTTCGTGGACACCTCAAAAAGGGGACAATAGCCCCCAGGAGGTGTCTGATGGCGAAACGACAGCCCTTCACCAAAGAGTTCAAACTGGAAGCCCTCCGGCTGTGGAAGAGTTCGGGGCGGCCCGCCGCGGCCGTCGCTCGGGAGTTGGGCCTGCGGCGCAACCATCTGTACAAGTGGCAGCACGAACTGGAGACCCACGGTGAGGCGTCCTTTCCCGGCAAGGGTGGCCGCGCCCACAGCCCCGATGAGCTGACCCGGTTACGGCGCGAGAATGCGCGGCTGCGGGAGGAGCGCGACATTTTAAAAAAAGCCGCGGCGTTCTTTGCGC
>JBOHOI010000215.1:0-4919 GCA_050731155.1 Nitrospiraceae bacterium | reverse complement strand
CATGGCGCTGCTGGTGTTTGCCGTGATGGGCGTGTGGCTCTACAAGCGTGGCGCGGCCGTGGGTTCGTTGGGCCTGGCTGCTTGGGTGGCCGCCGCGGGCTGGCTCAGCTTCCACCTCTGGCCCGCGCTGGGCCTGCCCGCCGAAGTGCCGGGCATGGAAGCCGCTCCGCTGCACGCACGCCAGATCTGGTGGATCCTGGCCGTGGGCAGCGCTGCGCTGGCCTGCGCGGTGGCTGGTTTTGCACGCGGTGGCTGGCGCTTCGCGGCGGCTGCCGCGCTGCTGGCCCTGCCGTTTGTAGTGGGTGCTCCGCATCTGCAGGGCGATGCTCTGCCCGGCTACGGCCCGGACGCGCACGCGGCGCTGGAACAGCTGGCCCGGCAATTTGTCTGGGCCACCACCTGGGTGGCCTTGTCGTTCTGGGTCTGCATGGGCCTGGCCAGTGGTCTGGCGTTCCAGCGTTGGCTGCAGCCGGTGTTGATGGAGAACTTCAAGGGTGTGGGGCTAGGGACGGCTTCGACGTAGGGCGAGTATTGGCCTCCCAATGGTTCTGGCAGGTTTTTTTACGGTGCCTGGTATTTCGCAACCACGTCGTTCGGCAAAGCTCGTGGAAATAGACTTGCTATAAAAACAGTAGCTATATGCGCATATTTCCCATGGGTTAGAGGCGCTTTTCTCCAAGGGGTTGCCCCCATGGGGAGCGCTATCTCGGCTCATCTGCAACGCGGGCGCAATGAGCATTCGAGAGTCAGTGAGGCTGGGTCAGAAGATAAAGTGGCAGCTTGGCCCAGTGAACACCCGCTATCGGCGCAACCGGGCATTGGTCTTATGGACTTGGATGCCCGCTTAAGACTGGTCTGCGACATTCGGCCGTAAACGGTGAATGGCGGTAGTGCGACAAACGGTCATTGAGTCCATCGGAGACGGGCCGGCCGGTCTGGCATCCGAACCGACCGTTCAGAGATGGTAGAGAGCGCGGCACCGATTTCCGCAGCGATTGAAGGCCGTCAATGGCCGCTCCTAACGGCGATTAACTGGAGCTCTCAACCGGATGCAAAAGTAGATCTGTCGATTGAAAGGCCCGAAGTCCGACACACAATCATTCAACCAAGCCACGCGCCACGGAAGGCGGTGCCGAGCATTGAAGGACAAACTGCCAGCGCTGCGCTGTGCGGCCAAGCCAAGCAGCCGTCGTGCGTTGGCGCTGCAGCGACGGGTTGGCGGCATTGACGCTCAAAGGCGAACGCGGTGGGGCTGTGTCGCATTGAGGGACCGTCATCAACCGTGTGCATTCGCGGCTCCCGGGCGATCAAAATCACTGATGGCCCAACAACTAGATAAATCGGTGTTCCAATGAACACACCAACAACCTTCGTGGAAGCCAAATGTTGAGGCGCATCCTGGACATCATCGCCGGCTGGTTCGGATTTGAGAGCTCGGCCAGTTCAAATCCTGACCTTCTCTGCCAAAAATTTGTCCTCCAAGCCTTTGAGGATCGAAGCACCGCGGCCGCTGCAGCTCAACAAGCAGGCGTAGCGGCGCTCGTTCGCGGAGGCGGGAGGGAGAAGTGGCTGCTCATGCAGTGCCCGTGCGGCTGCGGCCAACAGATCGCTCTGAATCTCATGCAGAGCCACTCACCGCGCTGGAGGGTCAGCGTTCAGTCGGCGAACCACTTTTCAATCCATCCGTCGGTAGACGCTACGAGCTGCGGTGCCCACTTCTGGCTCCGAGACGGCCGGGTCATTTGGACTCAGTAGGCCACACCATTTCGAGGAACGGTTCTACGTCTCCTCTGCCCCAGAAGGAGCGGTCCTCGCAGATGCAGCCTTCTCTCGGCTTGATCCGATTCGTGCGCAGCCTGGTCTGGTCGAGCGCTAGCAACACCTCCGACGAGGAACGCCCACTTCCCATGAAGCCTGTCAGCCGATGCAGCAGCTCCATCACCGCGGCGCTTGCCGTCGCAGAGGTGAACGCGATGACGGCCGGTGCGGGCTCATCGAGCTCAGGCGCATAGCCATCGCGCACCTGTCGCCGTCGATCCTCTTCCGAAAGCGCTTCGATGCGAATGGTTTCAGCTGTGATGCGCCCTCGACAAAAGAGGCACGCCTCCCCTGGCATCAACGTGGTGACGCGACCGTGGACGCCAGCGATGCAGCCGTCCTGCGAGTCGATGAGCACGCCCAAATCGAAGACCGGGATGCAATAGCGCATCGCAAGTTGCACGAGGATTGCTCTGGGCAACTCCTTGTCGGTGCATCCGAAGACAACGTCGCAGTCCCGCAGCGCCCGCGCTGCAACCTCGTAGGTGATGTGCTGCGGCACGATATCCACGGTCGTGGCCAGCCCGATCCGGTCGAGGTGCTCTTTCGCCATCTCGACCTTCAGTCTCCCATCGTCTTGCAGGGATGAGCCATAGACGCGGTTGACATTGGTCTCCGCGAATCGGTCACCATCGAAGAGACGCAGGTGCCCGACGCCGAGGCGGTAGAGCTGCTCCGCCACGGGCGATCCTGTCCCGCCGGCTCCAACAATGCCGACGCGGAGCCTGCGCAGAAGGCGCTGAATGTCCGGTCCAAAGGCTCGAACCTGCCGGTCGAAGAACGGCTCGATGGCGCCCAGGCCGGTAGACGTCCAACTGCGGATGCGGTCACCGATGGCGATGACCTCGTCGACCGGTGCCTGATCCGGTATGTACAGACGCCCTTGAATATGATGCTCAGTAAGGACCAGCGTGCCGTGCACGCGTCCTGGTACCCGCGTTTCAAGGAAGGGAAGTAGTCGTGCTTCTTCCCGGTCGTCCTGCTCTGAAAAATCAGGCACCCCCTCAGGGTGCGAGTGAGCGAAGACGACGCTCAGAGCTTCGTAGCGAGCCAGCTTGGCGACGCGCGTCAGCGCGGGCGAAGCGATGGACAAACCGTACGACTCACGACGCAGATAGTCTTCGTCAGCTATCGGAACCACCGCATGAACGATGAGCTTCACCGAGTCTTCCGAAACGGATTGGCCACACAGGAGGAAAGCTGCTCCCTCCACGCCAGGCCGGTCGAACAGTTTCTGTCGCAGCTCATCGAGCTGCGTCGCCAGCATGACGATTCGAGTGGCCTTCATGATCTTCCCGCTCCCTGCAGCTCGCGTTGAATGAGAGCGAAGTAGGAACGAAGTCCATCCACTCCCGGACGCCATCCACCATTGAGGTGACGCGAGAAGCGCTGCCAAGTCCGCCCGAGATGGCTTTCCATCACCTCGGACGCGGTGGCGAATTGCCCGCTTGCAGCCAAGCGAAGGGGCGGATCGCAATACCACATGTCCAGTGGAGTCATGGGGTATTGGGGAGGAATCCGGATCATGAGCTCGGTCGTCGCGGGCGTGAAGCCGCCCGCGGCCACGTTGAACCCCTCCACAACGAGGCAGGCGGCCCCTTGTGGATCCGGGAGAAGCTCCCAGTCCAGGCCGCGCTCGTTCAGGAACTTAACGTCGCGCGCAGGCAGTTCCATTTCAGAGCCCTCCGGGGTTGATCGTGCTCGGCGCCGTATAGAAGTGCGATCCCGGCTTCACCTCGTAGTGCGCGTCCGGACGGATCAGGTCGTCATCCTTGGGCCCAGGGACCTCCAGCCAGAGGTCCCGGTCCGCGGGGACAGGGACCAGGGCGCGGAGCTGGGCGCCGGTCACCAATACGCTAGGCAGCTCGTACTTGACATCGTCGATGAAGATCGGAATGACCCGTGGGGTCTTTTCCGACGACTCTTGTGCGCTGGGTTGCATGAGGATCTCCTTGTTGAACAGATGGCCAAATGATAGCCAGTATTTAGCTAATAAACAAGTGTTTTTCCATTGCTATTTAGCCAATGGTCGTGTATTATTTCTGCAACACTTGGAGACTGCCCGTGAATTCAAAGCGAACGATGACCCTCAACCTGACCGAGCCTGAGATGGCCGCACTGGAGGCGCTGTGCATGGAGAAAGACTTGAGCAAGACCGCCGTCCTCCGGCAGGCCCTGCGTCTGTATCAGTTGGTGAACGCGCGCTTGAAGCAGGGCGAGAAGCTCTTTTTCGAGGACGAGGTGGCCAAGGAGAAGAAAGAGGTGGTCGTCCTATGAGTTCGTCGCATGCTGTCCCGCTGAGAGATGCCGACGGCAGCTTTGTCGAGGCTGTGCTCCATGAGCGCATCGGCGCGGGATATGCGCTTCAGGTCGATGATGACTGGAAGACCCATCTCGCCGCTGAAGAGGCGCGCGCGGTGGCCGAAGGTCGCGCAGTCCCTCACCTTGAGCACGGCCACTGGGAGTGGGGCGAGAAGGTCAAGGACTCGGCTCACCTGCTGTCATGCCCGACTCTGGCCGTCGAATGTGGCGGCCAGACGCAGGGGCTGATGCTGGTCAAGACCGACGGCCATTTCGGCATGCTGCCTGGTGAAGGCGGCAAGCCCTTGGTGTACCTCGTCTACTTGGCGACGGCGCCCTGGAACCTGCGTGAGCTTGCAGGGCAACCGCGATTTGCAGGCGTCGGCTTGGTGCTTCTCTACGCGGCGATCCAGATCAGCCTGGACGCCGAATTCAAGGGCCGGATCGGCCTTCATTCACTTCCACAGGCAGAGGGGTTTTACGAGCGGCACGGTTTCCAGTGCCTCGGTGTAGATCCTGAGAAGGAGGGCCTCAAATACTACGAACTCAGCCCGCAGGCTGCGAGCGAGTTCATTGCCAGGAGCACGTCATGAAGTTGCAGATTTCCCGTGAATGGGTCGAGCGAAAGCTCCAGCAAGGCGATGACGCCGACGTTGGTGCAGGTGGAACGCCTATGGATCAGTTCAAGAAGGACATGCAGCAGCGGACGGTCACCCCTGCGGTTCTTGCCGAGGTGCCAACCGAGTTGGGCAAGGTCCTTCGATTTGTCAGAGCGCAGCGAGGGTGGACAAGATCGGAAC
>JBOHOI010000214.1:0-4984 GCA_050731155.1 Nitrospiraceae bacterium | reverse complement strand
GGGAACTCGTCCAGCGTCTGCGCGATCTGGGATTCCGTCAACTCCTCCCGCTCGTCCTGCGCGAGGATCGGCAAGGCGGGAATCCGACTGGGCAGTTCCGAGAGGTGCCGAGTCAACTCCTCGAGATTCTCGGGAATGCACCAGGGATACACCGGCGCCTCGGCCACTTCGAATGTCCGGTCGAGCACTTGCGTAACCATGGTTGCGGGGCACTCGGTCACAGCACTGCTCGGACGGAGGACGGTGACCATGGGACTGCGCTGCCCGCGGCTCCGGTACTGCCGCAACACGATGCCGCGGCCCTTCGGCAATCCGACCAGGCGTCCGGGCGTCAAGAAATGGAGGCGGGCCAGCACCTCTGGCGGTTCGCGTCGTCTCACTTGAACGCGATGGGCCTTCTGCTTCCTCGCTTGGTCGAACACCTGCCACTGCGTGATCCAGTCCGTGCAGACACGAGGCCCGTAGGGCTGCATCTGCTCATGCAACTGGTCCAGCTTCTTTTCAAGCGCCTCAGCCCGACGGTTGAGCTGAAACTGCGCGAAGCTCTTCGCCAGGATAGGTTGGATCTGGTCAAGGGGATGTGCCTTGAGCAGGTTCAAGACCATGGGGTAGGTGATGACGAACTGGCTGTCGATCGGCTCCGGCTGTCCAGTGAGGCCCTTCGTGATCACGTTGAGGTCGATATAGGGCGATGGGGTTACGACCGCAAAGCCGACGAGGTCTTTGCCGCGACGACCTGCTCGGCCGGCGATCTGTTGAATCTCGCCGATCGTGAGATCGGTGAAATCTCTCGTCTTGCGGACGCTCGATTGAGTCAAGACCACGGTCCGCGCGGGAAAGTCGACGCCGGCGGCTAAGGTCGTGGTGGCAAAGACAGCGTCCAAGCAGCCCTGCCGCATGAGCTCTTCGACGGCGATTTTCCACGACGGCAGATGGCCGGCGTGATGTGCCGCGACCCCGACCCGCTGGACGGCCGGCAGGAGCGGATGTTCAGCGATGCTGGGGTATTGTGCGACGAGCTGCTCGAGCGCCGAGGCGATGGCCTGCTGCCGTTCTTGCGGCAGCAGGACCTGGCTTCGCTGAAAGGCCTGCATCGCATCGTCACAGGCACGCCGCGAGGTCAGGAACACGATGGCCGGGGTCAGATGCTTGTGGCGGAGGGCCGCGATCAGATCAACCGGATGGATCGAGGGAGGCATGCAACTTCATTCCCTTGGAAATGGCCACCAGCCCGGAATCGGTCACCGTGAAGCGGCTGCGGTCGGCGTCCCTGTCGTAACCGATCTCGGTCTTGGGTGGAATGATCACGTCTTTGTCAATGATGGCGCGCCTGATCCGACACTGCTCGCCGATGACCACGTTTTCCATGAGGATCGATTCACGAACGTCGGTGTGATCCTGCACCACGACGTTCGGGGAAAGGACGGAATTCTGCACTCGGCCGCCCGAGATGATACACCCGCCGCAGACGATTGAGTCCAGGGCGATACCCATCCGTCCACCCTCGTAATCCTGCGCAAACACGAACTTGGCAGGAGGAAACTGGCCTTGATAGGTGCGGATCGGCCAGTGTTGATCATACAGATTGAACAGCGGGTCCACCGCGACCAGGTCCATGTTGGCTTCCCAGAAGGCATCCAGCGTTCCGATGTCCCGCCAGTATTTCACGGCTTTTTTGTTCTCGTCCTGGAACTTGAAGGCGAACACGCGGTTCTGCCGAACCATGCGGGGAATAATGTCCTTTCCGAAATCGTGTGAGGTGCCCTGCCTGGCGTCCTCGATCAGATGTTCGCGGATGACCTCGGCTCTGAAGAGGTAGATGCCCATTGACACAAAGGCCTGGTTGGGATCACTGGGAAGAGGGGTGGGGTGTTTTGGTTTTTCGTCGAACCGAAGGATGCGGCAGTCCTCGTCTACGCCGATCACGCCGAACCGGCTGGCCTCCGCCAGCGGAAACTCGATGGCGCCCACCACCGCGTCGGCTTGCTTCGCGATCAGGAAGTCGTACATGTCGGCGTAATTCATTTTATAGATGTGGTCGCCGGCCAGCACGAGCAGAAACTTCGGTTGTTCGTTGTCGAGCAGAAACAGGTTTTGGTACACCGCGTCAGCGGTGCCTTTGTACCAGTCTTCGCTGATGCGCTGCTGAGGCGGGATGGAGGCGATGAACTCGCCAAGCTCGGCGTTCAGGATGTTCCAGCCGACCCGAATATGGCGATCCAGGGAATGAGACTTGTACTGAATCAGGACTGCGATCTTTCTGAGGCCGGAATTCAGGCAATTGCTCAGTGTGAAGTCAATGATGCGATATTTCCCCCCGAACGGAACCGCCGGCTTCGCCCGAGGAATGGTCAGCGGATAGAGGCGCTCCCCCTTGCCGCCGGCCAGCACCATGGTCAGAATATCCCGCATGACGGCCGGATTGTAACAGGATGGGACGGAAATAGAAAGAACGGGGATGCGGTTGACAGCGAGGTCTTGCGCGAGGATACTAGCGCTCCAGAATCGGTCTGAGTCGTCCCAACGTGTCCCAGGGAGGATCCCATGCCGAGGAAACCGTCCACGACGAAATCGGTGAGCGTCTCGCGCCTGACAGAGGACGGCCGGGCACGACCTGCCCTCCAAAGCGTCCTCTGGAGACTGGCTCGCCTCGAGCGCCAGGTTCGGTGGCTGTCGCAGTTGGTGCGGGATCATGCTGAGGATGCAGACCGTCTTGTCAGAATCGTGGCCGAGGATCGAGATACCTTACGGCAAGAACTGCTGCGCAAACACGAGGCGAAGCTTCGCGCACGGAAACGTGCTCGTGCCGCCAGCTCCAAGGTCGGACTCACCAGTTAAGGGTGTGAACCGTGACGCGCTACGGGTGATGGGGAGGAAGTCTCGCGTCACCCATCACGCATAACGGCTCTCGATGAACAGTTCACGTTTCACGGTTAACGAATCGTGGCCGACACGAGTGTCGAACTACTAGACCTGGTCAAATGCCACGGCGCGACCCTAGCGGTGGATCATGTGTCGCTGGAGGTCCGAAGCGGAGAGTTTTTTTCGATCCTTGGTCCCAGCGGTGCCGGCAAGACGACGACGTTGCGGCTCGTGGCTGGATTTGAGCGTCCTGATCGGGGAGAGATCCTGATCGAAGGGCGCTCCATGCAGCACGTGCCGCCCAATCTACGCCCTGTGAACCTCGTCTTTCAGACCTACGCGCTGTTTCCCCACATGACCGTCTTCGACAATGTCGCATTTGGGCTCGAGATGCGCCGCGTCAGCCGAGCGGAACTTCGATCTCGAGTGAGCGCGGCGCTGGACATGGTCAAGTTGTCGGACAAACACCTTCGGCACCCGTCGCAGCTCTCCGGCGGGGAGCAACAGCGCGTGGCCCTGGCCCGCGCGTTGGTCAACCGTCCGGTGGTTGTCTTGTTGGATGAGCCGCTGAGCGCACTGGATCAGCAGCTCCGCCAGGAGATGCAGGTGGAGCTGAAAGCGATTCAGAAGCAGGTGGGGATCACCTTCATCTGCGTCACCCATCATCAGGAAGAGGCGCTGACCATGTCCGACCGAGTCGCGGTGATGGATCATGGGCGTGTCCTCCAGGTTGGAAGTCCACAGGAGGTCTATGAATCACCGACTTCCGAATTTGTAGCCCGCTTTATCGGACTCTCCAATCATCTGAAGGGCCGGATCGTAACGGTTAACGGCACCACCTGCACGATCACGGTGCCGGACATTCCTACGGCGGGGTCGATTCTTGTACGGCGCCCGCCTGGTGCGATGGAGGCAACCCCTGTGATGCTGTTGCTTCGCCCAGAGCGACTCCATTTGTCGCAGGATGTCCATCCGAGCGGGTTCGACAACGCTGTTTCCGCTCGAATCGACAAGGTGACCTATACTGGCAATGAGATGCAGTATCTCCTCCGCCTTTCGGACAGCATCCTCTGGAGAGCCAGGCTGCCGAACTCCGGTGCCAGCCAGGAACGGTTCCGAGTCGGTGAGGCGGTCTTCCTCTGTTGGAATGCCGATGATGGAGTGATCCTGACCGAGTGAGCCCGACAGTCCCTCCCACTGAGAGAGCTGATCCCCCTCCGCAGACTAGCCTGCCGAGTTGGCTATTGGGGCCTATGTTGCTGTGGATGGGGATCTTTTTCTTTCTTCCCCTCCTTATGGTCTTGGCGGTCAGCTTCGCTAGTCGAGGCACCTATGGTGGGGTGGAGGTGACGTTCAGCCTCACGAACTATGCGCACCTCGCCGATCCCTTGTATCTCCGGATCTATGGCCGTTCTCTGACGCTGGCGCTAGCCACGACGACCCTGTGCCTGCTGTTGGGGTTTCCGCTGGCCTATTCCATTGCGCGAGCACCGGTCCGCTGGCAGGGAGTCTGGCTGTTGCTGGTCATGATTCCCTTCTGGACCAATTTTCTGGTTCGAACTTACGCCTGGATGTTCATCCTCAGGACGGAAGGGCTGATGAACACGCTCTTGATCAACCTGGGCGTGATGACCCAACCGATCGAGCTTCTTTATTCTGACTGGGCGATCCTTATCGGGCTGGTCTATGGCTACTTGCCGTTTATGGTTCTGCCGCTCTATGCTGCGATGGAGCGACTCGACTGGTCGGTAGTCGAGGCGGCCTGGGACTTGTACGCTACTGGATGGTCCGTGTTCTGGCGGGTTGTCCTGCCCTTGACGAAGCCGGGCGTGATTGCCGGTTGCATCCTTGTGTTTATCCCCTCCCTCGGTGCCTTCATCACGCCGGATTTGCTGGGCGGCGCCAAAACGATGATGGTAGGAAACCTCATCCAGCACCAGTATCTGGTGGTGCGAGACTGGCCCTTGGGCTCGGCGATCTCCTTCGCCCTGATGGCGCTGGTGCTGCTGGGGCTGTGGGGGTATTTCAAGGTTGAGAGGGCAGGACGATTATTATGAGGCGCCTCGCTGGCGAAGGGCGATGGTGGCGGGGCGGTCAGGCTGATCCCCCGTGCTCGCGCATC
>JBOHOI010000213.1:0-4996 GCA_050731155.1 Nitrospiraceae bacterium | reverse complement strand
CGCCCCTAGCATCCAGGTGTCCAGATTACGCGAGACCCGGCCGGTCGCAGCGCTGTGATGTCCGGGATCAATGAAGTCCGGTCCGATCTTGAAGGGCTGCACCCGGCGACCCCGAGCTTTGAGAGCAGCCAGAAGAGCCAGCGTCACGGTGGTCTTTCCAACACCACTATGGGTTCCGGCAATTATCAGCCGCGGGAATTTCATGCGTTTTCTTTTGGCTTCCACTCAATCGCACCAGGCAGGCATTTCAGCCGCAATGCGTTCCATAAAGCTAGACGGCCCCAATCTGGCCTCGGTCGGGGCTTCAACTGCTCATCCAGATATGGATTCGGGAAAAAGACTGTCAGCATCTCCTCTCCGTCTCCATTCCACAACCGAAATCCCCAGCTCCCACCCACATGCCTATCGCCGAGTCGTCGGAAAAAAGCGGCCTTTGACGCACGGCGCTTGCGCGCAAGCGCCGTGGGAGTTGGATTGGTTGTTGTTCCATGATGCTCGCCGATACAGAGGTGAAAATGCCAAAGGCCCACATTGACCGTCAGATAACCGTCCAACATCGTGATCTGTCTTGGTGGCTCGGTGAGCCGGATTTCATATACAGCGCCTTCTCTACAGGGGCCAAAGATGATCTTGGACCAATGCGTTTCAAATAGTTCCCGAAGCAGCGACAGCAGTGCCTCTGTTTCAGGTTCCATATATTCGTATACCGTTCGAGCACCATCCATCTCCTCGATCGTCTCGATTCGATAGATGGGCGTGGTCATGGTGAGCCCTGCTGTTTCAGGCTTAATAGGTGAACTTGACCCCAACATAGATGGACCGGACTGGTGTTCCAGTATTGAGAATCTCTTCATATTTTTCGTCAAACAAATTGTCGACACGAGTATAGGCCTGAACCTGTTTGGTGATGTCATACGTGGCCGAGAGGGTCCACACATCAAATGCTGACTGAGATTGGCGGTTTCGCACGTCGTTGAACCGCGACCCGACATAGCGTGCAGCCAGATTGATCACAAGCGGAGCGACCGGCTGATAGGTCAAGACGGCGCTCCACTGGTCCACCGGCCACCGAGGCAGGCGCAATGCATTGCTTACGTCGCGCGTCATCGTGTTCGTGTATTGCCCCTGCAACTCTAAATTCTCCACAAAGGGCCGATTGCGTACCAGGGACACATTCATACTCGCCTCCCAACCCTTTGTCACTGCCGAGGAAATGTTTCGAGGACAAGACAGAAAGGTGCTGAATGGCGCACAGAAAGGATCGCCTACGAGGTTCACAATGAGATCATGGAACCGGTTCCAAAAATAGCCCACGCTGAGGCGGACGCGATCACCAAGCAACCGCTGGTCAACTCCCACGTCGAACCCCTGACTTTTTTCTGGTCCCAAATTTGGGTTGCCGAAGTTCGGGAAAAAGAGTTGATTGATAGCGGGAGCGCGAAAGCCGGTGGCATAGCTACTGCGGATTTTTGTGTTCGTCTCCTTGAGCAGATATCCTGCAGTGACTCGGTAGGTGGTCGCGTCTCCAAACACGTTGTAACTGTCGTATCGTACGCCTGCAGTGGCGAAGACTCGGTCCCACAGATTGAGCTGGGCTTCTCCAAATCCGGCGTTCGAATTGAGAATCTTGTTGGAAAGGCCGGTGTCGTTTTCGCCCTGTTGGTCGCGATGCTGATACCCAGCAACGAGGAGAAGCGGTTTCCCGATCTGGAAATTCTCCTGCACTTCGATCCTATTGGACAACGTGCGGATTTCGTTAATGGGGTTGGTGACCGGGTTGATTGGGGTGACCGCTCCTGTATTCAAGTTTCGTTGAAACGTTCCAGGGTTAAACAGGACTTGGTCTTCTTCTCGTGCCAGCGTCAGTTTCTGAGACCACCACTCAGTAAAGCGTTGATCATAAGTGCCCGTGTAAATTAACTCCTGATCCCGCTGCTTTGACCCGAAGACATCGCTCGGAGTCGAAATGTTGTCGAGATTCATGTGGCTGTTGAGCCATCGAAAGGCAAATTCCAGCCGTCCATCGTGAGGAAGGCTGACACCAACCTTCGAGGAGGCTTGCCAATTGTGAAACGCATCCCGCTCCGCTGCGCCTCGACGATAATTGACGACTGAAAACCCCGTAAAATCCCATCGTGAGAGTGTGAATGAGAAATCTACCGGACCTTTTTGCCCAGTGACTTGCCCCCCTTCGCGAATCGAAGAAAACGACCCGTATTCGAAGAACGCGCTTGCTTGTGGGTCCCCTGTCCCTCTTTTCGTGATGATATTGACCACTCCTCCCATGGCATCAGAACCCCAGAGCATGCTCTGGGCACCCCGAAGGATTTCGATACGTTCGATGTTATCCGTTGTCAGATTGGCAAAGTTGTAGAAGCCTTGCGTAGCGCTATTGACAATTGCACCGTCAATAAGGACTAAGGTCTGAGTGTTACTTCCTCCTCGTATCCGAACTGTGGCTTCCGTACCTGGGCCACCGCTTGAGAACACTGCTGTCCCTTGGCTCAGCCGGAGAGCGTCCGCGACGGTCTTAAATTTCTGCCTCTTGAGGTCCTCCTCAGTGATCACCTCCACCGCACTCGTGACTTGACTCAATGGAAGCGGCGTTTTGGTCGCGCTGATGACGACTTCTTCAGTCGTCGCCACCGGTCCCGCCTCGACTCCTTTCTCTGAACCAGCCTGCTCGTCGGCAGCTCGCGCGGTGGTTCCGATTCCCAACACCAGACTCCAAAGAATGACGCTACAGACAACGCGTCCTGATATACACTGCTGCATGACCCACCTCCCTTATGCTCGAAGGGTTGAGTGGAATGGTCCGACAGCCGGGTCTCCTGACTTGCGGATCATCGCTCGCCCGCGCCTTCCCATGTGCCTGTGGCACACAGTGGCTTAGCTGCAGGGTCGCTCCCCGCTTACAGTGGCGGCACCGTGATGGCTTCGCACCATCTTCCCCGTCGCTGACGTCCTATTCCTCCGAAAAACCCCCTTGTTGACGATTGACCGTACCCCCATCACACGGCGGGAGGACCGGGTACAAATCCACCCCGCGGACTTCAGATCAGACACACCCTTATCCAACGACTGCGGACCGGCCCGGCAGCGTGACGCGGGGCAACCCCGATTCCGGATGGCGGTCAACCAGGACCTCGCACCGGTACACGGCTGCCAGCACGTCCGGTCGGATCACCTCCTCCGGAGGTCCGATCCGAAAGATTTCGCCTTCCTTCAACAACATGAGCCGATCGCAGTACTGGCTGGCCAGGTTCAAGTCGTGAGATGCCAGAATCACCGTCAATCCGCAGTCCTTGTTCAGGCGAGTGAGGATCGCGCAGATATCCAACTGATGATTGAGATCCAAAAAGGCCGTCGGTTCATCCAGCAGCAATACCTTTGGTTGTTGCGCCAGTGCGCGGGCGATGATCGCCCGTTGACGCTCGCCACCTGAAACGTCATCGATCGACCGATGCGCGAGGTGCACGACGTCCGTCTCCTTCATCGCCTGTGTCGCCAGTCGAATATCTTCAGGACATTCCAATGCAAAGCCGAAGAGGCGGCCTTTGCTTCGATGATGAGGAAAGCGCCCCATCATCACTGTCTCGGCGATCGTGAACGGAAAGATCTGTCGGCTATCCTGAGGGACGAGTGCCACCAGCCGTGCGATCGCATCCTGCGACATCTCAGCAATCTGTGAACCGAAGAGGTGAATCTCCCCTTCCTGAGGTCGTAGCACCCGCGCCAATAACTTCAGCAAGGAAGTTTTACCGGAGCCGTTCGGGCCGATCACCCCCAACACCTCACCAGACAGGACTTCGAAGGTAAGCCCTGTAAGGGCCCATTCGTTGCCCTTACCGAGCTGCCCATCTCTGTCGTGGCGGTATCTGAATCTGAGCCGCCCTACTCGGTACGCGAGCCTCTTGCTCAGTCCCTCTGTCTCTCTCATAAGGCAAGACCGCTCTTTCGGTACAACAGCAGGTAAATAAAGAGAGGCCCTCCCCCCAGTGCTGTGACAATCCCCACAGGAATTTCCGCGGGAGCTAACACGGTCCGCGCCACCGTATCTGCAGCCACGAGGAACGTGCCCCCAACGAGTGCTGAGGCTGGCAACAGCAGCCGATGATCCGCACCGATGACCATCCGGACAGCATGCGGGATGACCATCCCTACGAAGCCGATCATTCCACTGACCGACACGACGGCCCCTGTGAGCAATGCCGAAGTAAAGAACACGGTCTTCTTGACTGTCTCAACCTCGACACCAAGGGACGTCGCTGACTCTTCCCCAAGGGTCAGGAGATTGAGTGACTGGGTCTGCCACAACAGGATCGACCCTCCCACGACGAGATAGAGCACCAGGACGACCATGGCAGGATAGTCTGGCGCGGTCAGCGTACCCATCAGCCAAAACATCATGCCGAAGGAGCGATTTGGATCCATGATGGAAGTGATGAACATGATCAGCGCCGAAAGGATGGCGTTCAGGATGACTCCCGCAAGCAGAAGCGTGTGGATAGGAAGACGTCCGTACGAAGCCGCAACCCGATACACGATTACGATTGCCATGAGGCCCCCGACAAATGCGCACAGCGGAAGCGTGGAGATTGCCAGCACGGTCGTTCCGATGCCAAAGAGTATGGCCACCGCCGCTCCTAATGCCGCACCGCTTGAAATGCCGAGCACGTAAGGATCGGCCAGGGGGTTCCGCAGCAGCGCCTGGAGTCCTACCCCCACTGCTGCGAGAGAGCCACCCACCATGAAGCCCAGTAGCACTCTCGGTAGTCTGACTTGCAGAAGGATGACCCCGGACGAGCCTAACGAGTCAATACCGGCCTCTCTATACCGGAGTGCTTGAAGGAAGATTCGCACCGAGTCAGCGAATCCAATCTCTTCCGCACCAAACCGCAAGGAGGCAATCATGACCAGGAGGCTGGCGCCGGCAAGAGTCAGCATGGTGACAACCCATCGCCTGGCCGAGAGTACTGAAAGTTCGGTCGAAGCG
>JBOHOI010000212.1:0-5021 GCA_050731155.1 Nitrospiraceae bacterium | reverse complement strand
TACGAGGGCGGCCGATTTAACGCATTGAGCCGCCGGTACAGCGAGAACAACCTCAAGGCCATGTATCTCTGGTCCGTCTACTCGCCGGGGATGATCCTGGTGGGCAGTCTGGGGACCGTGCTGATCATCTGGTACGGGGTGGGGGAAGTGCTGCAAGGCGCCCTGACCGTGGGCGAGTTGGTGATGTTCCTCTCCTACCTCGCCCTGTTCTACGTCCCGATCAATCAGATCCACTCCGTGAACCACTTGTTGCAGCACGCCTTGGCGGCGAGCGAACGGGTGTTTGACGTGCTCGATACGACGCCGGAGGTCCAGGATCGGCCGGGCGCCGTCCGCCCGGCGGAGCGGCTGCACGGCGCGGTCCGGTTCGACGACGTCTCCTTTCACTACCGATCGGACGTGCCCGTCCTGACCGGCGTCAGTCTGGATGTGAGCCCCGGAGAACGGATTGCGCTGGTCGGTCCCAGCGGAGCCGGCAAGAGCACGATGCTCAAGTTGCTCATGCGTTTCTACGACGTGCAGGGCGGCGCGATCACCATCGACGGCTACGACGTGCGGGATGTACCGCTCGCCTTCCTGCGAAGCCAAATCGGCCTGGTCCAGCAAGAGCCGTTCTTATTCAACGGCACCGTGCGCGAGAACATCGCGTATGGGGATTTGGCGGCCGATCAGGTCCGGATCGAGGAGGTGGCGAAGGCGGCGCGCGCCCACGAGTTCATCGCCGAATTACCGGACGGGTATGAGACCTGGATCGGCGAGCGTGGCGTCAAGCTCTCGGTCGGGCAGAAGCAACGGGTTTCCATCGCGCGGGTCTTGCTCAAGAACCCGCCGATCGTGATCTTCGATGAGGCGACATCGAATATCGATACGGAGACCGAAGTCAAGATCCGGGAGGCGCTCAATTACCTCACCCAGGGGCGCACGACGTTCATCATCGCTCACCGTCTTTCAACGCTGCACTATGTGGACCGCATCGTGGTTGTGGACAAGGGCAGGATCGTCGAGGAGGGACTTCACGAGGAGCTGCTCAATCGAGGAGGCCTGTACGCCATCCTGTATGACGCCCAATTCCAGCTTTGAGCCACTGAGACCATCTTTCAGGCTTGGAGACCGTTTTCAGGGTTGATCACCAGCAAACCGGAGCGATTATTCTGCAGATTCGCCTTATAACCGGAGGCTAGAAGCGCAGGCTTCTGGGGGGTCACCGCATGTCCACCTATCTGGAATGCCGCCGGACATCCGCGACAGTCTCTTCACCGCTCAGGCAATCAGCCGGAAGGTGGGCGGGACAGGTCTGGGGACGAAGATCGTCAAGGACGTGGTCGATGCTCACGGCGGGCAGATCACGGTAGACAGCAAGGAGGGTGTCGGGACGACGTTCTTGATCCGTTTGCCCCTTCCTCCACTCGAGACCTCTTCCGCCTGAGAGGATAATCTTTTTAGTCCCCCCGTGTTACTAACCCCCACCTGTCGTCCCACCGCCATTGCGAAAGCGCGATGGCTCACGTATATTTCATCCTGTCATTTGCGAGGAGCGGTTCCGTGGTTCTGGTCTATGAAAATGATCCGTTGGATACCGAGGATGCCCGCGGGCACTTCTATCATGTCTGCCAGGGGAAGATCGAGCAGACCGAGCTCTCGGTCCCCCCGCCTGACAAGCCGTACGAATGTCCCAGGTGCGGCATCGAGCTGGAGACTGAAGATTTCTGGCACGCGCAACTGAAAGGGTCAGTGTGATAGGTCTGGCTCTGGGAGGAAATACTGCTATGCATGGGAGTGCGGGTCGAAAGACGGTGTCGGTGATGCGCGGGTTTATGATGCTCTGCAACACCTGCTACGATCACGTGATCGCCGATAAGCTGGTGGACAAGAAGAACTTCGTGGCCGACCACGAAGCGCTGTTCGATACGATCTGTCCCGGTTGTACGGATATTAACCGCCCGCTGATCGACGACATGCTGGGAAGTTCGGAGTAGGGCGTCAGGAGAGTGGAACCGAGGCTGATCTCTTCATTGGCAGGTCTTCCCGTCGAACTGCTTGCATGCGGATTCCCCGCCCGCGACTTTCCATGTTTTCAGTAACGGGGGCTTCCCCGGTCTGACCTCAACCACGATGTCGATCATCCCCGAGATCGGAAGCTTGTCCAGGTGAGGCTTCGCCGCCTCGGTCGCTTCCACGATGACGATTCCTGAATCGCCCGACACGAACAGGAAGCCTTTCTCTTTATCCACGTCGATGATCGGGCTGAAAATACTTTTCTCCTCAGCGGCGACCGGTCCAATCCAGCTCAGGCAGACGAGGGCGGCGGCAGGCAGCAGCGTCCATCGCATGAACGGCGTCGACTCTTTCACCGGAATCCTCCTGTCTCTTCGCAAGACAACCAGGGGGGGTATTATGGCATTGTCTGTCAGCGCGGTCTAGAGGGTTTTTGGCGGAGGAGGCGCCGGGGGCGGGGAGCGCTCGGAAGTCAGATCGAATGGAATTCTGCCGGCGCAACCTGGCGGTCTCTGATCCAATAGGTTCGGATATCCGGCTTGGACTTCTGTTCGAGGGAGATAATCAGGTAGGCCGTTTCCGGGTAATAGGCGAGACCGATATCGGTGGCGGACGGATAGGCGGGAGAAGCCGTGTGTGAGTGATAGATCATGATGAGGTCGAGCTGCCGCTGCCGCATGTCCTTGAACGCCGCCAGCATTTCCTTGGGGTCCATGAAGTAGGCCACCTCGGCCCGAGTCGTTTCCGGGAGGTGGCGTAACCCCTTGACGTGCGCTTCGTCGAAGACCTGAGCCGCGCGCGCGTCTTTGGCGACGGTGTTGGTGATCCGGTAGTGATGAACGACGGTACCGTTCCTTCCCGCCAGCAAGCCGCAGCATTCGAAGGGATCCAGCTCGCGGGCGTGGGCCACCATGTCATCCAGAATTGTTCTGGGGATCTTCAGAACGGACACGTTAGAGAGCGCACGAGACGGTATAATTGCCGCTCAGATCGGTGATGGTGGGGTTCGTCCCGCAGAGGGGGCAGCGTGGATCTTTCGGACGGGTCACTTTCCGGAACTTCATCTCCAGGGCGTCATAAATGAGCAGTCGATCCGCCAGCGTTTCGCCGATCCCGAGGATTTCCTTGATCGCCTCGGCTGCCTGAAGGACGCCGATCGTTCCGGCCAGCACGCCCAGCACGCCGGCTTCCTGGCAGTTCGGCACGAGTCCGGCCGGAGGCGGCTCAGGGTAGAGGCATCGGTAGCAGGGATAGCCTTCGTGGGCCTTGATGGTGGCCAGTTGGCCCTCAAACCGGAAGATGCTGCCGGAAATGAGCGTCTTCTTGGCAAAATAAGAGGCGTCATTCAGCAGGAATCGCGTCGAGAAATTGTCGGAGCCATCCAGAATGACGTCAAATTCCGCCAAGAACCGTAGAATATTGCCGGCGGTGATGTTCTCCTGATAGGTCTTGATGGTGATCTCCGGATTGAGCGCGGCCAGCATCCGGCGGCCGGACTCCACTTTGGACGCGCCGACGGAGGCGGTGGTGTGAAGAATTTGCCGCTGCAAGTTGGACAGGTCCACCACGTCGCCGTCCACCAGGCCCAGGGTGCCGACTCCGGCTGCCGCGAGGTACAGACCGGCAGGAGACCCCAGGCCTCCGGCCCCGATGATCAAGGCCTTCGCCCTGGAAAGTTTCTGCTGACCCTTCCCGCCGACTTCTGGCAAAATGATGTGTCGGCTGTATCGTTGGATCTGCGCGTCGGTGAAGTTCATAGCTTCGCTACAGGCGATAGGCCATAGGCTATGGGCAATAAGCTACAAGCCAGGCAGTAACTCCACCTATAGCCTGTCGCCTATCGCCCATCGCCTGTGGTTACTCCACAACGTTCAACTCAATGGGATCGACCAGGACCCCTTTCTTCCGGAGCCCTTCGACCGCCCGCTCGATTTCGGCGGTGTCGCCGCTCAGCTCGACATCCATCCAGCCCGTGGTCTCCCGGACGTCGGCCCGCCGGACGTTGGTCACGACCTTATACTCATGGCCGATCTGATAGATGATCGGTTCCTTGATCTTGTTTTCAGGAAACCGGATGTGAAATCGGAGGCTGGGCATCATCGGCCTCCCGCGATCGCCGGGACGATGGACACTTCATCGCCTTCCTTCAACGCCGTCTCCTTGCCCTTCAGAAACCGGATGTCTTCTTCGTTCACGTAAATGTTGACGAAGCGGCGCAGCTCACCGGTCTCGTCGTACAGCCGCTGCTTCAGGCCTGGGTGCATGGAGTCCAGGTTGGCGAGCACCTCGGCCACACTCGCGCCTTTTGCCTCGACTTCGCCCTGGCCTCTGGTCAGCGGGCGCAAGGGGGTGGGGATCCTGACCTTGATCACTTGATCCCCTCGCCGGTTGTTCCCATTTTGAAGGTCCGCTCAAAACTCACGAGACTCGGTTGGATGCGAACCGGCCGGCCAACGGCGTCAATCACCGCTTCCTGGGTCTTCAGCCCATTCCCCGTGATGTAGGCGACCGTCACGTCGCTCTTCTTGATGATCCCCTGCTTGACCAGCTTCCGGAGCACACCGATCGTCACCCCGCCCGCGGTCTCGGCGAAAATGCCCTCGGTCTGGGCGAGCAGCTTGATGCCCTCCACCACCTCGTCGTCGGACACCATATCCATGGCGCCGCGGCTTTCGGCCGCGGCTTTCAACGCATAATAACCGTCCGCCGGATTGCCGATGGCGAGCGACTTCGCGATGGTCTTGGGCTTCACCGGTCTGAAGAAGTCCCGGCCCTCCATATACGCCAAGGCAATCGGCGAGCACCCTTCAGCCTGAGCGCCGTTGACCCTGGTCCGGACCTCGCTCACGAGGCCGAGCGCCCGCAGTTCGTTCAGGCCCTTCCAAATTTTCGTGAGCAATGACCCGGAAGCCATCGGGACGACCACCTGATCCGGCGCCCGCCAGCCAAGTTGTTCGACGGTCTCGTAGGCCAACGTCTTGGAGCCCTCCGCATAATACGGCCGGATATTGATGTTCACGAACGCC
>JBOHOI010000211.1:0-5087 GCA_050731155.1 Nitrospiraceae bacterium | reverse complement strand
CCAGGTCAATTACATGATCACCCTGGGCGCGGACGGCAAGATGAGCGCGCTGCGGCAGGTGCTGACGCCGCAGAACTTCGCCAGGGTGCTGCCCGGCATGCGTATGGAGCAGGTGCGCAAAATGCTCGGCAAGCCGATGAAGGTCACGCCCTATTCGCTCAGGCAGGAAACGCACTACGACTGGCGTTATCTCAGCGACCCCACCACCTCGCGGATTTTTACCGCAGTCTTTGATGCCGATGGGCGGGTCATCAAGACCGGCTCGGTGGACGACATCAAATCGGGCTCGGACGGCGGCAACCACTAGGGCAGGGCACAGGTCCTGGTACTCCAACCCCGAGATATCGAAACATGAAAGCGCGCCTTTCATGCTGTTCCGATACCTCCGTGTCGAAGTATCAGTGCTTGAGTTGATGCAAAAACCATCGTCCAGCAGGGCCGGGGGGAGCATCTTTACGGTAGATCGCATGCATCGAGAAGGCCGGCCCTACTGATGGGTGAGCCTCCAGCTCGATCTTTACCAACGTGCCGCGCGCAATGTCTTCCTCCACCATGGGCTGCGGCATGATGCCCCATCCAAGTCCAGCCTTGAGGAATGCGTGCTTGGCCCCGAGATCGGCCAGGCGCCAAATCTGCGGCGAGACGACGCCGAAGTTCCTTCCCTCCGTCAGATTGGATCGGTCCGTGAGGACCAGCTGTACGAAGTTCGCGGCGACGGCGCGGGGGATGGTTCGGCCCATTTCAGCGAGCGGGTGGGTCGGCGCTACAACGGTAATAGCAGGAACATTCAATAAATATTCGGATTCGCAGCTTGCAGGCACGTCCGGCAAAGACCCGATGACGCCTAGGCGGCAACGACCATCCAGCACCGGCTGGACAACCGCCCCGAGGGCTTCGACATACAGCCTCAACGGCGTGCCTGGGAAGGTCTCGTGAAAAGATCGCACCGCATCGGTAAGAGCCGCGATCGGGTACATCACATCCATGGCTACCGATAGTTCCGGTTCAAGACCTTCCGCCAGCGTCCGCGCCTTGGCCTTGAATCCGTCCATGCTGTCGGCCGCTGCCCGGGCGTTCGCCAGCAGCGCCCGGCCTGCCTCCGTTAACCGCGGATAACGCCCGGTCCGGTCGAACAGCGGGAAGCCAACCTGTTGCTCAAGATTGGCGAGGGTCTGGCTCACCACGGATTGCGCACGCCGCAGTTTCCGCCCGGCAGCGGAGAAGCTTCCCTCGTCTGCCGCTGCGATGAAAGTGCGCAGTTGATCCATGGACATGGCATCAAGCATCTATCGTTCCTTTGGATGGATTCCATCTAAATATATAGGCTTCCGCTATGGGAGTCCAGTCCCTACCATTCACCCCATGGCTCCAGGAAGGCCCCCAAAACAGGCTCCTGGATCAACCCAGGAGCCTCGGCGGCGTTCCCGATTTCGGAGCAAAACCAGGGGCAGTCATTGACGACTTCGTAACTCAGGAGAGCAACATGAACTTCGATTTTCCCGATACCGTGGGTGTCTTGGAGCAACCGTCAACGCACCACCTGCGTCAGGTTCTTTATCGCAGCAAAGGTCACAGCCAGGGTTCGGTCACCCGCCTCGTCAGCCCGTCTGACATAGGCAAACGGATCAAACCCTTTGTATTCCTTGATGACTTTGATTTGGTGCCAGCGGACAGAGGCATGTTCGGCATGCACCCCCATTCAGGCATCGCGACCCTGACGGTGATTCTTTCCGGCCGGATGGACTATGCCGATACAACGGGCATGTCGGGCACGCTGGAAACCGGCGGGGTGGAATGGATGCGCGCAGGGGGTGGCGTCTGGCACACCGGCGGTCCTGCCGAGGGCGACCAGGTGCGTGGCTTTCAACTTTGGGTGGCCTTGCCTCCCGAAGATGAAAACGGCCCGGCACACAGCCAATACCTTGCGCCCGGGGACGTGCCGTCCTTCGGTCCTGCGCGGATCATTCTTGGCCGCTACGGCAACGCATCCAGCGCCATCGAAACCCGTGCTTCCATCAACTACCTCCACGTGAAGCTGAAGGATGGCGAACACTGGCGGTACCAGCCGCCCGCCGGCCACACGGTGGGCTGGGTGGCGCCCAGCTCCGGCACCCTTCACAGCGCAGGCGCTGTTCTGCGAAATGAAATTGCAGTCTTCGAGGAGTCGGAAGGAGCACTGGACTTCATTGCCGAAGGCGATACCGAATTCGTCCTCGGATCGGCCGTGAAGCATCCCCATGACCTCGTTCTGGGCTACTACTCCGTTCACACAAATCCGGCTGCCCTGAAGCAGGGCGAGGCGCGCATCCAGGAGATCCGCCAACAACTCCAGCTGAATCGCTAACTGCTTAAACGCCTTTACCCCGTCACAGGGTGCGGACGGCTCTTTAAGCATTTTCTTTTTACTCTCACCTTAACTTTTTACCAGGACTCATCATGACAAACTCCCTCAAAATCCCGACCTCTATTCCACTGATCGGCCGCCTGCTGATGGCGACGATCTTCCTCGTCAGCGCTTTCGGGAAGATCGCTACGCCCGCAATGACCAAAGGCTATATCACCTCCATGGGGCTGCCCTTCCCGGATCTTGCTTTCCTGCTTTCCATCGCTGTGGAACTTGGCGGTGGCCTTCTGCTCGCGTTCGGCTTTGGCACTCGCCTGGTCGCGCTGGGACTGGCCATCTTTTCCGTCGTGACCGGCCTGGTGTTTCACCACAACCTGGGTGACCAGAACGAATTGTTCCATTTGCTTAAAAACATCGCCATGGCCGGCGGCCTGCTGCAGGTCTTCGCGTTCGGGGCCGGTTCGTTCAGCCTTGATGCACGAATGGGCACCAACTTTTTCCGCCAGGCAGCCTGAGCATTTCCACTGACCTCCATGCAGCTGCTCCGCCCACGGCGGCGCATTGAAGAGGTCTTCCTGAACAACGCAACAAAGGATCCATCATGTCAAACCACGCACCATCAAATTCAACCAGCATCCATCACGTCGGCATCATCGGCGCCGGCGCCATCGGGCAGGCCATGGCCAAGCAGCTTGTCAAGGCCGGCCTGGACGTTACGCTGAGCAACAGCCGGGGCCCGGAATCACTCGCCTCCGTCATTGAAACCCTTGGGCCCAAGGCCCGCGCAGGGACCACACGGGAAGCTGCTACAGCCGACCTCGTTTTTCTGAGCGTGAATTGGGAACACGTGAAATCGGCACTCTCCGGCCTGCCGTCCTGGGACGGCCGCATTGTTATTGACGCGACCAACCCCGTGGTCCACCCGGGCTTCAAGCTCGCGGAACTGGGTGGCCGCAATTCCAGCGAGGTGCTGACAGATCTGTTGCCTGGCGCTCGTCTAGTTAAGGCCTTCAATACCTTGCTGGCCGCCGTTCTGGCCAAAGACCCCGGCGAGGCCGGCGGGAAACGAATTGTTTTCGTATCGGGTGACGAAGCTTCTGCCAAATCGACGGTCATGGAGCTTATCGACCGCCTGGGATTTGCCAGCATCGATCTGGGTAGCCTGGCAGTTGGCGGCACGTTGCAGCAGTTCCCCGGTGGACCATTGCCAGCGGTGAACCTGATCAAACTCAACTGAGAAGAGCATGAATCATCAAGTGCGCATTTACAAGTCGGGGTCACCGGTCGTACTGTCATACGAGAAGGTGGCCAGCTCTATCGGCGAGCCAGGAAATGGCCAAGTCCGCATACGCCACGACGCCATCGGGCTCAATTTCGTCGACACGATGTTTCGTGACGGCACTTTTGACGTACCACTTCCCTTCAGTATGGGTGTAGAGGGCGCCGGGGTGGTTGAGTCCGTGGGCCCGGATGTGGTCAACTTCAGTGTTGGTGACCGCGTCGCCTATTTCTTCTCGTTCGGTGCGTATTCCGATACCCGTCTCATTGACGCTGAAGCACTGGTCAAGTTGCCCGGCGACATCTCCACGATGCAAGCCGCCGCGCTGATAACTAAAGGGTTTACTGCCTGGATGCTGCTTAAGCGTGTTCATGTCATTCAGCCAGGAGAAAAAGTTTTGATACACGGTGCGGCGGGCGGCGTTGGCACGCTCCTGGCTCCCTGGGCAAAAGCATTGGGCGCAGATGTTATCGCGACCGTGGGGTCCTCTGCAAAAGTCATGGACGTCCAAAAACACGGGATTGAGCATGTATTGAGCTCTGCTGACGTAGACTTGGCGAAAAAGGTGCGTCAAATAACTCAGGGCCAAGGTGTTGACGTAGTCTACGAATTAGTGGGGAGGGCGACTTTTGGCGCCTCCGTCATGGCGCTACGCGATGGCGGCCATCTCATCCACGCGGGGAATGCATCAGGCCATCCCGTTGTTGATCGGGAAGCACTCGCGGCGATGTCGATTCGCTATGACCAACCAAGCACGGCGCAGTACGTGAAAGGTCACGATGAACTTGCGCTGGCCACATCGGATCTCTTCGATGCTGTCCGCCGAGGCATCTTTGGCGAGATCAAGGCCGCTCGTTATCCGCTTCGAGATGTGGTCCGAGCTCATGAGGACTTGGCTGCCCGTCGTATTTCTGGATCAGCAATCCTGATTCCTTGAGGTATCTGAATGGACTTCACCCGCTCCCGTAAACCGCCAGGGTGGCGGCCTGAAAAGGCGGGGTGCCGACCTGTTTTAGATAAAAAGTGCTATGAGCCCAATGAAAATGGGCGTAGGTAGCTCTTAATTTTATAGCGACTCGATCTTGTCCAGAAAGCCCGAGCGTTCCATCACAGCCTTGGGCTGGGCATTGAGCCCGGCCAGCACCAGCCGGCCGCCGCGCAGCACAATGGCCTTGTGCAACTGCTCCAGCACATCGAGCCCCGAGGTGTCCAGCGACTGCAGCGACTGCACATCGAGCCGGATCACCAGCCCTTGCGGGGCGCTTTCCACGGCGGTCAGAATGGGGTCGATCTTGGCCACCGCGCCAAAAAACAGCGAGCCGTAGAGCTGAAAGCTCGCCGCATCTGGACTGCGCGAGACCTCCACCACCTGGAACAGCGAGCTCATGCGCCGCACAAACAGCACGCAGGCCAGGATCAGCCCGACCTGCAGGGCCACGGTCAGGTCAAAAATCACCGTGAGCA
>JBOHOI010000210.1:0-5124 GCA_050731155.1 Nitrospiraceae bacterium | reverse complement strand
TCATCAAGCCGAGCTCGATGGGAGATGTAATACATGCCCTTTCCACGCTGTCGGCGCTGCGGAGAACCTTTCCCAGCGCATCGATCACGTGGCTGGTCAAGCGACAGTGGGCTGGGCTGCTGGAGCGGGCTGAGGGACTTGACAGTGTGTGGCCGGTCGAACCGGGCTTCAGAAGCTGGCTGTTCCAAGTCCCACGCCTTCGCGCAGCCAACTTCGATCTTGCGGTGGATTTGCAAGGGCTGTTTCGCAGCGGGGCTATCGCCTGGCTGACCGGATGTCCCGTCAGGATCGGGTTTGCCAACGCGCGTGAGGGCAGCCCCTTCTTCTATACACACAAGGTGCCGGTTCCAACGCCGGACCTGCATGCGGTGGATCGGTATCTGCTTGTGGCTGCTGCACTGGGCGCCGACGTAGGTTCCTCTTACCGGGAAGGGCCCCACACGAATTTGCGCTTGCGCGTTAGTCTGGCCGACCGAGAAGAGGTAGCCGGTCTGCTGAGTCGGCATGGCGCGAGCGCGAGTACCCCCTGGATTGCGATGAATGTCTCGGCCCGCTGGCCGACCAAACGCTGGCCACCGGAGTGCTTTGCGGCTGCGGCCGATCGAATTCAGGAAGAAAAACTGGGGACTGTCGTGCTGATCGGCGGACCGGATGAACGAGCGGCTTCGCAGGCTGTCAGGAGCTTGATGCGTACCGTACCTGTGGATCTCACGGGGGAGACCACGCCCGGCTTGCTTCCGGCCTTGCTGGAATCGGCTTCGGTGCTGCTGACCAATGATTCCGGACCCATGCATATAGCGGCGGCGGTCGGCACCCCGGTAGTCGCGATCTTCGGGCCAACCAGTCCGACTCGCACCGGTCCCTATGGGAAAGGACATCGCGTGCTCGCGAATCAGATTCCTTGCAGTCCCTGCTTCAGCCGCACCTGTCGAAACAGGATCCAGCTCGAGTGTCTCACAAGCATTAGCCCGGATGAGGCATTCGACGCGGTGTGCGATCAACTGAAGGTTAAGGCTGAGGTTGAGGTTCAGCGAAGATAAGGTCATAAACTCCGCGCTCAGCCTCAACCTGAATCTAGCGTTTATGAAGATTCTGCTGGTCAGGCCCGATGGGATCGGTGATGAGATCCTATGTCTCCCTGTCGCGTCGGCGATCCGCCGTCTGATGCCGGACGCGCGGATTGCCTTTCTCTCCAGCGCGTCTGCGGCGCCGATTCTGTCTCATCATCCTGACCTGGACGAGGTGTTGCCCCTCTCCGGTCTGGAGCGACTCCATGAGCTGGTGGCCCTCTTTCGGCAGGGGTTCGGCGCGGCCATCTTTTTGAAGCCGTTCCGCCGTCTGATGTTTGCAGCCTTTCTGGCGCGTGTGCCGCAGCGAGTAGCAACCGGCTATCGGTGGTATAGCCTGCTGGCCAACAGACGCGTCTATCAACACCGGCATGATTTCTCCAAACATGAGAGCGAGTATAACCTTGGGCTGCTGGCTGGCCTCGGCCTCAATCCCGGTCTGCCGGTGAAGCCGGCGCTGGTGCTGACCGACGAGGAACGTCAATGGGCGGAGACAAGGCTTGAAGGGCTGTCGGCGAATCGCATCGTGCTTCATCCTGGCGGGTTTGCGGCCCGTCGGTGGCGGGGCGAACATTATGGGGCTCTCGCACGCCAATTGGCTCACGAGGGGTTTGGGGTGATTCTCACCGGCAGTGACGCCGAGCGAGAGCGATTTCATCATGAGGCGAATCAAGTCGGAGGTCCGGGAGAGGGAATTCTTGACTTGATGGGCCGGCTGACGGTCAGGGAACTCATGGCCGTGATTGGGGCCAGTTGCGTGGTGGTCTCGGGAGCGACGGGGCCTGCTCATCTTGCGGCAGCTTTAGGGGTGGCGAATGTGAGCCTGTTCGATCCCCGGCGGAACAATCTTCCGATCCGGTGGGGGCCGCTGGGTAAGGGAGTGGTGCTGCGGCCGGATGTCCCCACCTGCGAGAAGTGTATCTATGAAGCCTGCCCCTACTGGGACTGTCTGGATCGGATCACAGCGGACCAGGTGGCTGACAGGGTCAGACAGGTAGTCGGCCATGCGGAAGGGATGGCGGTAGTGCATGTCTAAGCTCTCGGTCTATGTCATCGCCTATAACGATGAGCCCAACATTCGAGCTTGTCTGGAGAGTGTGCGCTGGGCCGATGAGCTCATCGTCGTGGACTCGCATAGCACCGATGCGACCGAGAAGATCAGCCGGGAGTTCACTGACAAAGTGTTCCAACACGAGTTCAGGGGATTCGGACGGCTGAGAAACGAGGCGGTGGCGTACGCGACACACGACTGGGTGTTCAGTCTGGACACCGACGAGCGAGCTACGCCGGAAATCCGCGACGAGATCCGGCAGGTGCTCGAACGTGGTCCGGAAGCCGAGGCGTACTTCGTGCCTCGGCGCAACTATTTCCTGGGGCGCTGGATCCACCACAGTGGCTGGTACCCGGATTATCGCCAGCCCCAGTTGTTCCGCAAGGATCGTATGCGGTATCGCGAGGACCTGGTTCATGAAGGGTTCGAACTGAACGGTCGGGTGGGATATCTCAAGGAGCATGTGTTGCAATACCCCTTCAGAGACATCGACCACTATCTGGCCAAGATGGACCGCTACTCGGACCTCATGGCGACTCGCATGGGCCAACAAGGCCGACGGTTCCGAACGCACCAACTGGTGACCCATCCCTGCTTCACCTTCGCCAAGATGTATCTGAGGCGGGCTGGCTTTCTGGATGGTATGCCTGGCCTGATCCTGTCGGGCCTCTACGCCTACTACACGTTTATCAAGTATGCCAAGTTCTGGGAGCTGAGCGCGAAGCGCGAAGTAAAAAGTTAAAGGGTAAAAGTTAAAAATGATCATAAAATTGAGAAAAACTTTTTCCTTTTGCCTTTTTACTTTTAACTTGCCGCAGGCGGTGCGATGAAGGTCAGCGGGTTCAGCATCTGCCGGAACGCTGTGAAATTCGATTATCCGATCGTGGAGGTCATCCGCTCGGCCTTGCCGATTGTGGACGAATTCGTCGTGGATGTGGGCCAGTCGGACGATGGCACGCTGGACCTGATCCGTTCGATCGCTTCTGAAAAGATTCGGATTGTCGAGTCAATCTGGGATGACTCGATGCAGAAAGACGGCCTGCTGTTTTCGCATGAAACGAACATCGCGCTGTCGCGTTGCACGGGGGACTGGGCGTTGTATCTGCAGGCGGACGAAGTGCTGCACGAGGCTGATTACGACTCGATTAGACGGGCGCTGCGTGATCACCTGTTGAATCCCAGCGTGTTGGGGTTCACCTTCCGTTACCTGCATTTCTATGGCGACTACCGGTCGTGCAATCCCTGGTTCTATCATCGGGCGGTCCGAATCATCCGGAATGACGGCCAGGTCGAATCCTGCGGCGACGCGGTCGGCTTCTGGCTCAAGGCCGATCAAGGGTATCTCCAGTCCGTGCACAAGGATCGGGTGCGACCGTCTGGAGCCACGATCTATCATTATGGATGGGTGAAACCTCCGCGGGTCTTGCTAGACAAGTTCCGCTATCAGATGGCTCGGCACCACGGGGATCAGCTGGGCGCCGAGGAAGGGCGGCTACTCGCCCAGGAGGCCTACGAGTTTGAAGACTACGACATCATGAAGAACTTTCCCGGTACGCATCCCACCGTGATGGCGGATCGCGTGAGCCGCTACCCGGTGCTCAAACCTGGGCGAAATCGCTGGTTGCGACCAGCGTTCTATCGGGCTATCGCCAAGCGAGGGTTCAGGGGCTAGCTGATGAAACGATTGCCTGTTTGGAGAAGGCCGTATTTTTCCGGCCGCATCTTGGATATCGGCGCAGGACACAACCCATTTCAGGACGTAACCCATGTGATCGAGATAGATCCCACGCACGGGCGTCAACGGGGTGGAAATCGGCTCGTGGTGCCGGAGTCTGCGAAACTGATTGCTGGCGACGTGACGGCCCTCCCGTTTCGGTCTGGCTGGTTCGATTATGTGTATGCGTCTCACGTGCTCGAGCACGTCGAGTTGCCTGGAGCTGCCTGCAGGGAGATCTTGAGGGTCGGACGTGCCGGCTATATCGAAACTCCGAGCCCGTTCCTGGAGCAGGGCCTCGCGCTCAGAGGGTTGGAGCCGCCCGAGAACTGGTTTCACAAGTGGTTTGTGTTCTCTCTCGCTGCGGATCTGCTGGTCTTTGAGCCGAAGACGCCGGAAACCGTGTCGCAGTTTTGTTCATGCGCTGATGGGCAGTTCATGCGGGACTTCTATGAAGCGGTAGAGTTCGGGGAGTCGCAGCACTGTTTTCGGCGGAAAGCCAAAACCACGATCTACTACTGGAAGTCTTCCTTTCAGGTCGAGGTCAGAGATCGAACAGCGGATTGTCAACGAGACGGGCAGGTCTGTCGCTTTCGGGGAATGAAGACGGCACTGCTGGCGAATTGCAACGACCTGCTGCGGGCGCCGCGATTGCTCCGCTTCCGCAGGGCGTTCCCTGGTTGCAAGGGTGTCTTTCGGAAGTACGGCCATAGAACCGTCTTTGTCGGCTGAGGCGATGATGAATGACGCGGCTCTTGGAGAACGCTTGAATAAGAAACGACCGGTACTCGCGGTCGTGGTCATCACGCTGAACGAAGAGCGGAATCTCGGTGGATGTCTGGAATCGGTTCAGCGGGCGGACGAGGTGGTGGTGGTGGATGCTCAGAGCGTGGATCGAACCGTCGAAATCGCCAAGCAGTACACCAACAAGGTGTTTGTGCGTCCTTGGCCTGGCTTTGGGCCGCAAAAGAATTTCGCGATGGACCAGACGAGCGCGGAATGGGTGCTCATCGTGGATGCTGATGAACGAGTCACACCTTCGCTCCAGGAGGAGATCCTGGAGCTGATGCGTGCTGGTCCACCGTCAGATGTGGCTGGATTCGAAATTCCGCGGCGCAATTACTTCTATGGGCGGTGGATCAGAGGTGGCGGGATCTATCCCGATTACCAGTTGCGGCTGATCAGGCGATCGGCCGGACGATATGATGAAGTATTTCTGCATGAGCGGCTGCAGCTCAAGGGGCGTATCCTCAGGCTTCGTTCCCCACTTGACCATCACAGCATACCTAGCA
>JBOHOI010000209.1:0-5135 GCA_050731155.1 Nitrospiraceae bacterium | reverse complement strand
CAGTCAACGATCAGCGTTCAGGGCTCAGCCCGCCTGCCCTGAGCGTTCATCGCTGACCCATTATTTTGAAGACCACTGCTTCACCACTTCAGCGCCCGCCTTCGCGATGTCTTCATCCTGACCAGGCGTCTCACCGCTCACTCCGATCGCGCCGATGACCCTGCCGTCCACCACGATGGGAATGCCGCCCTGGAGCGGCGTCACGCCGGGTAAGGCTAACGCCGCGACCCGTCCTTCACGGATCTGATCCTCGAACACCTTGCTCGGCCGCCGAAAGATCGCTGCCGTCCTTGCCTTGCCGATCCCGACATTGACGCTGGCTACCTGAGTATCATCCAGACGCTCGAGCAAGAGCAGGTTGCCCCCGTCATCCACGACGGCAATGACCACCCTGGCCTGCTTGGCCTTGGCATCAGCCTCAGCAGCTGCGGCGACTTTCTTGGCTGCGTCCAGCGTGAGCGCCTTCTTGTCAATCAATTGGGCGTGGGCCGTTGAGCCAAACACTGCCAGAGCCAGAACTCCAACAATCTTTGTGAGCGTTCTCATGTGTCTCTCTTTCCGAATCGTCTAACAGCTCGAGCACGATTGTGCACAGTTAGCGGAGGCCGGAAGGGCCGGCCTCCGTCTCTGCTGCCACACGTTGACCTAAGCCAGCATCAACGCGCCGACATCGTCATGGTGGACTCATGCTCCCCCGCGGCTGTCTTGATTGGCGCCGCGAAGGACGCTTCGCCCAGCAAGGCCTCGGCGAAGGCGCACCAGATCTGGACCTTCGCGACATCGTGAACATAGGACGGGAGTGTGATCGTCCTATTCTGCTTGTCGCCCTTGATGACCAGCCGCTGGAGCAAATAGATGTTCCCCTTCGAGTCCACGACCTGCCAGTGCGGCGCCGGCGTGTCCGGAATTTTGAAATCAGCCGACCAGGTCAACGAGTCTTTGTTGCCCTGGCGAGCGTGGGCGGCCGTCCCACTGTTGGCCTTCACGCCCTCGAACTTCGCTGTGGTATGGGCATCAGCCGCGAAGCTGTTAGTCGAGACCAGCAGCCCCACTACGGCCAGCAGAGAAAGCATTCCCATCCGCAGCGATGATAGTTGACGCATGCTCATTGTGACCCCTCCTTGAAATGTTTGTGGTTGTCGCACCCTTCTATCAACCGGTACCGTGTAAGGCAGGGTGTTTGCCTTTGCCCGTTGGTCGTCTGAACCGAGGAATCCTTACAGGTGGGGTACCGAGGTTGGCTGGCGACTCGGGCCTATCGTGAACCCCCTACCACGGGTTTACACCCTGGCTTCGGGGTATACGCTTCGCGGAATATCATGCACATTGCCTCCCCGTGTTTACACACGGGGCTTCCTGTGGTACGGGGTGAATTTATCTGGTGGAGGGAGATTGGATTCGAGCGAAAGAACCGGAAGGCTAATGACCGCGGACCGAACTCCGTCATCAGCTCATGTAGCCGCAGCGAAAGATGCAGCGCTTGTCGTTGTGATGGTGTAACTTGGCGCAGATCACACCGCCCTTGCCCTTCATCCACAGATACACCTCCGCTGCGAGGAGCATCCCTAACGGTGGAGCCGTGACGTAGATCCAGAACCCGCTCCACAACCAAGCGGGGAGCGCTGACGCGAATGTCCGCGCCGGATTCATGCTCATGCCTGACAAGGGAGCCTCCACGGTGATGTAGGTCGCCACGAGCAACCCGGCGAAGAGTCCTGTCCAGGGAGCCAGGCTTTGCCGGTTGGAAACAACCAGCACGACCAACATGAGACCAAACGAGATGAGCAACTCGGCGAGGAACGCGGTCCTCGGCCCTTTCGAACCAGGCACCGTGACGGCGTAATTGACCGCTGGATCATCAATGGGGTTGCCCAGCACCGCTGCTATGAGCAGAAGCCCGGCCAACCCGCCGACACACTGGGCCAGGACGTAGAAGCCTGCATCCCAGGGCTCGATTTTCCCGAGACGGAAGAACGTCAGGGTCACGGCCGGATTGAGATGGGCGCCGGACTGCTTCCCCCATGGCGAATAAATGATGCCGATTGCCGTGAAGCCCATTGCGATGCCGATCAAAAGTCGTCGCAGGAGGGGATCGGGAAGAGCTTGATGAACCGGGGACGCCGGATACTCCAGGATGGTGGCAAAGACGCCTACGGAGATCATGAAGATCCCGAGCCCCGCTGCCTCCATCAGATATTCCGGCCAATGTCGCTTGAGAGCCTCACGCATGTTAGGCCAGTTGGGTTTCCCTACGCATAGACCTCTTGCCGACGCCGACTCTTCAGCTCCAGCCGTTCATCACCACCATAAATAGCCCAGGGCCTGACCACGTACCGGAATCGCCGCGACATCTTTTCCCCATTCTTCGGAAATACCTTGATCTCTTCAACCACGTCTCCGCAGGCGGCACAGGACCAGGCATTCATGCGAAAGGGAACCCCACCATCCAAGACATCAGAACATTGGTCCTTCCTCATCACACCCCGACAACTTTCGCAACGCATCGTGACCTCCTCTCTCCATTCTATCAGGCTACTCTGAGTTCCCCCTTCGTTTTCTTGGCAACCAGCTTGCGATAGAGGATAGGCGTCAGCGCCAGCAAGCCCAGGAGCGTGAGGGCCAGCAGGACCTGGGGCGAGGCAATCTCGCCGGGCGAATTGATCATGCCGAGCTGACGGCCTGCATAGGCAAACACGAAACTGGCCGGGATCATCCCGAGCGCTGTGGCTCGGACGTAGGTGCTCAGTTCCACCCGTGTCAGTCCGGCAACCAGGTTCACGAGCACGAAGGGGATGGCCGGGATCAGCCGGAGCGTCACGAGATAGCTGAAGGCATTCTGCTTGAACCCCTCCTGAATCGGTCCGGGTCGATCACCGAATTTCGATTCGACCCAGTTCCTCAGGAGATAGCGAGCAGCCAGAAACGCCAGCGTCGCGCCGCTGGTCGCGCCGATATTGACATAGAAGGTCCCGACGACGCTCCCGAACAAAAACCCCCCGACCATAGTCAGGAACACGTCGCCCGGTAAAGACAAGGCCGCCGTCATGCAATAGACGACAATGAACAGTGCTACTGCCAGGGCATAGTGGGTCTGGGTATAGGCCAGGAGACGTTCCCGGTTTTCCTTTAATGCGTCGAACGACAGGTACTGAGACAGGTCAAGAAAGAAGAATGCCCATACAGTCAGAAAGATCAGCGCAACAAGAAGCCCCTTCCCAGTCGGCAATGAAGACGACCGTTCTCTTGTGGCGCTGGAGGAAACTTCTTCAGTTCTCTTTGCTGTGCTGCTCATGAATTGGATCATCGTGGGGCCAGCCGGGAATCCGCCGAGGCGCTAGTCCTTTGCGGCGTGAGTGACACCAAATACGTCAGTCGGTCAGGATGCCGCAGGGTCAGTATCCTGTCACGGCTCAGCCGGTCCACCGCAGCAATCATTTGGTTCCAGGTGCAAGTGGGGAGGAGTCGGAGCAGATCCTCAAAACTGAGCCGGTCCCGCTTCTGCAGCTCCTGAACTATCGCGGATTTGATCGCTGATGGTTCCATGTCGTCTTCCTGATTCACCCACTGAGCGCAATGATGGTTGAATCCGTTCTCTGTCCCTGCCGATTAGTCGAACAGTCTCTGCGATCCTTACTGGGAATGGTTGGTCAAGGGAGAGGACCGATGAAGAGCGCGCTGGACGAAAAGGCTGGACGACGTTGTGGAAGGTCGTTAGTCCTGATGGCGTGCGCAGAGAAATGCTCGCTGCACAGCCTCGTGGAAGTTCGGGGGGAGTCGATGGTCCGGGAGAGTTGTTAACTCAGCGAAAACACTTGGGAGAAGGGTGTAACTAGCTCCAGGTGATGTGGTCCTGGTTCATGAGATAGTCAATCAGTTCGATGCTGTCGCGCATGGCTAGTTGTGCGTGCTCGGACAGAGGCAGAATCGCCCCCACGGGTCTTCCTGGTTCCAAATCCTCCAGGGAAGGAATCCCTTCAGGGCCGACCTTTTCATGCTCTGGGCGGTAGCTGGCCATCCTGATCTACCCTTGTGGGCCTCCGTCGACTTTGAGAGTTCACTATCAAGTGTAGCAAGTCTTGCGCCAGACGCAAATTCGATGCTTGTATCATACCACACGGATTTCTCCTGTCGTCGAGTGTATGTGTAACTTACTGATTTAAATGAATAAATATTTCATCTATCAACGAGACCTATCGATTGGTGCCAATGCGCCGAGGTAAGCAAACCCTCCCACTTTGGTTAGAGGGGTATCAGGTCGGAGCCGAAAATCGTCATGGCTGGGGTCCACAAACCGAGGGTCAACCGTGAGGTCCGAATCCGCTTTCAGCTCCGGTGCCGGCATATTCGGAGAACCGGCTCGCAGGTAGTCAGCCTCGCTGTTGAAGACCGCGTTGTACGAACTATTCGTCGTGCTCGAGGCTCCCACCACAAACCCGACCTTGTTCAATCCGACGATATTGCCGGACACGTCGCTTCGCGAAAGACCCAGAAAGGCGACTCCGCCGCCGTTTTTGACGATGGTATTGCTGAGCAATACGGCGCGTGCGCTGTCTGTAACCACTACTCCCTCGAACAGACTCCGCGTGATCACGTTCCGTTCCAGTCGCACATCCGACTTGCCTGCAACCGTGACCCCATGGTCGTTATCGTGAATGAAGTTGCCGACCAGCACGGCCTGGGAATCAGCCAACTGGACACCGGTGGTTTCGCTCCCACCGATCGCGCAGTTTTCGATTCGGACATCCTGGACCTGTTGCCCGAACAGCATCCCGTTGATGTGGACTTCGCGGAGCGCCAAGGCACGCCCATTAAAGATTCCCATCGCAAGCCCGCCATGTTCTTGGATAGTCAATCCGCTGATCTCCACCTCCGTCGCCCCATAGGGCCACTTCCCGATGTGAAACGCCCCGACTCGGTTGCGCCCTAGGATCTTGACCTTGTCCGCACCCTCTCCGATGAGTTTGAGCCGATGCTTGCTATGGATGGTCACATCCTCCGGATATTCGCCTGCCTTGATCCGGATCGTGTCACCAGAGACGGCCTGGTCGATCGCCTCCTGGATGGATCGGTACTGCTCTGTGCCATCGAGCGCCACCAGCAGCACGCGAGGCTCCTGGACGATCGGTGACTGCACG
>JBOHOI010000208.1:0-5141 GCA_050731155.1 Nitrospiraceae bacterium | reverse complement strand
CCCCGTCGGCTGGAAGAACGCGGTCGTCGGGAAGCCGGAGATTGGCGGTCGGCCACCCCAGAGCCTTTCCCCGGTGCTGTCCCTGCACGACGGATCCATCCAACGAGTAGGGACGCCCGAGGCACCTCGCAGCCCCGCGCACGTCCCCGGCCTGCACGAGCCGACGGATACGCGTCGAACTGATCACTTCCCCGTCGATACGAACCGGCGAAACCCGGTGGACCTGGAACCCGGCATGAGCGCCCAGTCGCAGCAGATCAGCGATCCGTCCCGCTCGGCGCTTTCCGAACGCGAAATGCTCTCCCACGAACAGGTCACGGACCCCGACGCCGTCTCTCAGGATCTGAAAGACGAACGCCTCAGGGGAGAGTGCGGCAAACACCGCGTTGAATTCTAGAAACAGCACTTCCTGCACGCCGGCTTCCTGAAACCGCGCAAGCTTTTCATCCATGGTGGTCAACAGGCGGAACTCAACGCCTGGCGCGAGGACTTTGACCGGATGGGGATCAAACGTCAGCACCATCGGAGTCCCGCCCCTTGCCGTGGCGGTCTCCACGACGGTCCGCAACAGCGCCTGGTGGCCGCGATGCTGACCGTCGAAGTTGCCGATGGTCAACACAGGATGCGGCACCTGCTGGTGCTCAGTGAGGCCGCGAGTAATTTTCATGTGAGTCGTCTCATGCGCAGGAATCGTTGAGGCGCCGGGCCGCATCCTGTGCAAAGTAGGTCACGATCAGGTCCGCTCCTGCCCGCTTGATCGAGAGCAACGATTCCATCATGGCCTGGGTCTCGTCCAACCAGCCGGCGCGGGCTGCCGCCTTGATCATGCTGTATTCCCCGCTGACCTGGTAGGCTGCGATGGGAAGCAACATCCGCGACCTGGCTGCCGCAATGATGTCCAGGCAGGGCATCGCCGGCTTGACCATCACGATATCGGCTCCTTCCTTCACGTCCAATTCAATCTCTCGAATTGCTTCGCGCGCGTTGGCCGGATCCATCTGGTAGGATTGGCGGTCGCCGAATTTCGGGCTCGACTCAGCCGCGTCTCGGAATGGAGCATAGAAGCACGAGGCAAACTTGGCCGCATAGGCCATGATGGGAAGATCTGCAAACCCCGCACGGTCCAGCTCATCACGGATGGCTCCGACCCGCCCATCCATCATATCAGATGGCGCGACCATATCTGCTCCTGCCTGGGCGTGCGTCCGCGCCATAGCCTGGAGGCACTCGAGCGTCTCGTCATTGAGAATGCGGCCGTCCCGCACCAGTCCGCAGTGCCCGTGGGATGTGTACTCGTCGATGCATACGTCCGTCACCACGAGCAACCCCGGTACCTGGTCTTTGAGTGCCCGGACAGCCTGTTGAACAATGCCGTTCGGGTCGTAGGCCGAGGTTCCGCGCTCATCTTTTCGGTCCGGAATCCCGAAGAGGATCACGGCCGGAATCCCAAGGAACTTGACCTCGGCTGCTTCTTTCACGAGAAGATCCACCGACATCCGGTACTGACCAGGCATCGAGCTGATCGCTTCCCGCCGGTCCCGCCCCACAGTCACGAAGAACGGAGCAATCAGATCGGATGTCGACAGCCTTGTTTCCCTGACCATGCGCCGCAAGGGCTCGTTCTGTCGCAATCGTCTCAGTCTCTGACGAGGAAACGCCATCGTGCCCCCTTACTTCCTGGGCAAGTTTGTCAGGAACACCACTAGGTCCCGCACGGAGATCATCCCAACCAGCTTGCCCTGGCGTGTGACACCGAGATGCCTCAAGTGTTCGCGCGCCATGAGGTCGTTGGCGTCAAGCAGCGTCTTGTTCTCTTCGATGGTCACAATCGGAGCCGACATGATCTGCTCAATCGCCGTCTTAGCGGCGTCCGCTCCCACTGCCACCAAGCGCCGCACCATATCGGTGTCCGTGACGATGCCAACGATCTCTTTGCCTCGCGTCACGAACAGGCTGCCGATGTTACGATCGCGCATGACCGCGGCTGCTTGGCGCGCATCCGTGTCGCGATCCACCGTCACAAACTTCTCAATCGGAACCATGAAAGACTTCACTGGAACCATGCTGCTCTCCTCCGTTCAGATGTGCCGATGTGGCTGCAACTGGAACTCAATGCTCTGCACGACCCCACGCTGCGCTGCCAACCTAAGTCATCGCTCGTGCGCGCGCTCGTTGGAGCGCCTGCTTTCGGTGCGAGTTGAAAAATACTGAGTAATCGCTTCTGCCAAGGCCGGGACGGTGTTCTGCGCTGCCGTGACGGTGACGTGCAGTCCCTGCTCCCTGGCGGTCTTCGCGGTGATTGGTCCGATGCAGGCCACCGCGACACCTTCTGTCAACTCAGCCATTTCCTCACCGCTGTCAAAGAGCCGGCAGAAGTTCCGAACGGTTGACGAACTGGTGAACGTCATGACGTGGATGTCACGCCGACGGAACCTATCTTTTAGATCACTGCTATCCTTAGAAGGCAGGACGGTCCGGTACGCGGTGACGACCTGCACGTTCGCGCCCAGGGCCCGAAGTTGCTCGGGAAGAATCTCACGCGCCACCGCAGCTCGTGGTATGAGGATGCGCTGACCAGTCACACCGGCAAGCTTCAAAGCCTCGATCACTCCCTCGGCCTGGAACTCTGACGGGATCAGGTCAGCGCTGAGGCCATGCCTTGCCAGCTCCTCGGCGGTTCGAGGCCCGATGCAACAGAGGCGTAGACCAGACAGGGCTCGTGCATCCTGTCCTTGGTGCCTGAGACGGTCCATGAACGGCCGGACACCGTTGACGCTCGTGAAGATCACCCACTGATACCGACGCAGGTCGGCGACCGCTTCATCCAGTTCCCTCCAACTCTCCGGGGGCACGACCTCAATCGTCGGACATTCAACCGGGTCCGCACCGTATGCAGACAGAAGGTTAGAGAGCTCTGGAGCCTGCTCCCGCGTCCTGGTCACCAAAATACGCTTCCCGAACAGAGGGCGGGTCTCAAACCAGTTCAATTGCTCTCGCAGGCGCACGACCTCGCCTACCACGATCACGGTGGGCGGCTCCATCTGGGCTTGTTCGGACTTCGCGACGATGTCTCCAAGCGTGCCAACGAGGGTGCGCTGACCGGCTCGAGTGCCCCACCGAATCACCGCGACCGGCGTGTCGGCCGGCTTTCCCTCTGTCATGAGGTGTTCGACGATGGACGGCAAGTTTTTCATGCCCATCAGAAACACAAGGGTGCCGTTCGTTGAGGCGAGCCGAGGCCACTCCAATGTGGTCGGTCCTTTTGTCGGGTCCTCATGCCCTGTCACGAGAGTCACGGTTGAGGCCATCGTTCGGTGAGTCACCGGAATACCGGCATAGGCAGGCACCGCCACAGCCGAAGTCACGCCTGGAACCACTTCGAAAGGCAAGCCAGCAGCGGCCACCGCTTCTGCCTCCTCACCTCCCCGTCCGAAGACGAACGGGTCTCCTCCCTTGAGCCGAACGACGACCTTGCCCTCTCTGGCTCGTTCAATAATCAGTCTGTTGACCTCTTTCTGATCTTGATAAGCACCACGGCCTCGACGGCCGACATAAATGCGTTCGGCATGGGCTGGAGCATAATCGAGCAGAACGGGATTGGCCAGATAGTCGTAGAGCACGACATCGGCCTGTTCCAGACATTCCTTGCCACGGAGCGTCAATAACTTCTGGTCGCCTGGTCCCGCTCCAACAAAGAAGACTTTCCCAGCCCTTGCGTTCATATTCTTCAAGTGTTTCCGTAGATCTCGTTCAAAATCAGATCCCCGCCTTGGGCTAAGAGTTTCTCAGCCAGGTGCATGCCTAACCCCTGTGCCTCAGACGCTGGGCCCTGGATCGTGTCACGTATCAGCCGCCGGCCGTCCACGCTGGCAATCAGACCATCCATGATCAGGGTGTCTCCCTTGACGGTTGCGTGCGCCGCGATCGGGACCTGACAGCCTCCTTCAAGCCGTTCCAGCAGGGCCCGTTCGGCCATCACAGCCGTTCGCGTGGGGCGATGCTCCAGTTTTTCCACGAGTGTCTGAACAAAGCGATCATTGCGACGTCCCTCCAGCCCTAACGCGCCTTGCCCGATTGCCGGAAGACTCACCTCCGGTGGCAAATATTCGGTCACTTTATTGGACCACCCCATTCGCCTCAGGCCGGCCGCGGCCAACACAATGGCATCATACTCGCCATTGTGCAGCTTGCGCAGCCTGGTGTCCAGATTCCCACGTAGGAGTTCGATACGCAGGTCCGGCCGATAGTGAAGGAGCTGGGCTTGCCTGCGCAGGCTACTCGTACCGACGCGGGAACCCTTGGGCAGGTGATCCAGCGAACACGAGTCGCGACTGACCAGCACGTCGCGAGGATCCTCGCGGGCCGGCACGCAGAGAATGTCCAGTCCGTCTGGAAGGACCGTCGGGACATCCTTCATGCTGTGGACCGCGAGATCAATCTCTTCTCGCAGCAGGGCCTCTTCGATCTCTTTCACGAAGAGCCCCTTTCCACCAATGGCGGCCAGCGGGACGTCCAGGATCTTGTCGCCGGATGTCTTGATCCGTTGCAGCGCCACGGTCAGTCCTGGCGCAAGCTCTTTGAGCCTGGTCTGGACCCACTCGGCTTGCCAAACCGCTAAGCGGCTTCCCCGTGTTCCAATGACTAGAGATGCGCGGGCGTCATTTCCCGCAACCACTGTTTTGCCTCACCGTCCTGGTTCATGATAGGGACTCTGAAACGGCTGGGCCCTGGATTGTTCAGATCCCGGCAATTTTTCTGTAGGCTCCTCTGTTCCAACCGAAGTTCTGGGGACTCCTGACCCGATCTCCATGTACCCTCGGTAGTACGAGGCCACCAAGAGGAAACTCACAAGCCCGATAATGGACAGGAGATACACCACCACGTCCCAGCGGAACCCTTCCTTCACCCGATAATCGTATCCACACTGAGGACAATCGGGCAACGGGTCATGACCGAGGTACGTATGCCGACACTGTGGACAGGTGAAGAGTTTCGGGCTCTTGGGCATGAAGGGCGTGTCTCCGGAGCGAGAATGGTCAAGAGCCTGTCGGTGTTACTTTCATGTATCTTCGTCCGATGTTCCCTGCTTCGACTGACGCTCCAGACCAGCGCAACCGGATACCCGCGCAGGGGTGACGAGG
>JBOHOI010000207.1:0-5161 GCA_050731155.1 Nitrospiraceae bacterium | reverse complement strand
ACGTGAAGGAGGAGTCGTACCGATACTGGTCATGGTAGACTCGCTCCCAGGACCGGTCCGGGTAGTCGCCGAGGGGGTTGCCCACCTCGATGACCGGTTGCAGCGCCGTCAGCGCAAGGGCTCTGTCAGCCACCGCGACCGCCGCCACCGTCCCGGCCGAAACTTTCAGAAATTGTCGTCTTGAGAGAAACATCGTCAGCACCTCCTGGATTTAAATGCTCCAGTCATTGAGCATGTTCACCTTCCTTTGGATCTGATCTTCAACCACCTCCTTCTTCCAGACTCGCACTCTTTAAAAGGTGAAGGCACACCACACTCCTTCGCATACACCTCCTCAGCTAGAGCAAGCTCGTTGCCAGCCACCGCCCGCTGATGACACGTTACGGTGACGTCATCCAAGAGATTGATTTACAAATTGATTTGAAGATATTTTCAGTTGGTCACAGACCAAGAGTGAGCGTGATGCTTGGCAGAAATGAATATGAATTTATGCGAGCCTTGATGGGCACCGTCAAAGATCCATAGGACTCCATCAGTTACATGTGGCATAAAAAAATATTCGGACAGGGGCTCCAGGGAATTTGAGGGTCTTCGAGGAAAATCTACAGCTCAGCGGGGGAAGAGACCACTCCTTTCGTCACGGTTCCGAAACAGGGATCAGGGAGGACTTCACTGTCAGGAGGCAAAGCTAGGCACGCGTCACCGAATCGCAACCAGGCGGCTTATGAGGTCCTTCAAGAGGTACCGGATTCACTTCGATCAAGAAACCGCTTCATCAGGAGAGAAAAATGCTGCCGTGGAATGCCACTCTCTTCGGCTGCCTTGGTGATATGGCCATCATGCATCGCCAGTTTGGCTCTCAGATAGGCGCCTGTGAAATCAGCCAGGGCTTTCCTCTTCGCCTCCATGTACGGCAAAGTTACGTAGGAGGTGTCGTCGGCCAATCCGGTTTTCTTCGCTGATGGAAGCAACTCTGTAATCTCAGCGCCGGTGACGGCATCTCTGGTCGAAAGCATGACCGCGCGTTCCACGACGTTCCGCAGTTCCCGCACATTGCCCGGCCAGGAATAGGATGTGAGCTCTGCCATCGCTGAAGGGTCAAGGTAGCATCCGGGCTTCCCCATCTCTCTTCCGAACTGGCCCACAAAATGACGGGCGATGACCGAAATGTCTTCAACTCGTTCCCTCAGGGACGGCACGCGAATGACAATGACCGCCAGGCGATAGTAGAGGTCCTTCCGAAACGCTCCGATGCGGACTTTTTCCTCAAGATCCTGGTTCGTTGCCGTGATGAACCGCATATCCACCCGCTTCACGCGCGTGCCCCCTACCGGGCGGAGCTCGCTGTCTTCCAACACCCTGAGCAGCTTCGACTGCAAGAGCAGCGGCAGGTCCCCAATCTCATCGAGAAGGACGCTTCCGCCATTGGCCAGCTCGATCAGACCTGGCTTGTTGGAGACCGCGCCGGTAAATGCGCCGCGAACGTGACCGAACAGCTCGCTCTCTACCATTCCCTCCGGCATCGTGGTGCAGTCGATGACCTGGTACGGCTTGTCTCGTTCTCGGCTCTGCTCGTGAATCGCCCTGGCAATGAGCCCTTTACCGGTTCCGGTCTCGCCCATGATGAGCACCGTGGATCGGACCAGGGCCGCCTCACGGATTTGCCGCGTCACCTCCATAAACGCAGGGCTTGTGCCGACCAGACTGCCGGCCTGGCTGCCTTGCCTGGTGCTCCGATCGAGGGCCGAGTTTCGCCGGAAGATTTCGGAGAGGCGAATCGCCCGGTGTAGCCGCATCCCCAGTTCCTGCGGGTTGACCGGCTTCAGGATATAGTCATAGGCGCCTCGGCGCATGGCCTCCACGGCCGTGGGAACCCCGCTCATGCGCGTGACGACCAGAACCGGAAGATGCCGGTCCAGTTCCTGGATATGGCTGACCAAGTCAAGACCGTCCATGCCCGGCAAGACCATGTCGGTGAGGACCAGATCGACCGGTCGCTCACCAAGGAAGCGAATCCCGCCCTCGGCAGTGGCCCTCACTTCAATTTCAAGCTCTCCTTGGAGTGCCTTGAGGTCCGCCTGCTCGATGGCATGGAGCATCAATTCGGTATCGGACGGGTCGTCCTCGATCACGAGGATGGTAAAGGATGCCCGTGTCCTCCGTAGGGCAGACACAGATTCAGCGGCTGGATTGGTCATGACGCTCCTCCCCTTCCGGCAAGGAAACCGCCTCGTTCGCTCCATCCGGCAGCTCAGCCGCGCGAGCTGCCACTGGCTCCCCCTTATTAGACCGACCCCTCCCGGAGAGGTCGCCAAGGGCCGGAAGCGTGAAGATCACCGCACAGCCTGGCCCCTCTGCCGACTCGATCCAGACTCGCCCGCCATACAGCTCGGTGATGCGCTTGACGATGGCCAGCCCGATTCCGCTTCCCTTGGCCGACCCTTGATTCAGTCGGACGAACGGCTCGAAGACCCGCTCACGCTCTTGCGGAGGGATGCCTATTCCGTTATCCCTCACCGAGAAATGTATTTGGCTCCCAGTTTGCCTGGTCGCGACGCGGATCACTGGATCGGGCCGATCACCGGAAAAATTGATGGCGTTCGAGATCAGATTGTCGAACACCTGCCGAAGGTAAGCCCGATGGCAGGCCACCATCGGGAACGCGGTCTCAACAGAGACCTTCACCTGGCGGCGTTCAAGCTCACCAGCCCTCGCCTTGAGCACGTCGTTCAGCACCAGCGCCGGGTCCACCGCCTCGACTGCTTCCCGCGGCGCCCCCACCCGCGCCACTTCCAGAATGTCATGGACGCGCTCAGTCAGGTCTTTTCCATTCTCCTCGATCAACCGCAGCCAGCGAGTCGCCCGTTCATCCAGTTTGTCACCATACTCCTGCCGCAGCAACGACGCCAACCCCTCCATTCGCTCGCCGGGAGCCTTCAGGTCATGGGCCAGGGTTTCGGCCAGATGCTCGAGGTGGCGCAGTCGAACTTCGAGGCCTTTCTCCTTCTGGTGCGCCGCCTCATAGAGACGGGCGTTGGAAATCACGATCGCAGCCTCATCGGCGAAACCCTTCGCCAAGCGGACATTCCAGCTCTCTCGGGACACTTTGCGGTTCTGCAGGAGCGCCAGGACACCAAAAGGCTCGCCCTGGGACAAGAGTGGGACTGCCAGCATGCTTTCGCCGATGAGGTTCGGCCTGACGACCTGTGGCCGGAAGTCTTTCCGGAGATCCTCTCCGAGAACGGGCTCTTTGGTTTCGAACGCCCTCACTGACACAGGAAACTCCTCCCAGAGCATGACCGTCTTCTGTAGCCCATCGTTCCATTCTCCCGAGGCGGCCTCGATGACCCAGCACTTCATCCGCTCATTCCGCAGCATGACGAGACAGACATCCACCTGCAGGAGCTCAGCCGCCCGATCGGTGATCCGACGCAGGACTCCGTCCAGCCCATCCGGCCCAATCGTGCTGATCTCATGACCAGTCGCGTTGATCGCCTCAAGCTCCCGAATATGTCCCCTGATGCGCCGGGCCATCTCTTCGAAGGAGCGGGCCAGTTTCCCAATTTCATCGGACGAGTGAACGGCGATGGACTCAGGATGACGATCCAGTTCGGCCGCACGCTCGCCCAATGTCACAGTCGACGCTTGGAGGACCGCCAGCGGACCGGTAATGGACCTGGTCAACAGCCGGGCGCCGACCAAGCCGAGGGAAAGTCCTCCAGCCACTGCCAGCACTAAGCCCCAAAAAGCCAGTTGGGCGAGCCCTCCCTGGTCCGCCTCGAAGGTCGCGAGCCTGCGGTCTAGACGATCCTCGATCATCCTTAACTCATCTCGCACCGCGTCTGAGAGCGCGAGGCCTTTCCCTGACCTGACATAATTCAGGACTTCGTCCGCGTGGCCGGCTTGGAACTGTTCAATGAGCGCCAGCTTGGAATCCAGCAACGAGTGCAACTGTTCAGTGGCGCTGCGAACGTCCGGGGCAAGATCGGGGATGCCGTCGGCCAGCGCAAGAACCTGAGTTGTGGTGGACTGCAGTTTAGGCTGGGCCTTTTGCAAGGGCTTCAAGAACACCTCTTGCCCTGTCAGTAGATACCCACGGAAGGCGTCCTCGATATCCACGGCGAGGCGGCGGAGCACGAGGATTTCATGGCGGACCGAGACAGTTTGGCGATGCTGCTGCTGGATGCTCAGGAGGTGGTTAATCAGCGTCACATGAACGCACAGCGTCGCCACTAACGGCACGAACAGGGCCAGGAGAATGGTCCAGACCTTCTGCTGAACCCGGAGCCGGCTCCACCATTCCCTCAACCAGATGATCATGCCCCTCCTCCAGAACCGCACCAAACCAACGAGGACCGCTGCAGCAGCAATCCCGAGCTGAGTGCCCAATGTCCCACCAAGGATACCTGATCCTAATTCTCGCGGTAGAACCTGTCAAGAAGCCACTCCGCTCCGAGAACCTCCATTGGCTCGCGGAACCTCTGCCTCCCCACACAGGCCCATGTCAGAGAACTGCTTTCTGGTCCGACCTGGATTGTGAGATAATAGGATCATGCTCCTGAAGCGTTTGCTGGTGGGTCTCCCCCTCAAGACGACTCAAGCAGTCCACGAGCGGTTGTCCAAGCGTCTCGCCCTGGCGGTATTTGCCTCTGACCCGCTTTCCTCGGTTGCCTACGCCACCGAAGAAATCCTGCTGGTCCTCGTACTGGCTGGCACCGCAGCGGTGGTCTGGTCTATCCCCATCAGCCTCACGATCGTCCTACTTCTGGCCATCCTCACCACGTCCTACAGACAAATCATCTTTGAGTATCCCGAGGGGGGTGGCGCCTACACCGTGGCCAAATCTAATCTGGGCGAGCTGCCAGGCCTAACGGCTGCTGCTGCGCTGATGATTGATTATGTCCTCACGGTCTCGGTGAGCGTGGCCGCTGGGGTCGCCGCAGTGACATCCGCGGTGCCTGTATTGCTCCCCCACCGTGAAGCCTTGGGACTCCTCGCGATCCTTATCGTGGTGATCGTGAACCTCCGGGGGGTCCGTGAATCCGGCCGAATCTTCGCCCTACCTACCTATCTGTTCATCGGCGCCATCCTCGTGATGCTCGCCGTCGGGCTCGCGCAATTCCTCTTAGGCCGGTCAGGACCGATGGCGGCAGGGCAAGGC
>JBOHOI010000206.1:0-5184 GCA_050731155.1 Nitrospiraceae bacterium | reverse complement strand
CACTCCCGTCAGGAATACTGTCACGTAACGTGTAGACATAGGTCATACTCCTGGTTGAGGTTTTCGCACCTAATCGGCTTCCTTGTCATCGGCTCTCCAGTCTAAAGGGGTGACCAGGACGGGGAGCTGTAGTGCACCCCGCTCGAGGTGAGGCGTTCCAAGTCAGTTCCGTCCCAGTTGATCATATAGATGTGGCTCTTCCCGTCCAATGTCGAGCTGAACACCAGGTGTCGGCCGTCCGGTGACCACGAGGGTGAGTCATCGACGCCGGGCCCTGTGGTAATTTGGCGGCTTTGTTGTCCGTCGGGGCTGATCAGACAGAGTTTGTACTCCCTTTTCTGGGTCCGGCAGACATACGCGATCCACGTACCACGGGGTGACCAGGCTGGGGCGGCGTTATAGTCTCCCTCAAAGGTGAGCCGGCGCACGTTGGAGCCGTCAGCGCTCATCAGATAGATCTGAGGCCCTCCGCCCCGATCCGAGGTGAAGGCGATCTCACGACCAGTAGGCGACCAGGACGGAGACAGATCACCCGCTGAGTTATTCGTCAACCGCTGGAGGACTTTCGTGCGCGTATCGAGCTTGTAGAGCTCCGAGTTGCCGTCCTGACTCGTGGCAAACACCACATAGTTCCCGTCGGGCGAAAAGGCCGGTGTGATGTTCAATCCTCCGAGCGAGACTAGCGTCCACCGCTTGCCGGTTGTCAACTCGATCATGTCAATGTCCTGGGTATTGCGACTTCGGTATGCTGTAAAGACCAGGAATCGTCGGTCCGGAGACCAGCGCGGCATCAGGTTCAGGAACCCATCTGCCGTGACCTGCCTGGGCCCATAGCCGTCGTAATCCATGACATACAGCTCGCGACTCCCCGCCTGTTCGGACACGTACGCGATCTTGGTCCTTGCAATGCCAGGCTCTCCGGTGTAGCGGAAGACCAACTCGTCCGCCAGGCGGTGCGCCATCAATCGCACGACGGAAGAGGGACCCACATACCGCTTGCCGGCCACCACTTCGTCGTTTCCGCCATCATAGACATATCCGTCCAAGACGACTTCCGCTTCCTTCGCAGCCAGCCTGCCCCAGACCAGCACCGAGATTCCGTTTTCCGTGGCCTGCTGGAACAACGCTTTCTCCACGCCATTCACGTCGCTCACCTTGATCCCCAGCTTTGGAAGATCCATGACCGAAAAGACCTGGGACCGGCGAAGGTCCGCTTTCAGTACATCCGCAACCTGCCCCGAAGGCCCGTCCGCCGTGGACTTCCCCTGGAACCCAAGGACCCCGATGGGAATTTTCTCGAAATCCGGGCGAGTGGCTTCCAAGAAGACGTCAGCCGCGCCGGATTCGATGATCCCCACAAATGCGGCACAGACAGCTAGATAGGCAATGAAGATGACGACTCTCATGGAACTCAACCGGACCGCTCCCCGACCGCGAAACTGAAATGCGCGTCGAGATAGGCATCCGCCATCTCTCGTGGAAACGCGGGTAAAGGATCGGCGTTCAACACAGCCCGCTTGCCAGCCAGATCGTAATACTCGTTCCCTGACGTGCGCTCGATCATGACGTCGCTCACAGTGCCGGATCGATGCAGCCGAAACCTGATGATCACCTCCAGCGGTCGACCCGTCAGATCAACCGGCGGCGCATTCCACTGGCTGCTGATTTTGAGCTGCACCCGCGCCAAGTACTGATTGAACCCCGGAGCCATTCCCGGCACCTTGATCACGGTCTCAGGCCTCTTCAGTTCAGGCACCTTTGCGGCCACGGCTGGAGCGGCTGGCGCAACAGTGGGCTGCTGAAGTTTCTGTAGTTCTTTATCGATCTCTTTAGCCACCGATGGCCGCGGCTGGCGCTCCTGGATTTCTTGGGGCGGCTCTTTGGTCGGTGCCGGCACATCCGGCACTTTGAGATTATTCAAGAGCGTATCAATTTCTTTGCGAAGCTTTTGCGGAGGCGGATCCACCTTAGTCACGCGCGCCGGGCTGAGATCGGCAAACTTGGGCGCCTCGGGCGGCAACTCAATTCCGCGCAGGACATCCTGCATCAGGTTTTCGGGCCGACTCTTCGCAACCCGGGCTTCACGGGGAGGCGGTGAGGCCGGAATGGGCTTCGGGGGGAGCGGCTTGGCCACCGGGGCAGGAGGTGGAGGAACCTTGGCGGCGGGCGGCACGGGAGAAGGCTCTACAACTCGGCTCGGAGCCGGCAAGGTGACAAGGGACACCTGATAGGAAGCGAGCGGACGCTCACCTTTCGACGAGAAACGAAGACCGGTGATCAACAACAGCAGGCAGAGATGGAGGATCAGGGAAACGGCAAAGGTCCCTCTGACCTGCTGGCCGAACGACGCGCGACGGCCCTCCGCCAGAGAGAGAGAGAGCAGGCTTGGATACCCCTCAAAGGATATCTCCGACCCCGGCCGATTTCTCACGGATGCGACTGCCATGGCCGCTTGCCGACCCTTCCTACTGCACGCCCTTCCGGCGCGCTCCTTGATGAATAATCTCTTCCGTCACACGCTCATGCCCTGCCGGATCGGTCACCATGCCCAGCTTCTCGATACCAGACCGCTTCACCCCGTCCATCACCTGAATCACGGTGCCGTAGGGAACTTCGCGGTCGGCCCGGAGATAGACCGACACGTCGGCGTTCCGCGCCTTCATCGCTCTCAGCCTGCGCTCGAGTTGCGGGACATTCACCGGATCTTTGTCTAGATACAGCTTCTGGTCCCGCTCAATCGTGAGGACGATGCGCTCTTCCGGCCTGATGGTGTTGCTTGCGGAAGTTGGAAGCCTGATGTCGAGTCCGCGGTACAACATGGGAGCCGTCACCATGAAGATCACCAACAGCACCAGAACGACATCCACCAGCGGGATGACATTAATCTCGGCCAAAAACCGGCGACGTCGGGTTTCGAAGATCACCCGCGCACCCCTATCTGTCTTGGACGGGTCTTCAGCGAGTTGAGAAACTCCACGCTGAACGTTTCCACTCGGAACGCGGTCCGTCGGATCCGCGTCAAATAATAGTTGTACGCAATCACAGCAGGAATCGCGGTGAACAGACCAGCCGCCGTGGCGATCAGGGCTTCCGCGACCCCCGGCGCGACTGCCGCGATGCTGGCCGTTCCTTGTTGCCCAATTTCTCGAAACGCATCAATGATTCCGAGCACGGTCCCCAGCAGTCCGATAAACGGCGTGATATTGCCGGTCGTCGCCAAAAAGGGAAGGTAGGCCTCCAGCCTGGAGATTTGGTCTTGCACAATATATGCCACTGCCCGGTCCAAATAATGGTGGTCTGGACCAGGTGGCTCCGCCGACGGGTCCAGGCTCTGGTTGTCAGTAAGGTGGGACCCGCTAAGCCCATCTCGTTCCGGCACAATCCGGTCCATCACCCCGACAAAAACTGCTGCGCTTGGGCTTGACGCCATCCGTCGCGCGGGGCGATGGAGCTCGTCTTTCTCCTGCGTTCTCGCGTAGGCAGCCAGAAACCGCTGATCTTCTCGATCGCTCGAACGAAAGGTCCGCCACTTGTAAAGAATAATAGCCCAGGATACGACCGAGAACAGGAAGAGAAGGAGAAGAATAACCTTTGAGACAGTCCCGAGCGAACCAACGAGCCCCATGGGACCGGTTTGAAACATCATTACTCTAGCGTATCTCCTCCCACGTCAATGAATGTACTGGGCACAAAAAATAGTATCATGTTTTGGGGAAAGTGGCGGGGCCGACGGGATTTGAACCCGCGACCTCCAGATTGACAATCTGGCGTCCTAAACCAGGCTGAACGACGGCCCCACACAGGAAAGACATGGGCCGGCAAAACTGATGCCATTCAGGTCTTACCGGCACCCAAGAACGAAGCAATCCCGCCGATCTCCGGAATCCTTTCCCAGGCTATTCCGCAACCATGATCGAGCACAATTTTATGGTAGGCGGAACAGGGATCGAACCTGTGACCTCTGCCTTGTAAGGGCAGCGCTCTCCCAGCTGAGCTATCCGCCCGAATCCTCAACCATGCCGAATGCTTGCGAATGCTATCAAGTCCTCTATGCCTTGTCAACCGAAACACGCACCATTATTGCAAAGATGCACCGAATCCGTTCTCTCCCGAACTGGCAGAGGAACGGTCAGCGGTACGGTCGCGGCGGCGCGATTTACGAGGAAACAGATCGGAATGAAGTCGCTTCAGCCGCGCTCGCTCCACATGCGTATAGATCTGCGTGGTGGAGATGCTCGCATGGCCCAGCATGGCCTGGACGGATCGGAGATCGGCCCCGTGGTCTAAGAGGTGAGTCGCGAAGGAGTGCCGCAGCATGTGTGGAGAGATCGGCGTGGTGATGCCGGCTTGCTTCGCTCTGGCGCGGAGCAACTTCCAGAACCCCTGGCGGCTCATGGGCGTCCCGCGTCTCGTCACAAACACGTGCTGAGATTCCCGCTTCTTGAGCAGAGCCCCGCGAGCCTTGTCCAAATAGAGCCTGATCTTCTGTCGCGCCAAGTCTCCCACGGGCACCACTCGTTGCTTCGCGCCTTTCCCGGTGGCCAGCACATAGCCCACAGCAAGATCCAGTTGTGAGAGCCGCAAATTCACGAGCTCGGAAACCCGCAGTCCCGTCGCATAGAGCAGCTCAAGCATGGCCGCGTCGCGTCTGCCTTCCGGCCGCGATCCATCGGCGAGTTCAAGCAAGTGAGTCACATCGCGTTGCGTGAGGGTCTTTGGCAGTCTCACCCATGGTCGGGGACTGCTCAACCCGATCATCGGACTCTCCCGCATGAACCCTTCCTTGGAGAGAAACCGATAGAATCCCCTGAGAGCCGCTACACAGCGAGCCGTGGAGGCCGGGGCATGATTGGATCGTTTCAAATGCCCCAAGAACTCGGAGATCATCTGCCGCGTGACCCCAGCAAAACTATGGAGGCCATTCGCGTTCAAATAGAATTGGAGCTTCTGGAGATCACGCCTGTAGGCTTCCAGCGTATTTGTGGCCAGCCCTGCCTCGACACGAAGATCGTTCAGGTATCGCTCAACGAGGGTGTCCATAGAAGAGGAACCACGGTCAGTGGGAGCAGGAGAAGCTGGAGTGGCTGCGTGATGAGGGCGCATCTCCGTTATTCCTGGGCCCTCCAAGGCCCTTTGTCGAGCGGTCCTGCGCGAATATAACCAAGAGGGCTTGAGAACACAATA
>JBOHOI010000205.1:0-5206 GCA_050731155.1 Nitrospiraceae bacterium | reverse complement strand
TTTCGCATTGGGACGGAAGGGCTTCATGCCTTTCGCGACATAGGGGGGACGCGTCCGGTCATCGGTTTTGAAGTACAGCCGGCCCTTGTGAATGATCCCGAAGAAGCTCTCGCCCTGATACAACCCGTAGCCGCCGAACATCGCGCGACAGGTGACGCCGCGCAGCTCCCTCAACTGATCCAGAACGAAGTCTTTGAAGGAGTCTTGTCTCATGGCCCCGGAGTTGCGGGCGTCAGTTTCGCAATCACCAATCCTGCGAGGAACCAGCCGATAAGGAGATCCGCAACGCCTACAGCGGTGAAGCTCGTCGAGAAGTGCCACCACGTCCAGTCGGGCAGGTACGCGACGATGGCTGCGGTCAATGCGATCAGCATGACGAACCCAACTCGTCCCAGGTAGCGCAGGCCGTTCGTCTTGAGCAGCATCCACGTGGCTAAGAGCGCCGAAAGAATGTTGCTGAGCAGGGTGATCAACAGGGGATGTCCCATATTCCCGGCACCGGCAAGGCTCACCGATGCAAACATGAAGGGGCCCTGCACCATGCGTTTCATGCCTCCCGCTTCTTCGGCTTTCTTCTGTTCCTCCGTCACGCCTGGATCGTGCTTGTGAACATTGGGCAGAAGGTACAGGCCTGGCCGCAGAGCATTCGCAGTGAGGGCCTGCGCGATTGTCGCTTCGTCTTTGAATTTCTCAAAGGTCATCATGTGCCAGGGCAATACCATCCAGGAAATGGAGCCCCACACAAACAGCGCCATGCCACCAAGCAACCCCCCGAGGACGAGTGATGTTTTCATGGCAGACCCCCCTTTCTGGCTATCTGGTTATCCGCCGCTCAGCGCGCAGATGATGTGGATCTGGTCATCCGGTCGAAGCGCGGCAGACAGACCCCACGCCTGTTCCTCGTTGATGAAGATCCTGATGTGCTCTCGAATCGTATCCTGCTCGGTGATGATGCGGAAACGGAGACCGGGATAACGTTGATCCAGAGCGAGTAGCACGTCGCCGAGTGTCGAACCTTCAGCCTCTACCTCGCTTTTCTGACCCGTGTAGGAGCGCAGTGGCGTGGGGATATACACCGTCATCTTTGACTCAGGGTATTCTTGAGACGCAACGCATCTGAGTGTCCGAGAAGGGCAAAGCCGGACGCTCAAAAAGGTCAGCCAACGAGGCCGCAAATCACTGCCTTCCGTGGGGTGGCTGGGATGATTCCTACTGCGCGCGTCCAGCGAGCACCTTCTGAGTGTGCGCGATGCGCGAGCACGGGAATTATCCCAGCCATCACACATCCCATTTTCAGCATCCTGCTAAAGTTCCGCGGCTTCCACCGAGTATATCTCGGGAAGATTTCTCACAAGGCAGGTCCAACTCGCCCCGCCGGTGCGACTGCCCCAGAGCTCCCCGCCCGTCGTCCCGAAATAGAGCCCGACCGCCTCGTGCGCATCCGCCGTCATGGCCTGGCGCTTGACGGTCCACCAGGCTTGGCTTTTCGGAAAGCCCTTATCCTGTCGTGCCCAGGCCTTGCCCGCGTTTCTCGTGACATACAGGGCCGGCTTGCCGCCTGGGCTCACACGCGGCCAAACTTCAGTGCCGTCCATTGGGAAGACCCATACCGTCTCCGGGTCTCGTGGATGCAGGACAAGCGAGAACCCGATGTCGCCGACCTGTTTCGGCATGTTCTCACCGATCCGAACCCACCGACCTTCTGGACGGTCCATACGATAGATGCCGCAGTGATTTTGTTGATAGAGGCGATCCGGTTTCAGTGGATGGAGCCGGACGCAGTGGGGATCGTGGCCGTACTCCGGGTCCGGCACGGGCAGAAAGTCCGCGCGGCAGCCTTTGTTCAAGGGACTCCACGTGTCGCCTTTATCCCTGCTTTCAAAGACACCGCCCGATGACATCCCGATATAGAGGTGGTTCGGGTCACGGGGATCAATAAGGATAGAATGCATCTTCGGCCCATCGGGCGTCCCATCCTGCTCGCCGCCGGTCCACTGGCGACGCAGCGGGTGTTCGTTGAATCCCTTCACGCTCTCCCATGTGGTGCCGCCATCCTCGGAGCGAAACAAGCCTTGCGGCGAGGTTCCCGCGTACCAGACGTTGTGCTCCTTGGGATGTCCTGGAGTCAGCCAGAAGACATGATCGACCACGAGGCCTTTCTGCCCCTCAGGAACTTTGGGGAACGCCGGTGGTGTCTTCGCTTCTTGCCAGTTCTTCCCGAAATCGGCGGACCGGAAGACAGTGGGACCAAGATGGCCGGTGCGCGCCGCCGCGAGCAGCGTTCGCCGATCTCGCGGGTCGAGCACTAGATGGTGCACGATGTGGCCGAGAAACATCGGCTCTGTCAGCTTCCAGGTTCGACGGGCGCGATCGCTGAGCAGGATGAACGCACCCTTGCGGGTGCCGACCAAGAGGGTCACGCGACCTCCAGCAGGCTTGAGCTGTGCGGCTTGCATGTGCTTCCTCATGGCAGTGCTACCTCTTCCGCTCCAATGTAAACACCATGGGCATCTCTTTGCCGTCTTTGCTCAAGACCCACTCCTGTGTGAAGTGGTCATGGTCCCGAACGGTGAAGATCACCTTGTGCATATGGGAATCAGTCGGACTCGCGAGATTCGTGGCATCCAGGAAGGAAAAGCGCAGGGTCTTCACCTCGCCCCTGGGGAGGTCGGCGATCATGCGCGGCTGGTTGCCCAACGAACAGTAGTGGGTCAGCATCAGGTGACGGCCGTCGACGTGATACAGGGTAGTCATGCTGGGCTCTTGCCCGGGCGTGATCGTCTCCAGGAGGCTGGTGCCGCCTGACGTGAGCTGATACGAGGCTTGGATAGTTTTTCCGTCCGACCCCTTGCCCTGCCAGTCGCCGATGAGAAACTTGAGTGGTTCGAGTCCGGTGCTCACTTTACTCTCCGCCAGCGATGACTGTGCGAGGAATGTGATGGCACCAACCATTAGCAGAGCCGCGACAAATAATTTTAGAGTCATGGTTCACTCCTTTTCGAATTATGAAGACCTTCGCTTAAGGGAGGCCTTCCACGGGTTCCAGTAGTACTTGGGCCAGCCCTTCGTCACCCCTGCATGATCGTAGGCCGGCACATTGATGTGGGCGAGATCGATCTGCCCGCCACCCTTCGCACGCCGGAACTGCAGGATGAGTATCGAATCCGGGTCGCTTTTCTTCCAAGGTTTGGCGCGCCAGCTCTGGACGATCAGGCGCTTGGGAATGATCAGGAGGTTCCTGCCCGAGATCATGCCATCAAAGGCCACGAACTTTCCACCTACTTTTCGGCTGATTGACACAGGGGAGCCGATCACGGCCGCATGTTTCTTGGAATCCAGATAGGTGTGGAACAACTCCTCCGGCGAGGCCTTGAGCTTGACTGTTTGCTGAATGGTCTTGGCCATGGTCCTATCCTTTCCTCACAGAACCTTGGACAACCGAATGAGGCAGCCGGTCCAGCCCTCGCTGTGCTTGTCTCGTTCGTCCTTGCTCAGGAAGTATTCGTGCCTGAGAGTCAGCTCGGTGCCTTCGGGAACCGTCCGAAACTCGAGCGTGACGAGCGTGTCATAGTATTCGGTCAGTCCTCGCCCCCCGCAGTGCTCACCTTCCCAAGCCCAGGTGAAGACCAGCCGTTCGGGCGGACTGACCTCCCTGTAGGCTCCCTTGACCGTATAGGTGACCCCGTCAGCCGTCTTCATCTGGATGCGATAGGTTCCGCCGACGTGGAGGTCCACTTCCGCCAGCGGGGTCGAATAGTCATCAGAGGGGGCGAACCAGCGTGTCAGCTCCTTCGGGTCCGTCCAGGCCCTGAAGACTTTCTCCCGCGTGGCTGCGAACGTCCGTTTGATCTTGAGGGTGGTTTCCGATGGTAGTGGTGGGGTTTTGCTGGCCATGCGGCTTCCTCCTTCCTCTGTGATTCATCCAGATACTTGGCAAGCGCATCCAATCGTTTCTCCCAGAAGCGGCGATAAGCGGCGATCCATTCGGAAGCTTGTTTGAGCGGGTCGGCTGCCAGACAACAGCGGTGGACGCGGCCGGTCTTTTCACGGGCGAGCAGGCCCGCGTTCTCCAGCACACGAAGATGCTTCGAGATGGCGGGGAGCGACATGTCGAACGGGCTGGCCAACTCCGTCACTGACGATTCGCCGCGCGCCAGCCGCTCCAGAATCGCGCGGCGCGTCGGATCGGCGAGGGCTGAGAAGGTGCTGTCCAAAACCCGTGATGAATAGTTAACCATGTGGTTAAGTGTATAGCGACGTGATGCTTGGCGTCAAGCGGGAAATACCACCTCTCTTCATCTCTTCGGCACTGGCTGCCCAGCCCACCCCAGCCTTGATGCAAATCCTTTTCCGTAGAGATCATACAGCTGGAAAAACTGATAGGCCTTACAGTCCGTGAGGACCTCCGTGATTTCTTTCACATAACGGTCAAAGGTGTATTCGAACGCGACGCCTTGGCCGCCGAACAAGACGACCACGCCCCGCAGCGGATCGATAGAGGCTTCCTGATGAAAGACGTATCGATAGTACGGACTGTCGGGCCCGCCGATATGTCGGAGGAACTGGACCCAGGTTGGCGGCGTATCAAATGAGAGTCGCGCTTTGATACTGACGCCCTTGATGGGGCCAAACGGGGCAAAGAAATCTTTAAACATGTTGTCCTGCCATCTGTGTTCGTCGGCAATGTGGTGAATGGCGTGCTCAAACGGGACCACCGTGTGCGTTTCCCATCGAGATCCGGGCGCCCAGTGGAAGATGACGCCGGAGGTCGGCCCGTTCCACTCCGTACCGCCAACTTGCTCCACTTGGTGCTCAATGATTTTGTTTGCCCAGACCCAGTAGAGGAAATCAAGAAATCTGGGGTCTTCTTTTTTGATCGTCAGGGCCTTTGTGTCGAGTGGGGAAGTTGGATTGTACGTCGTTCTCACATCTTGACAGTGCTCCGCCCACAGACCGTCTGACCATGCAGCATTGCTGAGGGGAAACGCGTCTGCGCTGACAGCCCAGCCGAGAACAGGGACAAGGCCGAGATATAAAAAGAGCCTGATCATTCTCATCGTATGCCCTCTCATAGCAGTTCTCACCTCCCAACCTGTGGCACACCTAGCACAACGCGAGACGCTCAGTAAAGAAGCAGGGCGCGTATAATAAGCGCCATGCAGCTCGCTCGCCTCGTGGAAGTGGTCAGCAAGGTTCGGGCGACCAC
>JBOHOI010000204.1:0-5292 GCA_050731155.1 Nitrospiraceae bacterium | reverse complement strand
TTATAGGACATGATCCCGGTGGTGGCGGTGGCCCAGCCTGGCAACACTTCATAGACCGGTTCGCATTCCGCCAGCACCTGAATGTCCGACGGCATGTCCCGGAGGAGCTTGCCTCCATGACGGTACGCGGTACAGATCTTCACCTCCTTGCAGCCGTCCAGGACATCCAGTTTGGTCACGGCCAGAGACGTCAGTCCATTGATTCGCCTCGCATAGCGCACAAGGACGGCGTCGAACCACCCGCATCGTCGAGGCCGACCGGTAGTCGCGCCAAATTCCCTGCCCCGTTCCTGCAAACCTTCGCCGATCGCATCCGTCAACTCAGTCGGGAAGGGCCCGCTGCCGACCCTCGTGGTATAGGCTTTCGCAACCCCCAACACCGCACCGATCTTGGTGGGCCCCACGCCGGTTCCGGTGCAGGCTCCCCCAGCGGCAGCGCTGGAGGACGTGACGTAGGGATAGGTGCCAAAATCCACGTCGAGGTGCGTGCCCTGGGCCCCTTCGAACAGGACGTGACACCCGTTCTCGATGGCCTTGTTCAGCAACGCTGCGGCATCGGCGATAGAGCCCTTGAGCCGCTCCGCATAGCCCATGTACTGCTGGAACACTTTTTCAACTTGAAAGCCGGGGACGCCGTACAGCCGGCCGAGGAAACTGTTGATCTCGGCGAGGTTCTCTTCCAGCTTCCGCCGGAACAGCGGCGGATTCAGCAAATCCCCCACACGGATGCCGATGCGCGCCATCTTGTCGGCATAGGACGGGCCAATGCCTCGTCCAGTCGTCCCGATCCGTCGAGAGCCCTTGGATCGTTCGCTCGCCTTCTCGATCGCCTTGTGATAGGGCATGATCAGGTGGGCTCTGTGGCTGATGACGAAGTTCTTCCCGATCTTCACGCCCTTTGCCTGGAGACGATCCATCTCTTCGATCAGGGCCTCCGGGTCCACCACCACCCCGTTTCCGATCACACAGAATTTCCCTCGGTACAGAATCCCCGAGGGAATCAAGTGAAACACGAAGGTATCGCGATCGTTGACGACGGTATGGCCCGCGTTAGACCCTCCCTGATAGCGCACGATGACGTCGGCGGCACGGGCAAGGATGTCTACAATTTTCCCCTTGCCTTCATCTCCCCACTGTGTCCCGACCACGACCAGATTGGCCATCGCTCGATCAACCTGTTGCCCACGGTCATGCAAAAAAATAGCCCTGACCCAATGTGAGATCAGAGCCGCGAGGGCTTCATCCTAGGACGCCCTCGCCTGTTTGTCAAGCCGATGCAGAGCCGATCCGATTCTTGACTGCCCGCAGACTGCATGATACAGTCGCGACCGTGCCGATCGCATTTGCGATCGGCCTGATACTAGAGGGGGTGGGGCTGTGGCGCAGTTGGGAGCGCGCGTGAATGGCATTCACGAGGTCGCCGGTTCAATCCCGGCCAGCTCCACCAATTTTTGAGTCTTTCCACTCACACTGAATACCAGCCAGCAACCGTCGGATTGCTCAATTTCCAGTCCTTCCCCACAGAAACCTGAACAAGGCGATGCTCCAAATCGAATCCATCAGTAAGCAGTTTGCCGCCCGTATCCTTTTCCGAGAGGCGTCCGCGCACTTGCGTCCTGGGACGAGGGTCGGGCTTGTAGGTCCTAACGGTGCGGGCAAGACCACCCTGCTTCGTATGATCCTGGGTGAAGACTCACCGGACAAGGGCACTATTCGCAAACGCCCGCGGCTGCGCTTCGGGTACCTGCCGCAGGAACTCGAAACCCTCTCCGGCAAAACCGTGTTGGATGCGACGAATCAGAACCTGTACCCGGAACACGAAGCCAAACGTATCCTCTCAGGACTGGGCTTTACGCAACAGGATTTCAGCCGGCCGGTGGAGACGCTCTCGGGTGGCTACCGGATGCGGGTAGCCCTCGCGCACCTCCTGCTCTCGAATCCCGATGTCCTGCTGCTGGACGAGCCGACGAACCACCTGGACAAGCCCACTCAGGCCTGGTTCGAGCAGTTCGTGTTGCAGTCAGGCATGACGATCCTGGTCATCAGCCACGACACAGGTTTTCTGGACCGCGTGGTGACCCATATCTGGGAGATCCGCAACCATATGATCCAGCAATGCCGGGGTAACTATTCCAAGTTCTTGGAGTGGCGCGCCACGCGCGATGCTCACCAGGAAGCGGCGGCCAACCGGCAGGAGAAAGAAATTGCTCGGGTCCAGAAATTCGTGGACCGGTTTCGGTACCAGGCCAACAAGGCCAGCCAGGTGCAGTCCCGCCTCAAGCAACTGGAAAAGATCAAACGCATTGAGCGAACGCGAGACCCTAAACGCGTGCGGTTCACATTTCCAGCTCCCGCGGCCAGCGGCCGGCAGATCTTCGAGCTTCGCAGCGTCGCCAAGAGTTATGGGACCACCGTGGTCTACACCTCTCTGGACTTGACGGTGGAGCGAGGGCAGCGGGTGGCGTTGGTGGGAGAGAACGGAGCCGGCAAAAGCACGTTGCTGAAACTCTTAGCCGGAGTACTGCCTTTCGAGAAGGGCACCAGGACCGTGGGCCACGGCGTGACCCTCCACTATTTCGCTCAGCACCAGGCCGAGACCCTCAACCCGGAGCACATGATCCTGGACTCGCTCGCTGAAGTGTCCCAGCAGGCCGAGATGAACTTTCTGCGCGGCATCGCAGGGGCGTTTTTATTTTCCGGATCGGATCAGAAGAAACCGATCAAGGCGCTCAGCGGGGGGGAGCGCAACCGTGTGGCCCTTGCTCGGATGCTGGTCGAACCAGCCAATACCCTGCTGCTGGATGAGCCGACGAACCATTTGGATCCCGCATCCGTGGACCTGCTCACCGACGCGCTGACTGACTTCCCCGGCACTATTGTCTTTATCTCCCATGACCCAACATTCCTCAGCCGCGTCGCCACGCGCGTCGTGGAGATCGAGGACGGCAAGACCCGAGACTATTTCGGTGACTACCAATACTATTTGTGGAAACGGGCGCAAGAGCTGGAGTCGATTAAGGAAACGACTGAGGAATTGGCGTCGCAGAAGCCCAGAAGCCCGAAGGTTGCTCAGGCGTCTCCACCGTCGAAAGACAAAGGCTCGGACCGGCGCGAGCTGGTCAAGAGCCAAGCTCGCCTCGAGAAACAGGTGAGCCGCGCCGAGGCCGAAATCGCCGAGCTTGAATCACGCATTCGTGCCCGGGACCAGGAACTGGCTGATCCAGTCCTCTACCAGGATTTTGCCCGTTGGCACGACCTGCATCTGGAGCAGGACCGCTGGAAAAAAGACCTGGAACGGCTGACGGCGCGGTGGGAGGCTCTGTCTCAGGAACTGGAAGGCATCAAACAGAAACTGGAGGTCGAAGGCTAGGCCGTTTCCTTGAGCATCTCGTCCAGGTACAAAAAGAGCCAGGGATTTTTCTCTCTCGTCACGATCTGGTCCCACACGACTCCGATCAGGAAGCCCTTTTCCCACGGCTTGACCCAGGCCACCCTTCCCGAGACTTTCTCCTGCTGCTCCTTCCCATGCTGATCCAAAAAGGCGAAGGTGACCATCACCGCCTCATTGACCTCGACCGGCTCCTTGGCATGCAGCCCTGCTCCAAGCCGGTTCGCATTGTCCAGCACCGCCGTGAGGGCCCGCCCTGCACCGCGCCCTCGCGAAATCAGCGCCGAGCCGATCAGTGTCGTGCGAAGGTGTCGGCGGCGATCATCTGCCTTGCCTGTTGCTTCCATCGGCCTCCATCCTCCCCTGCTCCTCGTCTCACTCAGAAGTATAGCCCAACTGAAGAGTTTGTCCACCGGCTAGACGACGCCCCGCCCTACGGAGCTTTCGGACGGTAATAGCGCTTGCCACGGAGATGCTCGGGAAGATGGGTCTGCTCGGACCTCGCCGAGGGGTCATCGTGGACGTACCGGTATCCCTGGCCATACCCCAGGTTCCACATAAGCGACGTGACCGCGTTGCGCAGATGAAGCGGCACCTCCAAGTTCCCGAACGTTCGGGCGTCCTGCAGGGCTTCAAGCAGCCCGACGTAGGACGCATTGTCTTTCGGACGGGACGCCAGATAGGCGGTGCCTTGCGCCAGATTAATCTGGGCTTCCGGCAGCCCGACGAACTCCACCGCTTGAAACACGGCAGTGGCCACGATCAGCGCCAGAGGGTCGGCATTCCCGATGTCTTCGGAGGCAAAGATCACCATACGCCGGGCGATGAATTTAGGATCCTCTCCTCCCTCCAACATCCTGGCCAGCCAATACAGCGCCCCATCTGGATCGGAATCGCGCAGACTCTTAATGTAGGCGGAGATGAGATTGTAGTGCTCTTCGCCAGCCCGATCGTACCGGAGGGCCTTCTTGAGCAGCGCGGCATCCAAAGCCTGCTCGTCGATCCGCACTCGACCCTCTAGACCGGCGGGAGTCTGGCTCACCACGAATTCAAGCGCCGTCAGCGCCGCCCGGCCGTCTCCGTTGCTGAATCCGATCAAACGACGGCGCGCTTCCGGTGACAATTCCGGTTTTAATTTCCCTAGCCCGCGCTCGGCATCGGCGAGAGCTCGGTCAAGGATAAGCCCGATCGCCTCATCCGACAGCGGTTTCAACACCACAACCATCGAGCGGGAAAGGAGTGGAGCGATCACTTCAAACGAAGGATTTTCAGTGGTGGCCCCCAGCAGAATGATCGTCCCTCGCTCGACGTGCGGAAGAAAGGCATCCTGCTGAGCCTTGTTGAACCGATGGATTTCATCCACAAACAGGATCGTGCGCTGCTGATGCAAGGAACGCCGTTGCTCCGCCGCCTTGACGATGGTCCGCAGCTCGGGGATGCCACTCGTGACGGCGGAGAAGAGCACGAACGCCGCCTTGGTGCGCCGCGCGATAATCCTGGCCAGGGTGGTCTTGCCCGAACCTGGAGGTCCCCACAGTATGAGCGACGAGAGGGTATCGGCTGTGATCGCCCGCCGAAGCGGTCGGTCTGGCGCCACGATCTCATCCTGGCCGAGGAAGTCAGCGAAATCTTGCGGCCGCATGCGCTCGGCCAGCGGGGCGAATGAGTCGGGCTGGTCTTCCCTCGACTGGAAGAGGTCAGGCTCTTGTTCGCGATCGTCCTGCATACTCAGAACATCCCCAACACTTGAGAAAGATTGTATACGGAATCAAGTAGGGGCCGCAAACGCTCCTCTTGCGGAGAAAGCGCTTCAACTTGCGCTTGACGATCTTTTGCACGCAGTGATAGGAAGAGGGCAAGAAACTGCTAAAGGAAACGCCGACGTGAACGCGCAGATCAACGGA
>JBOHOI010000203.1:0-5330 GCA_050731155.1 Nitrospiraceae bacterium | reverse complement strand
AATCTGAACTACGTGAAGCTGGATGGGAACATCGGCTGTATGGTGAACGGAGCCGGGCTGGCCATGGCCACGATGGACGTGATCAAGCTGGCCGGCAGCGAACCGGCGAACTTTCTGGATGTGGGCGGTGGGGCAACCAAGGAGACAGTGGCGGCCGGGTTCCGGATTCTGCTCAAGGACCGCAACGTGAAAGGCATCTTCATCAATATTTTCGGCGGCATCGTTCGCTGCGAGCGCATCGCCCACGGGGTGATTGATGCGGCGAAGGAAGTGGGCATCAAGCTGCCTGTCGTGGTTCGCCTGCAGGGGACGAATGCGGAAGAAGGGCGGAAACTATTGCTGGAGTCAGGCCTCAAAGTTGATGTGGCGACCGATCTCTGGGAGGCGGCGCAGAAGATTGTGGATATGACGGGGCGGAAGCGGAGGAAGGTAGGGGCGACGGCATAGGTCTGCGTGCAGGGTGGCCGAGGTGTCCTCTGTGCTCGCGCACCGCGCACGATCAGAAGAGCATGTGCAGGACAACCAGGGGAGTTCCTGTGCTCCCGCAGCGCGCGGCCTCAGAAGGCCCTCGCTGGACGGCCGCAGTTGGAACTCCCTGGTCGCCCTGCTAGCGGTGGAGGGTGTCAGAACAAGAGGTGCTCGCTCGACGCGCGCAGTCTGAGGCAACCCGGCCACTCCACCAAAGCCCGAATGGGTCGCCGCCGATCTTGGGTGAAGAGGGAGGATAAGAAGCGGGATAGAGCGGGTGAAGGTGGCGGCCACGGCCTAAGAGGGGTGGCAGGGCAGACCCTCCGTGCTCCCAGAGCACGCACGTCGGAAGTGCTCGCTCGATGGGCGCAATAGAGGGTCAGCCCAGCCACCCTGGAATGTGAGACCGCTTCCGCTTGGAGGAAGAGGGATTGATAGAAGAGATAGAGAGAAGAAAAGGGGAGAGACGTGAGCATTCTGGTGAATAAGAGTACGCGGGTGGTGGTGCAGGGGATCACGGGCAGGGAGGGGTCGTTTCACGCGACGCAATGCAAGGCCTACGGGACCCAGGTTGTGGCGGGCGTGACGCCGGGCAAAGCCGGCCAGGAGCTGGAGGGCATCCCGGTCTATAATACGGTGCGTGACGCGGTGAACAAGACCCAGTGCGATACCTCGTTGATCTTTGTGCCACCGGCGTTTGCCGCGGATGCGATTCTGGAGGCCGCCGACGCCGGCATCAAACTGATCATCTGCATCACGGAAGGGATCCCCGTCAACGACATGGTCAAGGTCAAACGGGCCCTGCGCAGCCGGGCTGTCCGGTTGATCGGTCCCAACTGCCCTGGGATCATCACATCCGATGAGTGCAAGATCGGGATCATGCCGGGCTTCATCCACAAGAAAGGGCGAGTCGGCGTGATCTCCCGCAGCGGGACGCTCACCTATGAGGCCGTCAATCAGCTCACGAACCTCGGGCTCGGCGAGACGACCTGTATCGGCATCGGCGGCGATCCGATCATCGGCACAGGCTATATTGATCTCTTGGCCATGTTCGAGAAGGACCCTGAGACTGAAGCGGTCGTGATGATCGGCGAGATCGGCGGTGACGCCGAGGAAAAAGCCGCGGTCTATATCAAGCAGAACATCCGCAAGCCGGTGATCGGCTTCATCGCCGGCATTACCGCCCCGCCGGGCCGCCGCATGGGTCACGCCGGCGCGATCATCACAGGTGGGAAGGGCACTGCCACTGAGAAGATGGCCGCCCTCGAGGCCGCCGGCGTGCGAGTCGTCCGCAACCCAGCCGAGATCGGCGAAGCCGTCAAAGCCGCGTTGGGCCGTTAGCGATGGTCACGGGGCACTACGCACGCTCTCTATTTTCTTCCCTCCTCAGCGTGAACGTGGTAAGCTCTTGAGCACACACTAGCTTACCCACTACCGCATCAGAGCCACTCCAAAAAAGTAGGCTGGCTCTTTTCAGAATCAGGTTATAGTTTCGCGGGTCCGGTTTTACTGATCGGGGACGAGCAAGAGGGGCCCGGTCATGGCGTGTTCCAGATAGGAGTCACTCATGCTCGTCTTCCTGATTCACGTCCGCGATCCTCAGTTTTACGCTCTCCCAGCAAAGACTCGCTCCAAGAACGGACAGGTTCGGGTCATGGGGTTCCCACCGATCGGGATCATGTCCCTTTCCGCAGTGTTGAAACGCGCAGGCCACGAGTGTGTGATGTTCGACCAGGCGAATCCGGAAACACCCAACGAGGTCATCATTGAGGAAATCAATCGGCGGCAGCCCGCCCTCGTCGGCTTGAGTTTCCTGAGCACAACCAGCTACCCGTACGCGAAGATCCTCGCTCGCCATATTCGCGCGGCCGATCCCAACGTGAAGCTCGCGTTCGGAGGGGTGTTTGTCAGCCTCAATGCGCAGTTGGTCAAACACCAATGCCCGGAGGTAGACTTTGTCTGCCGAGGGGACGGTGAGCAGGTCATCCTTGATCTCGTCGAGCGATTGGACGACGTGGCCGACGTCGCGGGAATCACATGGGCGAAGGATGGTCGTGTGATCAACAATCCCAACCGAACGATGGAGCGTCACCTTGATCAGTGGCCATTTCCCGATCGGGAGGGCCTGCCGTTGGACTTCGTCGAATCCATGCCGCTTGATGTGCCGGCCGTCCTCTCCATGGAGCGGTTTACGACCATGCAGACCTCGCGCGGATGCCCCTGGCCCTGCGTCTTCTGCGATATTCCAATTTTCAACGAGGGGAAGTGGCGTTCCCGCAGTCCGCAACACGTCGTGGAGGAATTCAAGTATCTCCAGGAGCTCGGCTATGGATCCGTCGCCTTCGTTGACGACCACTTTCTGCTGCAGCCGAAACGGATCGAAGCGATCTGCAAGGGCATCATTGACAATGGCATTACGATTCAGTGGGGTTGTGAGGGGCGAGTGGACTCGGTGGCCCAGCACTTGTTTCCCTTGATGGCGAAGGCCCACTGCCGCACCCTGATGTTCGGCATCGAGAGCGGGAGCCAGAAGGTGCTGGATCGGTTGAAGAAGGAGCAGACGTTGGCGGAGGTGGAGACCGCGGTGACGAATGCCAAGCAGGCGGGCATCGAGATCGTGCACGGGTTCTTCGTGGTCGGCAATCCGGATGAGACCGTCGAGGACATGAAAGCGACCTTCGACTTCGCGTCCAAGCTGCGCCTCGATACGTTCGGCTTCAACCGGCTGTGCGTCTATCGCGGGACGCCGCTGTGGCAGGAATATGTGAAACGGGGGTTGGTGAGTGAGCTGACCGACTGGTACAAATACTTCAAGTGTTCCGAGATCGATCCGACCTGCCTCCCCGGTGAGGTGATCAACGACGCACGCCGCGCAGGGTTGCGACGCCTGTTCCTCTACAAGCTGCTGCATTATCCGGTGCAAACGTTCAGGCTGCTGCGGCGCTTCCTGCGCTACATGCCCGTGCGGGATGTGGTCTATCTGATCGTTAAGCCGTTCCTTGGGAAGAAGAAGGGGGCCACGAAGGCCGAAGTACTGTCGCGCGCCGTCGAGCATGGAGCGATGAAGGACGCCGCGGCCGATCTGACGCAGCTGACCGACGACGTGCTTGAACATGTGCTGCAGGAGTCGAGGGCCGAACGCCTCCGCATTCAACGAGAAGCAGAAGGTTCACGAGAGTTGCCAATGGTCTCAGCTCCCTGACCCAAGGTCTTTCTCAGCGTCTTGTCAATTCCAATAAGCGATCCGCCCAGACCCAAATCGGTGCCACCGTCAAGCAGGCCCCCGGCCGTTGATCAGTCCTCTCCCGCGCAACCTCTGAGTCCTCCGAGAGGGCGGAGGCCCACCGCTTGTTCGCGCCTGGACCTCCCGGAGCGACCCTTCCGAAGCGGCGGGCCTCCGCCGGATGAAGTTATGGCACCGAGACGCCCCAGAGGGCGTTGGCGGCAAGACCGATCGCGTAGGTGATCCCGACGGCCGCAGCGATGATGATGAGGTTCAGCAGGATACGCCGCCTGATGTTCATGCCGGACAGAAAGGCGAGCAGCGTAGAGACCAGGATGACCATGCTGCCGGCGGCCACGAGCGAGAACAGCGCGTTCGTCGCGCCGAGCAACACCGGAAGCACAGGGACCATCGCGCCCGCGAAATAGCTGCACCCTACCACCACGGCTGAACTGAAGGGCTGCTCCTCCATCTCCGACGAGCCGGTCTCCTCGCCCAGGAATTGCTTTTTGTCGAACTGCGTCGCTTTGACCTCCTTCTCGGAGTTCAGCGCGCCATAGGCGCCGGCGCCCATGGAGAGCGAACCGGCCACCGCCGTGGTCGAGGCGGCGATCAAGACGGTGACCGCATCGCCGAAGGCGCCGAAAAAGCCGCTCACCGCGCCCAGGATCTCGACCAGCCCGTCGTTCAATCCGAGAAAGATGTTACGAATCTTCTCCGGGTTGATTTTCCGCTCCGTCAACTGGGTGACCAGGACATCCTCGTGCTTGAATTCGTCTAAGAGGATCCCCTGGAGCGCGTTGCCCAGCGGCCCATCCTTGTACGCCTTCCAGAGCGACAGGTACTTCCGCACACCATGCACTTCAATAGCTTCGAGCGCTAGATGCACAGCGGTTGTTCCGAAGATGCGGCAGACCAGGATAAAGAACCGGAGTTTGAGGCGTCGTCCGAGATCAAGGGTGGTGAGTTTGGAGTCGAAGAATTTCTGCCAGAACGCCAGATGTTGCGTCTCAACCAGGATCAGCTCATCCAGCACCTTCTGGGAGCCCCGATCCGTGATCTCCCGCAGGGCCTTGTACAGCGACAGGTCGAACAGCTCATCCAGGATCAGCGTCCGCGCCAGTTTTGGATCGTGTTGCTGTGAAGTCGTCATCGAATCGCCCAAGTGGGTGAGCCGTCGCTGGAAGATGACGAAGAGATGGGCGGATTATAGCAGATAGCCCACTTTTTCTCTTACGCGAGTTGTCAGGAATGGGATCGTGTGCTAGGGTGAGGCCCGAAGCGGGGCACCCATGCGATTTCTCGTGACGATTGAACAGGACGAAGCCAAGTACTACGTGATCGAATGTCCCGCCTTGCCGGGCTGCGTCTCGCAGGGGCTGACGAGGGAGGAGGCGCTGACCAATATCCGGGAAGCGATCCAGGTAAGCCTGGAGACCCGCCAGGCGCAGGGATTACCGGCCCAGTTGGAAGTCACCCAAGTCGAGGTCGCCGGTTCGTGACGAAACCGTCTGTCTGTTCGAGCGAGGTGGCCATCCAGGCCTTTGAGCAGGCGGGCTGGGTCCAGGATCGTCAGCGGGGCGGGCACGTCACGCTGACCAAACCTGGTTCCCTGGTGGTGCTCACCGTCCCCCTGCAC